>JAYRND010000291.1:0-3494 GCA_041904885.1 Burkholderiales bacterium
AATCGCCTGCGGATCGCGCGGCATGGCCGGCGGCCAGGCGATCGACCTGGAAGCGACCGGCAAGCAGCTGTCGCAGGCGGAGCTGGAGCACATGCACGTGAGGAAGACCGGGGCGCTGATCAGCGCGTCGGTGAAGCTGGGCGCGATGTGCGGGGGCCCCTGCCCGCCGGCGCTCGAGCAGTACGCGCACCGGATCGGACTCGCCTTCCAGGTGGTGGACGACGTGCTGGACGCGGAAGCGAGCACCGCTACGCTCGGCAAGACCGCCGGGAAGGATTCCAGGCAGGGCAAGCCGACCTACGTGTCGGCGCTGGGCAGCGCGCGCGCGAAGGCGTTCGCCGAGGAGCTGAGGCAGGGCGCGCACGAGGCGCTCGCGCAGTTCGGCGCGGGCGCGCTGCGGCTGCGCCAGCTTGCCGATTTCATCGTTCTGAGGAAATTCTAGGCATGGCGACCATCGCCGGGGAGCTGCCCGCCGACGGATACAATCCGTCCATGTACGAGCTGCTGAAGACGGTCAATGATCCGGCCGAGCTGCGGCAGCTGGACCGCAAGCAGTTGCCGCGGCTTGCCGACGAGCTGCGCGCCTACGTGCTCGATTCGGTGTCGAAGACCGGCGGCCACCTGTCGTCGAACCTGGGCACGGTCGAGCTGACCATCGCGCTGCACTACGTCTTCAACACGCCCGAAGACCGCATCGTCTGGGACGTGGGCCACCAGACCTACGCACACAAGATTCTCACCGGGCGGCGCGAGCAGATGGCGCGGCTGCGCATGATCGACGGCATCTCGGGCTTCCCGCGGCGCAGCGAGTCGCGCTACGACGCTTTCGGCACGGCGCACTCGAGCACCTCGATCTCGGCTGCGCTGGGCATGGCGGTTTCCTCCAAGCTGAAGCAGGAAAAGCGCAAATGCGTCGCGGTGATCGGCGATGGCGCGATGTCCGCCGGCATGGCATTCGAGGCGCTCAACAACGCCGGCGCCATGGACGTCGACCTGCTGGTGATCCTGAACGACAACGAGATGTCGATCTCGCCGCCGGTGGGCGCGCTGACGAACTATCTTGCGCGCCTGCTCTCCGGTCGCATGTACGACACCGCCAAGCGCGCGAGCGAGCACGTGCTCAAGCGGCTGCCGATCGCCTGGGAGCTGGCGCGGCGGGCCGAGGAGCACGTCAAGGGCATGGTGACGCCGAGCACGCTGTTCGAGGAGTTCGGCTTCAACTACATCGGGCCCATCGACGGCCATGACCTGGACGCCCTGATCCCGACGCTGACCAACATCACCAAGCTGCGCGGTCCGCAGTTCCTGCACGTGATCACGCGCAAAGGGCAGGGCTACAAGCTCGCCGAGGAGGACCCGATCACCTACCACGGCCCGGGACGCTTCGATCCCGCCGAGGGCATCAAGAAGGCGGGCAGCGGCGGCAAGCCGAGCTACAGCCAGGTGTTCGGCGACTGGCTCTGCGACATGGCGAAAGCGGACGAACGCCTGGTCGCCATCACGCCCGCGATGCGCGAAGGCTCGGGAATGGTGCGCTTCTCGGAGGAGTACCCGGCGCGCTATTTCGACGCTGCCATCGCCGAGCAGCACGCAGTCACTTTCGCGGCCGGCATCGCCTGCGAGGGGCTGAAGCCGGTGGTGGCGATCTACTCCACCTTCCTGCAGCGCGGCTACGACCAGCTGATCCACGACGTCGCGATCCAGAATCTGCCGGTCCTGTTCGCGCTGGACCGCGCCGGCGTCGTCGGCGGCGACGGGCAGACGCACAACGGCGCCTTTGACCTCGCCTACCTGCGCACCGTGCCGAACATGGTGGTGATGGCGCCGGCCGACGAGAACGAGTGCCGGCAGATGCTGACCACCGGGTTCCGGCTGAACGGCCCCGCGGCGGTGCGATACCCGCGGGGCTCCGGACCAGGTGTGGTTTTGCAAAAAGAGTTTTCTACAATTCCGATCGGCAAAGGTGAAATAAGAAGGTCCGGCAAGAAAATCGCCATCCTGGCGTTCGGTTCGATGCTCAGGCCGGCGCTGGAGGCAGCCGAGACCCTGGACGCCACGGTCGCCAACATGCGCTTCGTGAAGCCGGTCGACGCCGCCCTCGTGTCCGAGCTCGCGGCTACGCACGAACTGATCGTGACAGTGGAAGAGCACCAGATCATGGGGGGCGCGGGCAGCGCGGTGCTGGAAGTGCTCGCCCAGTCGGGCTGCCGCGCGCTGCTGCTCGGCTTGCCGGACCGGTTCGTCGACCATGGCGACTCGGCGAAGCTGCTGGCGTCGGTGGGGCTGGATGCGGCGGGGATAGTGAAATCGGTCCGGGAGGCAATACCCGAGTAAATCAGTAGGGGATATAATCGCCCCATGAAAGCCAAAGACCTGCACAACATCCCCGACGTCCAGGCTGCGCGCGACTCGCGCAAGCTTGCGATCGACCAGGTGGGCGTCAAGGCGATCCGCCACCCCGTGCGCATCATGGAGCGGGCGGGCGGCACGCAGCACACCATCGCCAGCTTCAACATGTACGTCGGCCTCCCGCACCAGTTCAAGGGCACGCACATGTCGCGCTTCGTGGAGATCCTCTCCGCCCAGGAGCGCGAGCTCACCGTGGACAGCTTCAAGGCGATGCTCAAGGAGATGGTCGAGCGGCTGGAGGCCGAGGAGGGCCGCATCGAGATGGCCTTCCCCTATTTCATCGAGAAGAAGGCCCCCGTGTCCGGCGTTCGCAGCCTCATGGACTACGAGGTCACGTTCATCGGCGAGGTGAAGAAGGGCCGGCAGCATTTCGCCATGAAGGTGCTGGTGCCGGTGACCAGCCTCTGCCCCTGCTCGAAGAAGATCTCCGATTACGGCGCGCACAACCAGCGCTCGCACGTCACGGTGACGGCGACGACCAGCGACTTCGTCTGGATCGAGGAGATCGTGGACCTGGTGGAGAAGCAGGCCTCGAGCGAGCTCTACGGGCTGCTCAAGCGCCCGGACGAGAAGTTCGTCACCGAGCGCGCCTACGACAATCCGAAATTCGTCGAGGACATGGTGCGCGACGTCGCGGCCATCCTCAACCTGGACGAGCGCATCACCGCCTACGTGGTCGAGTCGGAGAATTTCGAGTCGATTCACAATCACTCGGCATACGCTCTCATTGAGAGGGATAAACGGGCGTCCTAGCTTGTTTCCTGCTGGCGTTTCTCTTGACTGAGGAAGCGCAGGCGCAAGATTTCGCTGCGCAGCGCGCGAGGCTGGTGGCGGAAGTCGAGGCGACGTACGCCGAGACACGCGGCCTCACCGGGCTGCCGGCGATGTCGCCGCGGGTGCGCGCGGCGCTGTGCAAGGTCGAGCGCCACCGGCTGGTCCCGCCCGAGCAGCAATCGCTCGCCTACCGCAACCATCCGCTGCCGATCGGACTGGGGCAGACCATCTCGCAGCCCTACATCGTCGCCCTGTCGGCCGACCTGATCGCGCCGCAGCCGGGGCATGTCGTACTCGAGGTCGGCACGGGG
>JAYRND010000292.1:0-9209 GCA_041904885.1 Burkholderiales bacterium
CCCAGCTCGGAAGCGACGCGCGTGGCGCGCACGCGCAGCCACAGCGGCCGGATCCAGTCCGGCCATTCCTTCGACGTGAAGCGATAGTCGGCCGTGACGCTGAACTCGGTCTTGTCGGACACGGCGGCGCCGGTGGCAGGATTAATCGCGCTGTTGCCGAACATTCCATAGGTGGTGACCGCCAGCCCTGGCAGCCCATTCGCGGAAAAATCGTACCTCGCCTGCAGCATGAAGGCGTTTTCGTTCGCCCGGTTGAAGCTGGTGACGACCCCGTAGGTGTAGCCGGCGAAGTCGCCGAACGGCGTCTGGTAGTTGGCGCCGCGGCCGGTCCACGTGTACGCCGCGGTCAGCGTCCCGCCCGCGCGGCCCAGGTCCGCCTTGACGCCCCGAAACGAGGTGTTGAACGAACGCCCGGTAAGCGCGTCGTCCCCCGTGCTGGACTGGTACATATACTGCCCGCCGAGCCGCAGCCACACACTTTGCGACACCTGAGTAGTCCAACTGGCGTCGGCATAGGTCGAGTTGAGCAGGTCGGGAACATGGTAGGTGGACAGCCGCAGCGTCAGATCCTTGACCGGCGTGTAGCGCAAACCGCCCAGCCACATGCCCGCATCCACGTTCGCCGGCGCGTTGAGGATGCGCGCAAAGTTGACGAAGCCGGTCGCGTTGCGGGGCTTCATCTTGTCCAGGTAGCCGCCGAAGTACTCGAGATCGCCCCATTTGCCGCCGAGCGTGTAGCCCTCGAACGTGTTCGGCGTCATACGGTTGTCCTGCAGGTTGACTTCCGGCTGCACGACCTGCTGGCGGTAGCCGGTGAACTGCGCGCCTTCCCACAGCCTGACCCGGGCGAAGAGCTCGCCGAAGCCGCCGTAGCTCTTCTGGTCGGGCTTGAGGAGGAAGGTCCCGTCCTCGTCGAGCGGGGCCGCGATCTTCTGCGAGGTGTACGCCACCGCGCCGAACTTCACCCGGTCGAAGAGCCAGCCGGAGTCCAGTCCGGCCCAGCCGCCGATTGTATTCGCCTTCAGATTCGGAGCATCCTCGATTTGCCGATCGAGGCGATAGCCGCGCAGATGCAGCGTGAGCGCCGCGCTGCCCGGATCCGCCGTATTGGCCTGCGCGCCGCTCTGCGCCAGGACTGGCGAGCCGGTAGTTGCCGCCACCGCAGCGAGGAAGAGCGACGGCCACACGCGCATGCGCATTTCGTGCTCCGAAGGCGAAGCGGGCTACGGCAAATTCGACCGTGACGGAACCGCGCCCTTCCACCTTATCATGGGCGCCAAAGCAGGAGGCGGCGCAATTCGATCACCCGGACCGGGCGCCGCAGGGATTCGCTCCGATCGCCATTGGCTTGTGCCTGACCCTTATCCACCTGATCAGCATCCCGGTCACGCAAACTTCGGTGAATCCTGCGCGCAGCACGGGCATTGCCGTGTATGTCGGCGATTGGCCATCGCGCAGCCATGGCTCTTTTGGGTGGCGCCGATCACTGGCGGCATAATAGGCGCCCTGAGCTATTGCTTGATCAGTGACGGCAAGAAGTAAGCGATGGGGATTCGCTTCCTGGCGGGCAGAATGGAGATCAGCATGAGAGAGAGAAGGTTGACTGTTTTCGCGGTTGTCGTGGCGGCGCTGCTGCTCGGCGGATGTGCTTCCCCTCCTGCGCGGGTGCTTTCGGAAAAGCCCGCGCTCTATGCAATGCTGCCGAACGGACACGATCCATTGAACCCGGAGCGGCTTTCGCCGCTCTACGCCGAGGCTGCGGCGGGTGGCGGAAACTTCATCCGTCAGATGGAGCGCAAACGCGGGCACGCGCTCAATGTTCTGTCTCTTTCGGGTGGCGGCCAGAACGGTGCCTTTGGCGCCGGCCTCCTGACCGGTTGGCGTGAAAGCGGTCAACGACCGACATTCGACATCGTCGGTGGCGTGAGCACCGGCGCCTTGCTGGCGACCCACGCGCTGCTCGGCACTGCGGCCGACGATGCCCAGCTCGAGGAGATGTACACGCAGATTTCCAAGAAAGACGTCCACACGGAAAGAGGGATCTTCGGCCTCCTCGGCGCCGATTCGCTGTCGGACACCTCGCCACTGCGAGCGTTGATCGCCAAATTCATTACGGCGGAGACCTTGAAGCGAGTTGCTGCCACATACAACGACAATCGGTTACTGGTCGTCGGCACGACCAACATCGACTACGGTCAGACCTGGGTCTGGAATATGTCGCTGATCGCGAAGGACGGCAACCTCGCGCTGTATCGCGAGGTGCTGCTCGCCTCCGCGTCGTTCCCCATCGTTTTTCCCCCAGTGGAAATCGATGGTCACCTGTTCGTCGACGGAGCTGCCCGTTCGAATGTCGTCATCGCGGGAATGGGCGGGACTACGCGCCCCCCGCCCCCGCTGTACGGGCCGGGTAACATTTATCTGGTCGACAACGGCAGGCTGCAAAGCCCTCCCGAGGCATTGCGCAGAGCCCTCGGTGACGTCGCAGCGACGACCGTCAGCGTGATGATGGACCAGTCCATGCAAACGGCGCTGACGCGCTCCTATTTCGGCGCCAAGCTGCTGGGCTACAACTTCAAAATGGCCGCAATACCCGACAACGTAAATATCGGCAAGGACCCGCTCGCCTTTGACCCGCAGCAGATGCGCGCGGCATTTGATGCGGGACGCGCGCTGGCGAAGAAGCCGGACAACTGGGTGAGCCTGCCGCCCGCCACCGGCGATATTCCGGGCTGGGCGTTGGAGCAGATAAAGTAGCGTTACTGAGGCGGGAACTCCCGATGCCCGGCTGCGACGGAAAGCGCGGGGTCGGAGACCGAGAAGACGAGGTGATGCGATGGACGGCAAAGCCTGCGTAACGTGGAGGTATCCCAGCGGGTCCGCCACAAATTGCGGGACTGTCGAGAATCTCGGCGAGGGCAAGTACCGGTGGGGTGACAGGACGCTGAAGGTGGAGTCGGGGGACGTCAAGAAACTCGGCCAGTAACGTCAGGCTGCCGGAATGATCCAGCCCGGGACAGTCTCCGCGGGTTCCAGCGGCGGCACGGCAACGAAAGTTGGCGGACGCATTGTCGATGAGTGCGGTGACGACAACGATGGACGTGCGCACCAAGGCCGAGGTGACGGCTGACGCCGAGATCAGCGCGAGCGCGAACAAACGGCTCCTCGACGACAAGGGCTCCGAATGGAGCTGCGTCAAGATCCGACAGTCGTGTCGCGCCTGCGCGTAGTGCCGAAAAGGAAGTAGCAGCGGACTGGTCCGGGTTGGCGCAGCGATGGCGGTCATCGCGGCAGGATTCGCGCCTGCGCCAAGCGGAACACGCGACGCGGGTCGCTCACCCCTTGGAGCAACAAATGATTTGAATTCCTCGACTTACAATTAATTGTGGCGGAGAGGGAGGGATTCGAACCCCCGGAACTCTTGCGAGTTCAACAGATTTCGAGTCTGCCGCAATCGACCACTCTGCCACCTCTCCGCGGGGACGCGAATTTTAGCAGGGAGCGCAGCGCAGGCGCCGCGCTTAGGACGGCCGGGTGAGCTTCTCGGCGCCGCCCATGTAGCCGCGCAGCGCGGCGGGGACCGCCACCGAGCCGTCGGCCTGCTGGTAATTCTCCAGCACCGCGATCAGCGTGCGGCCAACCGCCAGCCCCGAGCCGTTGAGCGTATGCAGGGGCTCGGGCCGGCCCTTCTCGTTGCGGAAGCGCGCCTGCATGCGCCGGGCCTGGAACGCCTCGAAGTTGGAGCACGAGGAGATCTCCCGGTAGGCGTTCTGCCCGGGCAGCCAGACTTCCAGGTCGTAGGTTTTCGCCGAGGAAAACCCGGTGTCGCCGGAGCACAGCGTCACCACGCGGTAGGGCAGCTCGAGGCGCTGCAGGATCGCCTCGGCATGGCCGGTCAGCTCCTCGTGCGCCGCCCAGGACTTCGACGGGTGCACCATCTGCACCATCTCGACCTTGTCGAACTGGTGGTTGCGGATCATGCCGCGCGTGTCCTTGCCCGCCGCGCCCGCCTCCGAGCGGAAGCAGGGCGAATGGCAGACGTAGCGCAGCGGCAGCGCCTCCAGCGGCACGATCTCGTCGCGCACGAAGTTGGTGACCGGATACTCGGCCGTCGGGATGAGGTACAGGTCCCGGTCCTCCAGCTTGAACAGGTCGCCCTTGAACTTGGCGAGGCTGGTGACGCCGTCCGCGCAGGCGCCACTCACCATGTAGGGCGTGTAGACCTCGGTGTAGCCGTGCTCGCGCGTGTGCACGTCCAGCATGAACTGCGCGAGCGCGCGGTGCAGGCGCGCGACCTGCCCCTTCATCACCGCGAAGCGCGCGCCGGCGAGCTTCGCGCCGGTGTCGAAGTCGAGGCCGCGCAGCCCGGCGCCGATGTCGACATGGTCGCGCGGCGCAAACCCGAACTGGCGCGCCTCGCCCCAGCGCCTCGCCTCGACGTTCTGCTCGGAGGATGTCCCGGCCGGCACGCTTTCGTGCAGCAGGTTCGGCACCAGCGATACGAATTCGCGCAGCTGCGCCTGCACGGCGTCATTCTGCACCTCGATCTGCTTGAGCTTGTCGCCCAACTCCCCCGCCTGCTTCAGCAGCTCGGACGCCTGCGCCTCGTCCTTCTTTGCCTTGGCCTGGCCGATCTGCCTGGAGAGCGCGTTGCGCTGCGACTGCAGCAGCTCGGTGGTGGTCTGGATGTCCTTGCGGTGCCGCTCCAGCTTGTCGAAGCCGGCGACGTCGAGCTCGTAGCCGCGCGCGCGCAGCCTCGCGGCGACCGGTTCGATGGAGTTCCTCAGCAGCTGGATGTCGATCATTTTCTCTTCTTCATGGCTTCGGCGTTGCGCAAGCGCAGCTCTTCCAGCTTCTCGCGGATCCGGCCTTCGAGCCCGCGCTCAGTCGGGCGATACCAGCTCACCTCCGGCATGCCCTCGGGGAAATAATCCTCGCCCGCCGCGAACGCGTCGGCTTCGTCGTGCGCGTACCGGTAGTCCTTGCCGTAGCCAAGCCCTTGCATCAGCCGGGTGGGCGCGTTGCGGATGTGCAGCGGGACCGGCCGGGTGCCGTCCTGCGCGACGAAGGCGCGCGCCGAATTATAGGCGCTGTAGACCGCGTTCGACTTGGCCGACACGGCGAGGTACAGCACCGCCTCGGCGAGCGCCAGCTCACCCTCGGGAGAGCCCAGCCGCTCGTACGTTTCTGCGGCGTCGAGCGCGAGGCGCAGCGCGCGCGGGTCGGCGAGCCCGACGTCCTCCACCGCCATGCGCACGATGCGCCGCGCGAGGTACAGCGGGTCGGCGCCGCCGTCCAGCATCCGCACGAGCCAGTAGAGCGAGGCGTCCGGGTCCGAGCCGCGCACCGCCTTGTGCAGGGCGGAGATCTGGTCGTAGAACTGCTCGCCGCCCTTGTCGAAGCGGCGCAGGTTCTTCGCCAGCGTGTCCTCGACGAACGTGCCGTCGATCAAGCCCTTGGGTTTTGCATTTGCAAGAATCTCGACTGCGTTGAGCAGCCTGCGCGCATCTCCGTCCGCGAAGCCGATCAGACGCGTGCTCGCCTCTTCGTCAAGGTTGATATTTGATTTCTGAATCAAAACCTTCAAATCGTCTGACGACAGCGGCTCCAACACATAGACCGTTGCTCTCGACAGCAGCGCGGAATTGACTTCGAACGAAGGATTCTCGGTGGTCGCGCCGACAAAAGTGAACAGCCCTTTCTCGACGTAGGGCAGGAACGCGTCCTGCTGCGCCTTGTTGAAGCGGTGCACCTCGTCGACGAAGAGGATCGTGCGCCGTCCGCTCGCAGCCAATGTCCGCTCGGCCGCCTGCACCGCATCGCGGATGTCCTTGACCCCGGAGAGCACGGCCGAGAGCGCGACGAACTCGGCGTCGAAGGCCTGCGCCATCAGGCGCGCGATCGTAGTCTTGCCCGAGCCGGGCGGTCCCCACAGGATCATCGAGTGCGGCTTGCCCGACTCGAAGGCGACGCGCAGGGGCCGGCCGGGACCGAGCAGATGGCGCTGCCCGACTACTTCCTCGAGGCTGCGCGGCCGCAGCTTCTCCGCGAGCGGCGCGACCGGCTCCGCGGCGCCTGCACGAGCGCCGAAGAGGTCAGTCCCCAAGGACGTCAGCCCCCTTCGGCGGGCTGAAGCGGAAGGTTCCCGGCTCGACCTGCGGGTTGCGCACCACGTTGCTGAAGCGAAGCATGGTCGTCTGGCCGAAGTGGTCGACCAGCTCCATCGCCTCCACGCCGCCGGTGGACAGGCCCAGGCGCATGCGCTCGAAGCCGGCCTCCTTCTCGCGCGGCCGGGCTTCCAGCCATTCCAGGCCGTCCTTGGCGCCCAGCTCCTTCATCTCGAACGCCTCGCCGACGTCGGACGATCCCGCGAGCAGCGCCGCCGGCGTCGAGCCGAGCACGCGCGCGATGCGCCGCACGGTGACCTGGTTCAGGTCGGCGTCGTGGATCCAGACGCGCTCACCATCGCCGACGATGACCTGCGGCGGCTTCAGGTAGGACCAGCGGAAGCGGTTTGGCCGCAGCAGCACGAAGCTGCCGCGCGAATCCTGCACCAGCTTGCCGTTCTTGTCGTAGACCTTCTGCTCGAAATCGCCCCGCGCCGACTGCGTGGTGCGCAGGTAGCTCTGGAAGCGCTCCAGGCTCGCTGCGTTCAGGGTCTGAGAGATCAGGACCAGAGACAGGAAAAACAGAATCCTCTTCATGCCATTACTCCACTTTCGCCGGAACGAGAACCTCGCGGTTGCCGTTCGACTGCATCGGCGAGACGAGGCCCGCCCGCTCCATGTCCTCGATCAGGCGCGCGGCGCGGTTGTAGCCGATGCGCAGGTGGCGCTGCACCAGCGAGATCGACGGACGGCGGGTGCGCACCACGATCTCTACCGCCTGGTCGTAGAGCGGGTCCTTCTCGCCCGTCGGCTCCTCGCCCGCGCCGCCCTCGGCCGCCGCCGCCGGCTCGAGGACCTCGCCGATGTACTCGGGCTTGGCGAGGCTCTTCAGGTGCTCGACCACCTTGTGCACCTCGTGGTCCGCCACGAAGGCGCCGTGGATGCGCTGCGGCAGCCCCGTGCCCGCGGGCAGGTAGAGCATGTCGCCGGCGCCGAGCAGCGCATCGGCGCCGGATTGGTCGAGGATGGTGCGCGAGTCCACGCGGGAGGCCACCTGGAAGGCGATGCGCGTCGGGATGTTGGCCTTGATCAGGCCCGTGATCACGTCCACCGACGGGCGCTGCGTGGCGAGGATCAGGTGGATGCCCGCGGCGCGCGCCTTCTGCGCCAGGCGCGCGATCAGCTCCTCGACCTTCTTGCCCGCGACCATCATCAGGTCCGCGAGCTCGTCGATCACCACCACGATCAGCGGCAGCTGCTCGAGCGGCTGCGGGTTGCCCGACTCGATGGTCGAGGGGTCCTCGAGCGTGCGGCCGTGCTTCACGGCGTCGGCCACCTTGTGGTTGTAGCCCGAGAGGTTGCGCACGCCCAGCCAGCTCATCAGCTTGTAGCGCCGGTCCATCTCGGCGACGCACCAGGCGAGCGCGCTGGCCGCCTGCTTCATGTCCGTGACCACCGGCGCGAGCAGGTGCGGGATGTCCTGGTAGGCCGAGAGCTCCAGCATCTTCGGGTCGATCAGGATGAAGCGGACGTTCTTCGGCTCGGACTTGTAGAGCAGCGACAGGATCATCGCGTTGATCGCCACCGACTTGCCCGAGCCCGTGGTGCCGGCGACCAGCAGGTGCGGCATCTTGCCCAGGTCCGCCACCACCGGGTTGCCGGCGATGTCCTTGCCGAGCGCGAGCGCGAGAGGCGAGTGCGCGCCGTGGTAGGTCTCCGAGCCGAGGATTTCGTTCAGCCGCACCGTCTGCCGGTTGGGATTCGGGACCTCCAGCCCCATGCAGGACTTGCCCGGAATGGTCTCGACCACCCGGATCGCCACCACCGACAGGGCGCGCGCGAGGTCCTTGATCAGGTTGATGATCTGGCTGCCCTTGACGCCCACCGAAGGCTCGATCTCGTAGCGCGTGATCACCGGGCCGGGATAGGCGGCGAGCACCTTCACCGCCACGCCGAAATCGGAGAGCTTCTTCTCGATCAGGCGCGACGTGAACTCCAGCGTTTCCGCGCTCACGTTCTCGGCCTCGCGCTCGGGCTCGTCGAGGAGCTTGAGAGGCGGCAGCGGCGTGTCGGGCAGGTGCTCGAACAGGCGCGCCTGCTTGTCGGCCTGCAACTCCTTCTTCGCGCGCTCGGATTTTCTGATCTCGCGCGGCGGCGGCGCGATCACCAGCGGCGGGTGGTCCTCCTCGCGCTTTCGCTCGGCATCGACGACGTGCTCGCGCTCGTCGCGCGCGAGCTCGCCGATGCGCTCGTCACGACGCCGGTCGAGGGCTCCGCGCGCGCGCGCATACCCGGCCTCGAGCAGGAATCCCACGAACTCGGCGGCACCGAGCCAGGACAGCCCGGTCAGCAGGCTCAGGCCCACCGCCAGGAAAGTGAGAAGCAGCAGCGTGGCCCCGGTAAAGCCCGCCACCGCGGCCAGCGTAGAGCCCACGGAGAGGCCGATCATGCCGCCCGGCGCAAGCGGCAGCTCCACGCGCAAGCTGTGCAGCCGCAGCGCCTCCAGCGCCGCGCTGGATACAAGCAGGAGCGCGAAGCCGGCGAGCGAAATCCAGAGTGGGCGCCGGTCTACCAGTCTCGCACTCGCGGCGCGCCTCCGAGAAGCGCCCGACGCCTCGTCGGCCGCGGGCGCGATCCTCGCGTAACCCCACGCAACCATCGCGCCGCACAGCGCAACCCACCAGTAGGCCGACATGCCGAACAGATAGAGCAGCAGGTCGGCGATCCAGGCCCCGGCGCGTCCCCCTGCGTTCTGCGTCACCGCCGCGGTCGCGCTATGCGACCAGCCCGGGTCGCTCCGGTGGTAGGTCGCGAGCACCAGCAGCAGGTAGGCCGCCGCGGCCGTCAACGCGAGCCACTTCGCCTCGCGCAACAGGCCCGCAAGCCGCGCCGGCAGCGGCGTGCCATTCGAGGCGCCCTGGTTTTTCTGTGCTGCCGCCGTTCCCATTCCCGTGTGCCTGTCCCCTGCCCGCGCCGCGCGAGGGGCGGCGGGTCAGTCGCGCAGCATGATGGAGTCGCGCAGCACGATGGTGGAACCCCGCGTCTCGATGTAGCCGCCCATCTGCAGGTCCTTCATCACGCGGCTCACCATCTCGCGCGAGGCGC
>JAYRND010000293.1:0-4752 GCA_041904885.1 Burkholderiales bacterium
CGGCTGAACAGCAACGGCGCGCGCGTGAAGGAGCGCGGCTGGATGATGCCCCGCCTCGCCGAAGCGCTAAAGCGATTTACCAAGTCCGAGTTGGCGGCGAAGCTCGAGGCGATCGGCCTGCCCTACGCGCCGATCGCCAAGCCCTGGGACCTGCTCGATGATGCGCACCTGAAGGCCTCGGGCGGACTGCTCGAGACCCGCCTGCCCGACGGCAGGACATTCCGCGCGCCGACCTTGCCTATCGCGCTCGACGGCGCGCGCCTGCCCAAGCGCAGCGACCCGCCGGCGATCGGCGAAGGCGCGCGCGAGCTCATGGCCAGCCTCGGCTATGGGCCCGAGGCCATCGCCGACATGCAGTCGAAGCGGGTGGTCGCGCTCGCCTAGGGAATAATGTCCGTCCATCGTCGTTAACCGCTAGTACTGCCAACCCAAAGGGAGAGGGAATATGCTGATTCGCAAGCTGGTTTTCGGATTGAGCGTCGCATTGTTCGCCATGGTCGCCGCCGCGCAGGACCGCCCGCCGTACGGCGCGCCGATCGGCACGGAACTGGCGAAGAAGATCACCGCCGGAGCGGTGCAGAATTCGAAGGAGAACAAGTGGCGGATGGCGATCGCAATCGTCGACACCCACGGCTTCCTGGTGCATTTCGAGCGCATGGACGACACCCAGACAGCGAGCGTCGCGGTGGCGCTGGACAAAGCGCAGGCGGCGGCCATGTACCGCCGCCCGACCAAGGCCTTCCAGGACGGAATCGCAGGCGGTGGCGCCGGCCTGCGCCTGCTGACCTTGCGCGGCGCGAGCGGCGTCGAGGGCGGCCTGCCGATCATGGTGGATGGAAAGGTCATCGGCGCGATCGGCGTGTCCGGCGCGAATGCCGACGAGGATACGAAGGCCGCCGTGGCGGGACTGAAGGCCGCCGGGCTCTAGACTCGAAGGAACGCAGCATCCGACGGCGCCCCGCAGGGCGCCGTTTTTATTTGCCGGCCAGGCAGTCCTTGATCTGCTGCAGCGCCCCCGGGTCCTCGATGGTCGTGAGGTCGCCCGGGTCGCGGCCCTCGGCGAGCGCCTGGATCGAGCGGCGCAGCACCTTGCCCGAGCGCGTCTTGGGCAGGAGCGTCACGAAGAACACCCGGCCGGGCCGGCCGATCGCGCCCAGCTGGTTGTTGACGGTCTGCATGACTTCGCCCTCGAGCTTCATGCGCGCGTCGGGCGTAGCGGTGTGCGCGGGATCCTTGGCGACCGCGAACGCCATCGGCAGCTGGCCCTTCAGCTGGTCGGCCACGCCGACCACCGCGCACTCGGCGATGCCTGGATGCATGTTCACCGCCTCCTCGATCTCGCGCGTGCCGAGGCGGTGGCCGGCGACGTTGATCACGTCGTCGGTGCGCCCGAGGATGAAGTAGTAGCCGTCCTTGTCGCGGATGCCCCAGTCGAAGGTGGTGTAGAGCAGCTTCTTCGGGAACATCGTGAAATAGGTCTTCACGAAGCGCTCGTCGTCGCCCCAAACCGTGCTCATGCAGCCCGGCGGCAGCGGCGGCTCGACCACCACCACCGCCTTCTCGTCGGCGCCCGCCTCGCTCGCGTCCGCCTCGCGCAGCAGCTTCAGGTCGTAGCCGTAGACCGGGAACGAGGGGCTGCCCATCTTGACCGGCGTCTTCTCCACTCCCGGCACCGCGGAGAGGATCGGCCACCCGGTCTCGGTCTGCCAGTAGTGGTCGATCACCGGCCGGCCGAGGCCCTGGCTGATCCAGCTGTGTGTGGGCTCGTCGAGCGGCTCGCCGGCGAGGAACAGGTGCTTGAGCGAGGACAGGTCGTACTTCTTCAGCAGCGCTACATCGTGCTTCTTGAGCACGCGGATCGCGGTGGGCGCCGAGAACATCACCGCCACCTTGTAGTCCTGGACGATCTTCCACCACACCCCGGCGTCCGGCCGCACCGGCACGCCCTCGTACATGATGGTCGTCATGCCGGCGATCAGCGGCGCGTAGATGATGTACGAGTGCCCCACCACCCAGCCGATGTCGGAGGTGGTAAACATGGTCTCGCCCGCGCCGCCGCAGAAAATGCGCTGCATCGAGGATGCCAGCGCCACGGCGTAGCCGCCTACGTCGCGCTGCACGCCCTTCGGCTTGCCGGTGGTGCCGGAGGTATAGAGGATGTAGGACGGCTCGTTCGATTCGAGCCATTCGCAGGCGACTTTCTTGCCCGCATGCTTCTCGGCAAGGGTCTTCCAGTCGATGTCCCTCTCGGTCAGAGAGAGATTCGCGTCGAAACCCCGATTGAAGAGGAGCACCTTCTTCGGCGGGTGCTTGGCGAGCTTGAGCGACTCGTCGACCAGCGCCTTGTAGAGGACCGCCTTGCCCATGCGGCTGCCGCCATCGGCGGTAATCATGAGCGCCGGCTTCGCGTCGTCGATGCGCGCGGCGAGGCTCGCGGCCGCGAAGCCGCCGAACACCACCGAGTGGATCGCGCCGATGCGCGCGCAGGCGAGGATGGCGAAAGCCGCCTCCGGGATCATCGGCATGTAGATGATCACCCGGTCGCCTCGCTTGACGCCCAGCGACTGCATCATCGCGGCCGTCTGGTTTACTTTTTCAAAAAGCTTTTTATAGGAAAAGCTCTCAACCCTGTCCACTTCCGTGGAAATCCAGATCAATGCGTTCTGCTCGCCACGCGCCTCGAGGTGCCGGTCGATGGCGTTGTGGCACAGGTTGGTCTCGCCGCCGACGAACCACTTCGCGAACGGCGGGCGCGAGTAGTCGAGCACCTTCGCAAAGGGCTTCTGCCAGTGGATGAGCTTCGCCTCTTCGCGCCAGAAGCCTTCGCGGTCGGCGATCGAGCGGCGGTGGAAATCAGCGTACTTCATGCGCTCAGGTCGACGACGATGCGGCCGGTGACCTTCGCGCCGATGAAGTCGTCGAAAACCTTCGGCAGGTCGGCGAACGGGATGGTCTTCGCCATCTCCTTCAAGCTGGCGGGCTTCATGTCGCCTGCGAGCCGGCCCCAGACCGCGCGCTCGAGCTCGGCGCTGGGCGCGTCGGTGGAATTGATGCCGAGCAGGCTGACCCCGCGCAGGATGAACGGCATCACGGTCGTGCTCAGCCCGAAGCCGGCGGCAAGGCCGATCGAGGCGATGACGCCGTTCACTTTCATGGTGCTTGCCATCCAGGCCAGGACTTCCCCTCCCAGGTTGTCCACGGCACCCTGCCATGTCGCCTTGTCGAGGGGCTTGATCTTCGTCAAATCGATTTCCTTGCGCAGCTTGACTTCCTTCGCGCCGAGCCGCTTCAGCCAGTCGGCTTCCTGATCCTTTCCCGTCAGCGCGACGACGTGGTAGCCGAGCCGCGACAGCGCAGCGATCGCGATCGACCCCACGCCGCCGGTGGCGCCGTCGACGATCACCGGGCCGCCGGCCGGATGCAGGCCGTTATGCTCCATCTTCACGATCGCCAGGCCCGCCGTGTAGCCCGCGGTGCCGAACGCCATCGCCTCCCACAGTGTCATGCCCTTGGGCAGCTTGACGGCCCATTTGGCCGGGATGCGCGCGTACTCGGCATAGCCGCCGTGATGCTTGACGCCGAGTTCGTGTCCGACCGCGAGCACGGCGTCGCCCTTGGCGAATCCGGGGTCGGACGAGGCGGTGACCGTACCCGCAAGGTCGATGCCGCCGATGCACACCGGCCGCAGCAGGATTCGGCCCTTGCCCGTAGCGGCGAGCGCATCCTTGTAATTGACGTCCGAGTAGGCGACGCGCACCACCAGCTCGCCCGGGTCGAGGTCGTCGAGCGTGCACTCGACGAACTCGGCCTTGATCTTCTTCTCGACTTCGCTAAGCCGGTAGGCCTTGAACTTTTCCACTGTCCCTCCTCCGTTGCTGCTGCAGGTACTCCGCGGTCTGCATCTCGGTCAGCCGGCTGGCGGTGCGCGCGAACTCCGCTGCGGCCGTTTTCGCATCACCACCGTCCGTGAAAAGCTCGTCCGGTTGCGCCTCGGCGCCGACGAAGAGCTTCACCCGGTCATCGTAGAACACATCCACCAGCCAGGTGAAGCGCCGCGCCGCGTCGGCGTTCAGCGCCGTCATGCGCGGCACCCCCGAGAGCAGCACCGTGTGGAAGCGCTGCGCGAGGTCCACGTAGTCGGCGTACGAGCGCGGCCCGCCGCACAGCGCCTCGAAATCGAACCATACCAGCCCGCCCGCGCGCTTGCGATACGGGATGCGCCGGCCCTCGACGTCCAGCGGCTGCTTCTCGTCCTCGACGTCCTTCAGCTCCTCGAAGATCGCGGCCAGCTCCGCTTCCGCGCCGGTCCCGGCGTGGTAAACGCGAAGCTTTTCCATCTTCAGGCGGCGGTAGTCGCGGCCGCCGTCCACCTCGACGATGTCCAAGCGCGACTTGAGCAGGTCGATCGCCGGCTGGAAGCGCTCGCGCTGCAGGCCGTTCGGGTAGAGGCCTTCGGGGTGGTAGTTGCTCGTCATTACGAACTGCACCCCCAGGTCCATCACCCTCTCGAGATAGCGCCCCAGGATCATGGCATCGGCGATGTCGGATACGTGGAATTCGTCGAAGCAGACGAGGCGGTAACGGCGCGCGGTCCGCTCGGCGACCACGGCCAGCGGATCGGCGACGGATGGCAACTCGGCCATCTCGCGGTGCACCTCGCGCATGAAGTGGTGGAAGTGCACGCGGCGCTTGCGCTCCAGCGGCACGCACAGGTAGAAGGCGTCCATCAGGAAGCTCTTGCCGCGCCCCACC
>JAYRND010000294.1:0-11126 GCA_041904885.1 Burkholderiales bacterium
GGCGCGTCCAGCCAGACGTAGAGGTATTTCTCCTCGGCGATGTCGGGCACGCGGATGCCGAAGTAGGGCGGGTCGCGCGAGATGTCCCAGTCGCCCAGCGCCTTGTCGCCCTCGCCGTCCAGCCACTCCACGGCCTTGTTGAACACCTGTGGCTGCACGCGGCCGGGCAACTCGAGCCACTCGCGGATGAAGTCCTTGCACTGCGGATCGGAGAGCCGGAAGAAGTAGTGCTCCGAGGTGCGCAGCTCGGGTCGGGCGCCCGAGAGCGTGGAGTAGGGGTTCTTCAGCGCCGTCGCCGAATACACCGTGCTGCAGTTCTCGCAGGCATCGCCGTACTGGTCCTTCGCGCCGCAGTTCGGGCACTCGCCCTTCACATAGCGGTCGGCGAGGTACATGCCCTTCACCGGGTCGAAGAACTGCTCGACCGGCTTCGTGTACACGAGGCCCTTCGCCTTCAGCCGGCGGAAGATGTCCTGCGATCGCTCGCTGTTCTCCGCCGAATGCGTCGAGTGCCAGTTGTCGTACTCGACGTGGAAGCCGTCGAGGTACCGCTTGCGGCCGCGCTGGATGGCGTCGATGAACTGCTCGGGCGTTTTGCCGGCCTTCTCGGCGGCGAGCATGATCGGCGCGCCGTGCGCGTCGTCGGCGCCGACGAAGTGCACTTCGTGCCCCTGCATGCGCTGGAAGCGCACCCAGATGTCGGCCTGGATGTACTCCATGATGTGGCCGATGTGGAACGGCCCGTTGGCGTAGGGCAGTGCCGTGGTGACGAAGAGCCTGCGGGGCATTGCGTGCTCGGAAGCTGCCTGGAAAGCTGCGCGGGAAAAACGGCGATTTTAGCTTACACTTCGCGCATGCCCCTCAGTGATGCCGACGTACAGGCGGTCCTCGCCAAAACCGTCGATCCGAACACCGGCAAGGATTTCGTCGCGACGCGCTCGGTGAAGAGCGCGAAGGCAACCGGCGGCGCGGTTTCGGTCGAGATCGAGCTCGGCTATCCGGGCAAGAGCCAGTTCGAGCCGATCCGGCGCCAGGTCATTGACGCGCTCAAGGCCGCGGGCGCGCCCGGCGCGAGCGTCATCGTGCGCTCGAAGGTCGTCTCGCACGCGGTGCAGCGCGGCGTGAAGCTCATCCCGGGCATCAAGAACATCATCGCGGTGGCCTCGGGCAAGGGCGGCGTCGGCAAGTCGACCACGGCGGTGAACCTCGCGCTCGCGCTGCAGGCCGAAGGCGCCTCGGTCGGCATCCTCGATGCCGACATCTACGGCCCCTCGCAGCCGATGATGCTCGGCATCTCCGGCCGGCCCGAGTCGAAGGACGGCAAGCACCTCGAGCCGATGGAAGGCCACGGCCTGCAGGCGATCTCGATCGGCTTCCTGATCGACGTCGACACGCCGATGGTGTGGCGCGGGCCGATGGTGACCCAGGCGCTCGAGCAGCTGCTCAAGGACACGCGCTGGCGCGAGCTCGACTACCTGGTGGTCGACCTGCCGCCGGGCACCGGCGACATCCAGCTCACGCTCGCGCAAAAGGTGCCCGTGACCGGCGCGGTGATCGTCACCACGCCGCAGGACATCGCGCTCATCGACGCCCGCAAAGGCCTCAAGATGTTCGAGAAGGTCGGCATCCCGATCCTCGGCATCGTGGAGAACATGTCGACGCACATCTGCCCGAACTGCGGCCACGAGAGCCACATCTTCGGCGAAGGGGGCGCCGCGCGCATGTCGAAGGACTACGGCACCGAGCTGCTCGGCGCGTTGCCGCTCGACGCCGCCATCCGCGAGCAGGCCGATTCGGGCCGGCCGACGCTCGTTTCCGATCCCGACGGCAAGCTGTCGGCGATCTACAGGCAGATCGCGCGCCGCTGCGCGGTGCGGATCGCGGAATCGCAGAAGGACATGACCTCCAGGTTCCCGAACATCGTGGTCCAGAATACCTAGGAAGGAGCGACGGGGGAACCTTGGTTCCCCTGTACCGAGCTATGACCATCAAGTCGGACAAGTGGATCCGCCGCATGGCGGCGAAGGGCATGATCGAGCCGTTCGAGGCCGGGCAGGTGAAGGAGGCGGGCGGGCAGCGCATCGTATCCTACGGCACCTCGAGCTACGGCTACGACATCCGCTGCTCCGACGAGTTCAAGATCTTCACCAACATCAACTCGACCATCGTCGACCCGAAGGAGTTCGACGCCAAGTCGTTCGTCGACTTCAAGGGGCCGGTGTGCATCATCCCGCCGAATTCCTTCGCGCTCGCGCGCACGGTGGAATTCTTCCGCATCCCGCGCAACGTGCTCACCATCTGCCTGGGCAAGTCCACCTACGCCCGCTGCGGCATCATCGTCAACGTGACGCCGCTCGAGCCCGAGTGGGAGGGCCACGTGACGCTGGAGTTCTCCAACACCACGCCGCTGCCGGCGAAGATCTACGCCAACGAAGGCGTGGCGCAGGTCATCTTCATCGAGTCGGACGAGGTCTGCGAGACCTCATACCGCGACCGCGGCGGCAAGTACCAGGGACAGAAAGGCGTCACGCTTCCGCGCATCTGAGATTAAGCGAATCTTAAGAGAGAAAATTCTTGACGCGCGGGGGCGCGCTCCTATAATCGCCGCCGCATGCAGGACGCAACACCGCAAGAGCAGCGCTTCGACACGCATCCCGAAGTCAGCCTGGACCTCGAGATCGTGCGCCGCGCGGCGCGGCAGGAATACCAGCGGCCGTTCCTGATCCTGGATACCGCCATCGTGCGCGGGAAGCTGCGCCGCTTCCGCGCAGCGCTGCCGCGCGTGCGGCCGCACTACGCGGTCAAGGCGAACCCGGACCGGCGCGTGGTCGAGGCGCTGCTGCAGGAAGGCTGCCGCTTCGAGATCGCCTCGGCCGCCGAGCTCGGCATGCTTGCCGGGCTGGGAGTCGACCCGGCCGAAGTGCTCTATTCCAACCCGGTCCGCTCGCGCCAGGCAATCGCGCATGCCGCGGCGCGCGGCGTGCGGTGGTTCGCCGTGGACAGCGTGGACGAGCTGCGCCGCGTGCACGAGGTCGAGCCCGCCGCGAGCAGCTACCTGCGCATCGCGACGCCGAACATCGGCAGCGACTGGCCGCTGTCGGGCAAGTTCGGGGCGGGCCCCGCCGAAGCGAAGGAGATCGTCCGCACGGCCGCGCAGCTGGGCGCCGACCTTGCCGGCGTCACCTTCCACGCCGGCTCGCAGTGCCGCAACCCGGAGAACTGGCGCGTCGGCATCGAGCGCGCGCGCGCGCTGTTCGACGCCATGGCCGCGGCGGGCCTGCGGCCGCGCCTGCTCGACATCGGCGGCGGGTTCCCGGTGCGCCACGTCAAGCCGATTCCTTCCATCGAACGGATCGGCGAGGTGGTCAACGAGGCGCTCAAGGCGTTTCCCGATGAGGTGCAGGTGGTCGCCGAGCCCGGGCGCTACCTGGTGTCGGACGCGGGCTACTTCGTGTGCCGCGTGATGGGAACCACCACGCGCGCCGGCAAGCGCTGGATGCACTGGGACGCGGGCCTGTTCGGCGGGGTGGTCGAGGCGGCCGAGGGACTGAAGTACGGGATCCGCACCGATCGTTCCGGACCGGACGCGCCCTGGCACGTCGCGGGACCGACCTGCGACTCGGTGGACGTGGTCCTGCGCGACGAGCCGCTACCCTCCGACCTGCAGGAGGGCGATTTCATCTACATCCGCAACGCGGGCGCCTACACCACCGCCTACGCCAGCGAGTTCAACGGCTTCCCGCTGCCGGACGTGCGCGTGTTCGATTCGGCAGCCTAGTTTTTTTCATAGAGAACGAAGTCGAATGGCACGCCCTCCGCGGAGGTGTGCGACTCTCTCTGCGTGGCGCGCCAGGCACCGCGGTCCCAGGCGGGAAAGAAGGTGTCGCCCTCGTAGTCCCGGCCGATCTCGGTGAGCACCAGGCCGTTGGCGATTGGCAGCGCTTCGGCGTAGAGCTCGGTGCCGCCGATCACGAATGCGACGGGCTCGCCGATGCAGAGCGCGATTGCCGCGGCAAGCGAGCTCGCGACGCTGGCCCCGGGCGCCTCGAAATTCGCGCGCCGGGTGACCACGATGTTGTCGCGGCCGGGCAGCGGCTTGCCGAGGGACTCCCAGGTGCGCCGGCCCATGATTACCGGATGGCCGAGCGTGATTTTCTTGAGGTGCTTCAGGTCTTCCGGCAGGTGCCAGGGCAGGCGGCCCTGGGCGCCGATCACGCCGTTGCGGGCGACGGCTGCGACGAGGTAGATGCGTGGCGTAGAACTCAACTTCGGCTTGTCCCTGCGAGTCGCGCGGTTGTCCGCCTGTCGCCGATTCGTGACACGACACTGTCGCCAATCGGTGACATTCCGGCCGATCATAACGATGTTTTGCATGCCATTATAAGGTCGTGACTGCAAGGCGATACTCGTTCGCACTGCGTTATCCACGGTCGTTCCTCGGTCTCCTGCTGGCGGCGTTCCTGCTGGTGGCGCTGCCGCTCATCGGCGCCCTGCTTTCCTCGGCCTGGCACATGGAGCGCCTGACCGAGCAGAGCCGCAGCGCGGTCGCCGGCGCCCTGGCGGTGGCGCGTTCCGGCGGCGCGCTGGTCGGCCGCGCGACTTCGCTGGAGCGCCTGGCGCTGCAGGCGGCAGCGCTGCCGGATGCACGGTTGCGCGACGATTTCGCCCGCGCCCACGAGGGTTTCGGCAGGCTCGTGGCCGAAACCTCGCAGCTGAAGGTCGGGAGCGAGCGCCTGTCCGTGCTGGAGCGGGTCGCCGAGCGGGAGGCGGCCCTCCACGCGTATGTGTCCAGTCCGACGCGCGGCAAGCTCGAACTGCGCGAGGTGCGCGCGCTGGCGGCGCTGCTGGTGGAGGATGCCTACCGGTTCCAGTCGGTCAGCTATGCCGCGGTCGATCGCGAGCTCGGGCGCCTGGGCGCGAATGCCGACGAACTGCACGGCCGGCTGATGGCGATGGTGCTGGTGGCGATCGCGCTGGCGCTGGCCGCCGCGCTGGTGCTGACGCGCCTGGTGGCGCGGCCGATCGCCGAGCTCGACTCGGCGATCCGGCGGCTGGGCAGCGCCGACTTTTCCCGTCCGGTCCGTGTCCACGGGCCGGCGGACCTGCGGTCGCTCGGCGAGCGGCTCGACTGGTTGCGCCACCGCCTGACCGAGCTGGAAGCGCAGAAGAACCGCTTCCTGCGGCACCTCTCCCACGACCTGAAGACGCCGCTGGCGGCGTTGCGCGAAGGCACCGAGCTCCTGAACGACCAGGTCGCCGGGCCGCTGGCGCCGCCGCAGCGGCAGGTGGTGTCGATCCTGCGCGACAACAGCGTCAAGCTGCAGCACCTGATCGAGGACCTGCTCGACTACCAGCGCGCGCTGCATGCCGCCTCCAGCCTGAAAATCGACGCCTTGGCGCTCGACGAGCTTCTGCGCCAGTGCCTGCGCTCGCACCAGATCGCCGCGCACGCGAAGCGCCAGCGCCTGAAGCTGGATGCCGCCTCCATCCAGGTGCGCGCGGACGCCGCCCGGCTGCGCTCGATCGTCGACAACCTGCTCGGCAACGCGGTCAAGTTCACCCCCGAGGGAGGCGAGATCCGCGTGGTCGCCCGGCAGCAGGGAGGCGCCGCGACGATCGAGTTCCTGGATTCCGGGCCGGGCGTGCCGCCCGAGGAGCGCGACGCGATCTTCGACGCCTTCTTCCGGGGACGCGCCGCCGCCTATGGACGCGCGGAGGGAACCGGCCTCGGCCTGGCGATCGCCCGGGAGTTCGCCGAGGCGCACGGCGGCCGCGTCGAGGCGGTCGCCGGCGGCCGCGGCGGCCATTTCCGCGTGACGCTGCCCCTGCAACCGGGCGCTCCGCTGCGGGAGGCGGCGTGAGCTGCATGGCCAGGACGGAGGTCGCATGGCATTGAACCGGCTGGTGACGATACTGCTGGCGGCGACATTGCTTGCCGGCTGCGCTTTGGCACCGTTCGATTCGTCGGATTCCTGCAAGGCCGAGATCGACCGCCTCAAGGCTCTCCTTGCTGCCGAGACCGCGGAGAGGCAGAGGGCGTCGCGCGCGGCCGGCGCGCGGGAGGCGGCGCTGCGCCGGCAGCTGGACGCTCTCAAGGCCATCGAGCGCGACATCCTGGACCGCGAGGACCGCATGCGGAGCGAAGCGAGGTAGCCCATGGAGAATCACCGGAAGAGAATCCTGCTGGTCGACGACGACAAGGACCTGCTGCAGCTCATCTCGATGCGCCTTGCCGCGGCCGGCTACGCGGTCGTGACGGCATCCTCGGGAGAAGCGGCGCTCGCGGCGCTGGCGGCGGCGCCCTGCGACCTGGTCGTCACCGACCTGCGCATGGAGGGCATGGACGGGCTCGCGCTGTTCGAGGCGATCCACCGCGATTCCCCCGCGCTGCCGGTGATCATCCTCACCGCGCACGGAACGGTGCCGGAGGCGGTCGCGGCCACCCAGAGCGGGGTATTCGGCTTCCTCGCGAAGCCGTTCGACCCCAGGCTCCTGCTGGAGACCGTGGCATCCGCGCTGCGGCTTTCCGGCGCGCCGGCGGGGGCCGACGCCGGCTGGCGCACGGAGCTGATCACGCGCTCGCCCGCCATCGAGTCCCTGCTGGGCCAGGCGAAGCGCGTCGCGCTTTCCGACGCAGCCGTGTGCATCATCGGCGCAAGCGGCACGGGCAAGGAGTTGTTCGCGCGGGCGATCCACAAGGCCAGCCGGCGCGCGGATGCGCCGTTCGTGGTGGTGAATTGCGGCGCCATTCCCGACGGCCTGCTCGAGTCCGAGCTGTTCGGCCACAAGAAGGGCGCCTTCACCGGCGCGGTGCAGGACCGCATGGGCCTGTTCCAGGCGGCGCAGGGCGGCACCCTGTTTCTCGACGAGATCGGCGACATGCCGACGGACCTGCAGGTCAAGCTGCTGCGCGCCCTGGAGGACAGGACGGTGCGCCCGGTCGGCTCCAACGAGGTGATCGAGGTGGACGTGCGCGTCATCTCGGCGACGCATCGCAAGCTGGAGGAGCGGATCGCAACCGGTGAATTTCGCGAGGACCTGTTCTACCGGCTCAACGTCGTCAAGCTCCTGCTGCCTCCGCTCGCCGAGCGGCGCGAGGACATCCCCCTGCTCGCGAGCCACTTCCTCGCCGACTTCGCGCAACGCTACGACCGGCCGCGGCTGGCCCTGTCCCCGGAGGCGATGGAACTGCTGGTGGTGGCGCCCTGGCCGGGCAACGTGCGCCAGCTGCTGAACGTGGTCGAACAGGCGGTCGCGCTCTCGGCGACCGACGTGATCCCGGCGTCGCTCGTGCGCCAGGCGCTGGATTCCGGCGATTCGGTGCTCGCGCCGCTGGACGCGGCGCGGCGCGCGTTCGAGCGCGACTACCTCGCGCGCATCCTCAAGATCACCGCCGGAAACGTGACGCAGGCGGCGAGGCTCGCCGGCCGCAATCGCACCGAGTTCTACCGGCTGCTCGACCGCCATGCGCTCGAGCCGGTGATGTTCAAATCGTCGCCGCGCGCGGACAGGGAAAACGGCGGCGCTTCAAGCACTTCGCGCACGCGCAGCTGAGGCAGTCGCCGGCAGGCGACGATTCCGCCGCAATCCGCTCGCGGCCGGATCCGCGCGCGGAGCAGTAAGCCGTTGGCTGAAGACGGTTTTCCGGCACTGGCACGCGGGTTGCAGAACACCATGAGGAATTCGCAAAGGAACGCCTCATGGACCGAACCCGATCGCATCCTCTGGTAATTGGCGCCGCCGCGGCGGTGCTGCTGTTCAGCTTGCTGGGCTCCGCGGCGCTGACCGGGATCCTCCCGCTGGGCAACACCACGCCAGCCGAGAGCCGGCCCGCCGACTCGCGTGCGCTCGCAGGCAAGATCCCCCTGGACCATCCCCAGGCCCATTCGCCGGCTCGCGCGCCGGTGGCGCAGGCGGCGGGCCCTTGCGCCAGCTGCGGCGTCATCGAGTCCATCCGCGCGGTCGAGGTCAAGGGCGCGGCAACCGGCGTAGGCGCGGTCACCGGCGGCGTCGCGGGCGGCGTCCTCGGCAACCAGATCGGCCGCGGCGACGTGCGGACGCTCCTGACCATCGGCGGCGCGGCCGGCGGCGCGTATGCGGGCAACGAGATCGAGCGAAACATGAACAGGCATACCGTCTGGAAGGTCGGCGTCCGCCTCGAGAACGGCACGCTGCGCACGATCTCGCAGAAGGCGCAGCCGCCGTTCGCGGTGGGCGAGCGGGTTCGCATCACCGACGGCCCGGCCATCGAGCGCGCGTGAGCGCCGTCGTGAAATACCTGAAACTCCAGCTGGGCGGCGACCTCGGGGCTTCCCTGCAGGAGCTGGCGGCGTTCGCCATCGCGGTGCTGGTCATGCTGGGCGTCGGCTGCACCGCGTTCCACATGCTCGCCCCCGGCGGCTGGCTCGAACTGCTCTTCGACCGCAGCTTCGCGGGTGGAATCGCGGCGCTGCTCGCCTTCACGATGATTGGCGTGAGCGCCTGGCTGGTCAGCGGCTCGATATCGGTAACCGGCGCAAGCCGCCTGGCCGACGCTTTCGTCTATGTCTTTGCCGCTGCCGGGCTCCTCTATCTCATCGCGATGCTGTTCGGGAGCGGGCCGTAGCGCCACCGCAAAGCCACGGACGATTCAGGTCCCCGTTTTCCTCCTGGCCCGACCGCATCCCCCAAGTGGCGGGCCTTTTTTTGGAAGGAAGAGATGCTGAACACCGAACGAACCGAGGACCGCCTGGTCATCAGCCTGCGCGGAATCCTGGTCCATGGAGCGATCACGTTGATCGCCGTCGCGATCGCGTTCTCGCTGCCCGAGGTCGCGCGCTACATCCTGTTCGTGTGGTGGCCGCTGGTCGAGTCCGACCCGAACCTGCTGCTGGGCACTGAGGTGATCCTTGCTTCCGTGCTGGTGCTCGTGTTCAACATGGCAAAGCTCGCCTGGGACAACCGCTACATGGTCGAGATGGCCCGCACCGCGGCGCTGGTCTACACGCGCAAGGCGGCGCGCGGCTGGATCGCACGCTGGCACGAGCAGCGGATGCTGAAGCGCCTGCCCGCGGCGCGGGACGCATTCGTCGTGACGCTGACCGGCTACGATACCTTCGTCGATTCCGCCAGCCCGCTGCGCGCCCCGCTGGAATGCGCCTACGAGTTGCGCGTGATGCTGGTGAACCCCGTCGGCGAGGCGCTGCGGCGCCGCGCCGACGCCCTGCCGCCGGAAATCACCGTGCTCTCGCTGCAGACCGAGATCGAGGCGACGATCGCGTTCCTGTCCGATCTGCGCAAGCGCGGCGCCAAGGTGACGCTGAAGTTCTACGACGTCGTTCCCTTCTGGAAAGTCATTGTCCTCGGCGACCAGGCCTGGGTCCAGTTCTGCCACCCCGGACTGAGGGTGGGCGAGCAGCCCGAGTACGTGTTCGCGATGCAGGACGACAACCCGCGCCAGGGCCTGTTCGTTCCCTTCTACATGCACGCGCTGGAGCGCTGGAACGAGAGCAGCCATCCCGAATACGACTTCGACAGCAATGAGCTGGTGCATCGCGATGCGGCGGGCAACGAGACGGCCCGCGCGCCCCTCGGCGTGCCGATCAATGGATCTCCCGGTTTGACTCCCGCGGTCGCCTGATTGAAAGGAGGGATTGCCATGAAGCTGACACGATCATTCCGCTGCTGCATGCGCGCTGTCGCCTGTTTGGGATTCGCCGCGGGCCTTTCGGCCTGCGTGCCGCTGGCAGTCACTTCAGCGGGAATTGGCGGGTCCACTGCGGTCTCGCATACCCTCAATGGGATCACGTACCGGACCTTCACCGCGCCGGTCGCCCGCGTCAAAACCGCGTCGCTGAGCGCGATGGGCCGGATGGGAATGCGGCACGTGGGGACGGAGAAAACGAGCGAAGGGGAAGTGCTCAAGGCGGAGGCGACGGGAAGGAGCATCGACATCCTCCTCGAGCCCCTGAGCCCCACCGCGACGCGCATGAAGGTCGTCGCGCGCAACGGCGGCATCTTCTACGACAGCGCCACCGCGACGGAAATCATCGCTCAAACCGAGCGCCTGCTCGGCAATGCCTGACCAAGAAAGGAGCTTTCTCATGAATGCGCTCAAGCACACACTCCTGGCAGTCGCCCTCGCGGCCGCGGCGGCATCCGCGTGTGCCCAGACGGAGCCGGCACCGGTAGAGGGTCCGTCCCCGCCCGGAGATCTCCGCTATGCGCAACGCGTAGAACCCCGGTTCCTCAATTTCGCCGGCTCCAGCGAGAACCTGGCCAACATGACGACGGGGATGCGCAGCGGCACCGAATTCACGATCACCGGGGGCGGCGAAACGGCCACGATCGTTCCTCCCACCAGGCCGATGGGCTACGGCAACATCACGCGTGCGCTCGACCTCGCGAACCGCGATTTGCTGGCGCACGGGATCACCGACCCGACGCCGACGCAGATTGCCGCCGCGCTCAATGGCGGCGCTGTCACCATGCCGGACGGAACGACCGCGCAGATGTCTGGAGTATTGAATCTTCGCAGCCAGGGTATGGGGTGGGGACAGGTTGCCCATTCGCTGAGCTTGCATCCGGGGCTGGGCTCCGGCAAGTCCGTGCCGGCAGTGCAATCCGGTATGCCAACGTCAGCAGGTTCCACCGGCGCCATCACGACGGCGCTGGGAACCCGCGTCACCCAGCCGGGCGTGCGGCACGCATACGGCCGGTCAGTTAGCTCAAACGGATCGGTCGGCACTTCCGGTTCGGCCAGCGGCGCGGTCACGGCCGGCGGCGGGCGTGCATCTGCAAATGGATCGATTGCGCGCGGCAACGGCAACGGGTACGGGCGCGGCGGCAAGAACTAGTGAAAGTCCGGGCGACGAGTCGGGTTTCTGCGATCCCGCCGGTCGTAGGACATTCGTCACTTGTCAGGCGACCAACGGCGCCGCCGCCGCGCCGATTCGTGACATACGCCCTCGTGCTGACGAACTCTTGCGAGGAGGATTGAGCCGTGGACACGCAGGAAAACTTGGTTACGTCTCGTGGCCTGCATGAGGAACCCGATGCGGGATTGGATGATTTGCGGCCCCTCGACGAGGCGCGCCGGGCGTTCGAGCGCGAGTACCTGGTGCGGATCCTGACCCGGACCTCGGGCA
>JAYRND010000295.1:0-15046 GCA_041904885.1 Burkholderiales bacterium
CGCGCGGGCGTGGAGAAGCTCTCGCGCGAAATGGGCCAGCCGCAGTGGTACCAGATCCTCGAGGCGCTGGTCGAGGCGATGAAGCCTTACGCGCGCCACGGCGTCAACGTCAACGTGGACTTCTACGCGGGCGTCGTCTACTACCTGAACGGCATCCCGCCCGACCTTTTCGTCCCGATATTCGCCATCGGCCGCGTGCCGGGCTGGGCGGTGTCGGTGCTGGAGCAGATGGAGAACAACATCCTCATCCGCCCGCTCACCGAGTACAACGGCCCGGCGCCCCGGGAGTACGTACCGCTCGAGCGCCGCTGAGGGCGCCAAGTACCGCATGGCGCGGTCCTTCCGCTTCGACGTCGCCGGCCTGGGCGAAGTCATGCTCCGGCTGTCCGTGCCGGCGGGCGAGCGCCTCGACGACGCGCGCCGCCTGGAAGTGGAGTACGGTGGCGCCGAGTGCAACACCTGCGTCGCGCTCGCGCGCCTCGGCCGCCGCGCGGCCTGGCTGGGCCGGCTGCCGGACCACGCCCTCGGCAACGCGGTGCTGCGCGCCGTGCGCGCCGACGGCGTGGACGTCTCGGCGGTCCGGCGGGCGCCGGGCGAGCGCATCGGCACCTACTTCATCGAGTACGCAGGCACGCCGCGCGCGATCCAGGTGATCTACGACCGCGCAAACTCCGCGGCGGCGCGCATGACCGCGGCCGACCTCGACTGGGATGTGGTCCTCGCGGCGCGCGTCCTGCACGTGAGCGGCATCACCGCGGGCTTGAGCGATTCCTGCCACGCGATGGTGGCGGAAGCGATCCGGCGCGCGCGCGGCGCCGGGGTGACGGTGAGCTTCGACGTCAACTACCGCGCGAAGCTCTGGAGCGCCGCCGTGGCCGGCGACAAGCTGCGGCCGCTGATCGCGGAGGCGGACCTGCTCTTTTGCAAGGGCGCGGATGCCGCCGCGCTGTTCGGCTGCGCCGGCGAGCCGCAGGAACAGCTGCGCAAGCTGCAGGCGCTCACCGGCGCGCAGGCAATTTTCGGCACCTACGGCGCGCAGGGCGCGGCGCTCCTGCAGGGGCGCGAGTTCCTCCACCAGGCCGCCATCCCTGCGCAAGTCGCGGACCGGATCGGCAGCGGCGACGCTTTCGCCGCCGGCGCGCTGGACGGCTTCCTTGACGGCGACCTGCGCGCGGGACTCGCCCGCGGCGTGGCGATCGCCTCGATCGCACTCTCGCAGCACGGCGACCGCGTGCTGACCTCCCGGGCCGAGCTGGAGGCGGTGCTCGCGCGCTCACAGACCGACGTCGCGCGCTAACAGTCCCATGATCACGATCTACCGCGCGCGGCGCATCCTCACGATGAACCTGGCGCGGCCGGAGGCGACGCACGTAGCGGTGCGCAAAGGCCGCATCCTTGGCGTGGGCCCGCTCGGCGAGCTCACCGGCTGGGGCAGGCACGCGCTCGACGAGCGCTTCGCGGACAAGGTGCTGATGCCCGGGCTCGTGGAGGGCCACAGCCACACCATGGAAGGGACCTTCTGGCGCTACGTCTACACGGGCTACTTCGACCGCATGGATCCGGACGGAAGAACCTGGCCGGGCGCGAAGTCCATCGACGCGGTGCTCGCGCGCCTGCGCGAGGCGAACGACGCGCTGAAGGACCCGGCGGCGCCGCTCTCGGGCTGGGGGCTGGATCCGATCTACTTCGGCGAGCGGCGCGTGTGCCGCTCCGACCTCGACCGCGTTTCGGCGACGCGGCCCGTGGGCGTGCTGCACGCGAGCAGCCACGTCCTCAACGTGAACACGAAGGCCCTCGAGCTCGCCGGGCTGCTGAGGAAAGGAGTGAATCATCCGGGAATCCCGCTCGGCGGCGACGGCCTGCCCACCGGGGAGCTGAAGGGTCCCGACCCGATGATGATGGCAAGCGGCCACGTCGGCTTCGACCGCGAGGTGCTCGCGGCGGACGAGCTCGGCCTGCGCTACTTCGGCAAGCTCTGCGTGCGCAAGGGCGTCACCACTGCCGGCGACCTCGCCAACCTGCTGCCCGAGAACGCGGTCGCCATGATGCTGCGCGTGACGGGCGAGGATTCGTACCCGGCGCGCATCGTCTCCCTGCTCCGCCTGCAGCTCCTTACCGGCCAGGCGCTCATCGACCGCGCGCTCGCGCTGCGAGCGCGGAGCACGGATCGCCTGCGCCTGGGCATGGTCAAGCTGGTGGCCGACGGCTCGATCCAGGGTTTCTCGGCGCGGCTGCGGGCTCCGGGCTATTACAACGGCGCGCCGAACGGCCTCTGGTACATCCCGCCCGAGCAGATGCGCGAGGCCTACCGTCTCGCGCTGAAGCACGGCGTTCAGGTCCACACCCACACCAACGGCGACGAGGCGACCGAGCTCGTGCTCGACTGCGTCGAGGAGGCGCTGCGCGCGCACCCCGCGCCCGACCACCGCTTCACGATGCAGCACTGCCAGCTGGCGGACGCGGCGCAGTTCCGGCGCATGAAAGCGCTGGGCATGTGCGTCAACCTCTTCCCCAACCACCACTACTACTGGGGCGACCAGCACTACGCCATGACCGTGGGCCCGGAGCGCGCCGAGCGGATGAACGCCTGCGCGACCGCTCGCGACGCGGGCGTGCCCTATGCCATCCACTCGGATGCCCCGGTGACGCCGCTCGGCCCCCTCTTCACCGCCTGGTGCGCGATCAACCGTCGCACCGCCAGCGGCCGCGTGCTGGGCGTCGCCGAGCGCATCGGGCTCGACGAGGCGTTGCGCACCATCACCCTCGGCGCCGCCTACACCTTGAAGCTCGACGGCGAGATCGGCTCCATCGAAGCCGGCAAGCGCGCCGATTTCGCGGTGCTGGAGGACGACCCGCGCGAGCTCGGGCCGGCCGGCATCAAGGACGCGCGGATCTGGGGCACCGTGCAGGGCGGGCGCGTGTTCGAGGCTGCGAAGCTTTGACGGCGCCCATTCCCGTCACTGTCGTCGGCGGCTACCTCGGCGCGGGCAAGACCACGCTCGTCAACCACCTCCTGCGCCACGCCGCGGGCCGCCGCATCGCCGTCCTCGTCAACGATTTCGGCGCGCTGCCGATCGACGCCGACCTGATCGAAGGAGGAAGCGGCGACACCCTCGCCATCGCCGGCGGCTGCGTGTGCTGCAGCTTCGGCAGCGACCTCGTTGCCGCGCTGAGGAAGATCGCTGCGCGCAAACCGGCGCCCGACCACCTGCTCATCGAAGCAAGCGGCGTCGCCCTCCCCGCCGCGATTGCCGCCACGGTGACGCTGGTCCCCGGCTTCGCCAACGACGGCATCGTCGTCCTCGCCGACGCCGAAACCGTCCGCGAGCGCGCGGCCGACCGCTACCTCGGCGACACCATCGAGCGCCAGCTGCGCGAGGCGGAGCTAGTCCTCCTCACCAAGCCTGATCTCGTGGACGACCGCGTGCGGGTCGAGACGCACGCGTGGCTCGGGCAGTTCGCATCCGTGATCGAGGCCGAGCGCGGCCAGGTGCCGATCGAGGTTCTCCTCGGCCTCGGAAATGCGCCCTCCTCCGGGATGGCTCGTCCGCACCATCCTTCGTACGAGTCGATGGCCTTCGAAAAACTTCCGCCGCTGGACTTCGACTGCCTTGCCGCCCAGCTTGCCGATCCTTCGCTTGGCGTCCTGCGCGCCAAGGGCATCCTGCTCGATCTCTCGGGCACGCCCCGCGCCTTGCAGGTCGTCGGCCGCAGGAGCGAAATCTCCGACGCGCCATCAGGCGCCGCCGGGCGCCTGGTATGCATCGGCCTGCGGGGACAGTTGGATCGCGAGCGGCTTGCAGGCGTCGTCAAACGCCGAGCAGCCGCAGAAGCCGCGTAGCGGCAGCCGCCAATCCTTCGATCTGACGCCCCCGCTCCGCCTCGACGAGCCGGTGCAGGGGAAGGTCGAATGCCGCAAGGCCGGGCTGGTGTTCTGCCTGGCCCTCGCCGGCAGGCGCCGGCTCGGCCCGCGCGGGATCCTCTTTCAGCTCCTGGCATCGGTCCAGGATCCGCTTGCCGATCTCCAGACCATCGCCTTTCTCGAGGACGCTGTGGAACCGTTCCGTCCTCCGGATCACGTCCTGCCAGAGTCCCGTCCACGCGGCGTACCGGTGCACGATGCCGCTGATGAACGCGCGACCGGCCACCAATGCTTCCTCCGGCAGCGCATGCCATGTGCGCTGCGCGGGATCATAGACGCAAGGCGCGTCGTCCGAAGGAACGAGACGGCCGCCGGCCGCCGTCGTAAGCGAAACCGAGGTCCCGGAGGATTTGCTGAACGCCAGGTAACCGAAGCGCTCCCGGTATGCGGCGGTCGGAAGCCAGGAATAGTGGAACCCCTGCTCGTCACGAGGCGCAACCGCCATGCTGCCGTCGGCGGACTGCGTGCGCTGCATTCCGGCAGCGGGATCCAGGAAGATCTGTATTGGCGTACCGGCCGGAAGCAGGCGCAGGTGCTTGTACCAGCTGTGCGCGCCAGCCACGTACTCGGCGAACTGGCGCGCCTGCAAAGGCGTGGGAACGGGAAGCGAGCGCGCAAGCGCCCGGTATTCCTGGAGCAGCAGCGTCTGCCCCGTCGCGGACTGCGGCCGGCCGGCGGCCTCGACCACGCGCACCGCGGCCGGGAGCCACAATTCCGGGATCCATTCGGGCTGCCCGAGCTGGTGCACGAGCTCCACGGCCCACCCCCCGGTGCGAAGAACGTTGTGCATTCCCCATGCCGCATCCGTGTTGGTCGAGTGCACTAGTACTGGGCAAACCGGCGCGCGATTCGCCAGCGCGTCGGCGACCATGCGGCCCGTGCCGGGATCGGGATCGGCGCGCGAATCGGCGTAGAGGTCGTGGTCGAGCGAGATCAGCCCGGCCTGCGGCAGATGCCGGTCGAACTCGGCGATCATGGACGGCGCATCGCGCCAGGTCCGGATCTCCCAGCCCTCGCCCAACCGGCCGAAGACCTGCTCGAAGCCGTACAGCCGGTTCCGGTCGTCGTCCAGAACCAGGAGAAGCCGGGGCACCGAACTCAAGCCGGCTTACGCAGGCCGTGCGAAGTCCATAGAGCGCCGGCGATGTCCACGACGCCGAACAGAAGCAGCTGCCACGGTGCGGATACCGCCAGGACAAGCGCCAGGCAAAGCGCGGCAAAAACGAAGCGGCCGAACACCGTCACGCGCATGAACGTCACATCGCCCGCCGCGCCGCAAACCCAATAGTAGGAACCGAGAACGGTCGCGAGCGCCCCGACCACTCGAATCCACACTTCGGTGGGCGCGGTGATGCCCAGCAGGGACAACACCAGCGCCGGCGCGACCAGGAGGCCGATTCCGGTGAGAGAAACATAGGCGCCGAAGACCTTCACGCTTAGGGAGGCTGGGGGCATGGTGTCTGCCGGAATTTACAGGGTCCTCGGCGCGCTAGGGCGATACCTCCACAACAGCCTTCAGGATCACCGGCAGGCCCCCGCGCAAGGAGCTGGCGCCAAGGACGGAGCGGGCATGGACGCCGCGGGCGCCGAAAACCTCGACCAGCAGGTCGGAACAACCGTTCAGAACCTTCGCGTGGTCCTCGAATTCCGGGACTGCGTTGAGAAAGCCCTGGACTTCCACGATGCGGCGCACATTCTCCAGGGAGCTCAATTCCGCCCGCATGACCGCGATGAGGTCGAGCGCTGCCGACCGCGCGAAACGATAGCCGTCGTCGGTCGTGAATTCCCTGCCCAGCCGGCCTTTCGGAAGCCTTCCTTCCTCGGGCAAAGGCGCCTTGCCTGCGATGAACAGGAGATTGCCGGTGCGCACGGCGTTCGCATAGTTCGCCGCGGGAGCGCTGCCCGAGGGAAGGGAAAGCCCGAGGTCCTTGATCCATTGTTCCACGCTCACGTCTGATGCCTCCGATCGAGAATCCACGGTGAAAGTCTAAGCTGCGCCCACCAGCAAGCGCGCGGTGGCGATAATGTCCTCCACGCTCGCGCCGCGCGAGAGGTCGGAGACGGGCTTGGCGAAGCCCTGCAGGACGGGGCCGATGGCCTGGGCGCCGGCGAGGATTTGGGTGAGCTTGTAGGCGATGTTGCCCGCGTCGAGGTCCGGGAAGATGAGGACGTTCGCGCGCCCCGCAACGTCGCCGATCTCCTTGAGCTTCTTTCTCGCAATGCTTTCCACCAATGCTGCATCCGCCTGCAACTCGCCATCGATCGCCAGCCCGGGGGCGCGGGCGCGGACGATCTCGAGGGCGCGGAGGACCTTGTCCACGTGTGCGTGCTTCGCACTGCCCTTCGTGGAGAAGGAAAGCAGCGCCACGCGCGGCTCTTCGCCGAGCACGCGGCGCGCGCTCTCGGCCGAGGCGACGGCAATGTCGGCAAGCTGCTCGGCGTCGGGGTCGGCGTTGACGGCGCAGTCGGCGAAGACGAGCGACCGGTCCTTCAGCTTCATGAGAAAAAAGCTCGAAGGCGTGCGCATCCCATCGGCCAGGCCCACCGTGAGCATCCCCGCCTCGATGATGCGCGCGGTGGGGTGCGCGACGCCGGCGACCATGGCGTCGGCGTCGCCCGCCTTCACCATCATGCCCGCGAAGTAAAGCGGCTTCGACACCAGCCGCCTCGCGATCTTCGCGGAGTCGGGCCGCGCGGCGAGGTAGAGCGCCGCGTAGTGGTCCAGCCGTTCCGGCGCAGGCGCTTCGAAGACGATCGCCTGCGCGATGCCCTCGGCCTCGATTCGGCGCGCGGCTTCGCGGATGCGCTCGTCGCCGCCTTCGGGCAGGACGATGCGCTTCATGCGCAGCCTGGACTGCCGGTCAGAACGGCGCGATGGCCAGCGCCTCGGGACGGCCCGCCCTCGCCTCGCGGATCGCTTTCCACAGGCGCAGCTGGCTCGCCGGCATGTCGAAACGCTTCACGCCGGCCTGCGCCAGCGCGTCCATCACCGCGTTCATGAGGCAGGGCATGGAGCCGGTGACGCCCGCCTCGCCCACGCCCTTCGCGCCCAGCGGGTTGGTCGCCGTAGGCACCGGAAAATCCGTGACCTTGAGGCCGCCGACAAGGCCGGGGCGCGGCATGGCGTAGTCCATGAAGCTGCCGGTGAGCAGCTGCCCGTTCTCGTCGTACACGGCCTGCTCGAGGAAGATGTGGCCGGCGCCCTGCGTGATGCCGCCCTGCATCTGGCCTTCGACGATCTGGTGGTTGACGATGTTGCCGGCGTCGTCGCAGGCGACGTAGGCGACGACCTCGGCCTCCCCCGTCTCCGGGTCTATCTCCACTTCGGCGATGTGGCAGCCGTTCGGAAAGGTCGAGGGCACCTTGGGCCGGTCGCGGTAATCGAGGTCGAGCTTGCCCGGGTACTTCTGCGCCAGCGCCGTGATGCCGATCGACCGGTCCGTTCCCTTGATCCTGTAGGTCCCGGACTTGAATTCGAGGTCCGCCTCCGCGCTCTCCAGCGCGTCCGCCGCGAGCTTCATGCCGTTCTTCACGATCTCCAGGGAAGCCCAGTGGAAGGCGCTGCCCATGCCGAGCAGCGTGCGCGAGCCGCCGGTCGGATTCGCGGTCATGAAATAGTCGGGCTCGGAGGTGCGCAGGCGGAACTTTTCCACGGGCACGCCCAGCACCGCGGAGGCCACTTGCGCGAGCGTGGTCTCGTGCCCCTGGCCGTGGTTGTGGCTGGCCGTGCGCAGCGTGATGGTGCCGTCCTTCTCCCAGGTGATGTGCGCCTGGTCGAAGGGCGCAAATCCGCCCGCGGCCGAGGCCTCGATGTAAGTGGAGATGCCGCGGCCGCGGAGTTTGCCTTTTTTCTCCGAGGCTTTACGTCGTTCAGGAAAACCGGACCAGTCCGAGAGTTGCAACGCCTTGTTCAGCACGCCCTCGAAGTCGCCGCAATCGTACTCGAAGCCGGTGACGATCTTGTAGGGGAACTTCGACTTGGGAACGAGGTTGCGCCGCCGGAACTCGGCCGCATCGACGCCCAGTTCCCGTGCCGCTTCGTCGACAAGCCGCTCCATGGCGTAGGAAGCGACCGGCCGGCCCGCGCCGCGGTAGGCGGCGGTAGGCACGGTGTTGGTGAGCACGATCTTCGCCTGCACGTGGACCGCCGGCACGTCGTAGACGCCGCTCGCGACGTTGACGAGGTTCACGGTGTTGATGAAGGAGCCCGTGAAGGCGAGGTAGGCGCCGGCGTTGGAGAAATACTCGAAGCGCATCGCGAGGATCCGCCCATCCGCATCCAGCGCGATCTCGCCCTTATGCACGATGTCGCGCGCCTGCTCGTCGGAGACGAAGACCTCGGAGCGGCTGCCGACCCACTTCACCGGCCGGCCGAGCGTCTTCGCCGCGAGGCAGAGCGCGCCGTATTCGGGATAGGCGTTGAAGCGCACGCCGAAACCGCCACCCACTTCCTCGGCGACGATGCGCACCTTCTCCGGCGGCACGCCCAGCATCGCGCCCACCTGCAGGCGCATGGGGCCCGCGCCCTGCGTGGTGGCGTGCAGCGTGTACTGGTCGGCCTTGGGGTCGTAGCTCGCCGTCGCCGCCCTCGGTTCCATGGGGTTGCCGACCACGCGCGAGTGGTAGGCGGTATGGCTCACCACCTTCGCCGCGCGTGCGAACGCGGCCTTCGTCTTCTCCTCGTCGCCGCCGACAAAATCGAGGACCAGGTTGCCCGGCACGGACTCGTGCAGCTGCGGCGCGCCCGAGGCCAGCGCCGCCTGCGCAGTGAGCACCGGGGGCAACTCCTCGTAGTCCACGACAACCGCCTCTGCCGCATCCTGCGCCTGCGCCGCGGTTTCCGCGATCACCAGGGCAATGGGCTCTCCAACGTACCGCACGATTTCGGGCGTGAGCGAATAGCGCGGGGGCACCTTCTGGTCCGCGCCGCCGCGGCCCTTCATGGGCGCCGCAGCAGGCATGGGCTTGTGGCCGGCGGCAAGGACGTCCTTGCCGGTCAGCACCTTGATGACGCCCGGCATCGCGAGCGCGGCGGAAACGTCGATCGAGGAAATACGCGCGTGCGGGCGGTCGGAGCGCAGGAAATGGCCGCGGACCTCGCCCGCGAAGCTCCAGTCCGACACGTAGCGCCCGCTGCCGGTCAGCATGCGCGCGTCTTCCAGCCTGCCTTTTCGGCCGAAACTCTCCACGGGAAACCTGCTTTCTAGGATTTCGACAGGGCGATCAGGATACTGCAGGGTGCATGGTCGAGGAGCGAGGCTCCGACCGAGCCTTTCCACCAGCGCGCCGCCCAGGAAGTGCTCTGGTTGTGGCCGATCACGATCAGGTCCGCGCCCACTTCCTTCGCCGCGCGGCAGATTTCGTCGACGGGCTCGCCCACGGCGAGGTGGCCGGCGGCCTTGAAGCCCTTGTCCGTGAGGGACTTGATGCCTTCATCCAGCACCGCCTGGGTGCGCTTTTTCTCCTCTTCCAGCAGCTCCTCGGGCACGAAGCCCTCGGTGAGGAAGAGGCTGGGCGGCATGCTCGCCACCGCCAGCAGGTGCGTCTCGGCGTTGAGGAAGCCGGCGAGGTCGGCTGCCTCGAATAGGGCCCGCTTGCCTTCGGCCGAGCCGTTGTATGCGAGAAGGATCTTGCGGTATTTCATGCGCACCTCCCTCGGTTGGCCTACTTCAGCAGCAATCCTACACGCTCGATGGTGGCGCGCTCGGCTTTATACGTCTCCGCCGCCCACTTCGCGTAGTCCTCGCTCGATTTGTACCAATAGATCTGGTCGAGCTGCGCCAGCACCTTCTGGTGCTCGGGGTCTTCCGCCGCCTTTTTGAAGGCGTCGTGCAGGAATTTCTGGATCTTCGGGTCCATCCCCTTGGGCGCAACGATGCCGTAGGGCGAATAGGAGACGATGTCGATTCCGAGCTCCTTGGCCGTGGGCGCGTTCCACTTGGTCCTCTTCTCGCCGAAGGTCACCAGCAGCCGAAAGGTCCCGGCGTCGACGTGGCGGCCCCACCCCGTGGCGTCGGACTGCGCCATCACATGGCCGCCCATCAGCGCCTGGGTCGAGTCGGCGTTGCCTTTGAACGGCACGTGAAGCATCTGCGTGCCGGTCTTCATCTGCAGCTCCTCGATCAGCAGGTGCGGCGAGGTGCCGTTGCCGGTGGAAGCGTAGGAGAACTTGCCGGGGTTTGCTTTCGCGTAGTCGAGCACGTCCCTGAGCGTCTTCCACTGCGAGTCGGACTTGACCACCATGCCGAAGGTGTAGCCGGTCAGCCCGATGATGTAGGTGAAGTCCTTGAGCGGATCCCAGTCCACCTTCTGCATGTGCGGGATGCGGAACGCGCCCACCGGCAGCTGCGACAGCGTGTATCCGTCGGGCTGCGCGGTCTTGGCCATTACGCCCGGCCCGAGCATGCCGCCCGCGCCCGGCTTGTTCTCGATGACGATATTCTGGCCGACATACTTCGACGCGATCTGGGCGAAGGCGCGCAGGTGCTGGTCGGTAGAGCCGCCGGCCGGCCAGGGACAGATCAGCGAAATCGGCTTGTTCGGGAAGTTCTGCGCGAGCGCCGCGGGTGCCGCCACAGCGAACGCGCAGGCAAAAATGATTGCCGTTCTCAGCGCGGAAAACACCATCTGTTTCTCCTCCTCCCAGCCTATCGGGGAATTATATCCTCTAGAATCCGGCATCCATGCTCGACATCCAACGACCCGATCTGGTCGCCGGCGTCGCCGGCAGCGGCACGATGGGACGCGGCATCGTGCAGGTCCTCGCGCAGTGCGGCGTGCGCACTCTCGTCTACGACGCGCAGGCGGGCGCGGCGGCGAAGGCCAAGGACGCCATCGCCAAGTCCCTCGCGGGGATCGTGCAGAAGGGCCGCATCACGCAGGCCGACATGGATGCGACGCTCGCGCGCATCGAGATCGTGGACGCGCTCGCCGCGTTCAAGCCCTGCCACGTCGTGGTCGAGGCGATCGTGGAGCAGCTCGGGCCCAAGCAGGAGCTGTTCCAGGCGCTGGAAAAGATCGTCGCCGAGGCCTGCATCCTCGCCTCCAACACATCGTCGCTTTCGGTGACCGCGATGGCCTCGGCTTGCGCAAAGCCCGGGCGCGTGATCGGCTACCACTTCTTCAACCCGGTGCCGGTCATGAAGATCGTGGAAGTGGTGGACGGCGAGCTGACCGAGCCCTGGGTCGGGGACGCAATGGTGGCGCTCGCGAAGCGCTACGGCCACAAGCCCGTGCGCTGCAAGGACACGCCCGGCTTCATCGTCAACCACGCCGGCCGCGGCTATGTCCCGGAGAGCCTGCGCGTACTGCAGGAAGGCGTTGCCGACTTCGCTACCATCGACCGGATCCTCGTGGACGCCGCGGGATTCCGTCTCGGGCCGTTCGGATTGCTCGACCTGGTGGGACTGGATGTCGCGCACGGCGTCATGAAGTCCATGCACGGCCAGTACTATGGCGAGCCGAAGTACGCGCCCTCCTTCCTCTCCGACCCGCGCGTCGCCGCTGGGCTGCTCGGCAGGAAGACCGGCCGCGGCTGGTACAAGTACGGCAAGGACGGTGTGGCGGAGAAGATCCCCGAGCAGCCGGTGCCGTCGACCAGGCCCGGATCGGTGTGGTGCGTCCCTGAACTGACGGATTTTCTATCGAAATTCACGAACATCGATAGCAAACCCGGGCCTGACACGGTCTGCTTCGTCGCACCCTTGGGTCAGGATGCAACTTCCACTGCAATCGAAAAGAAAATAAGCCCTGAAAATACAGTCGCCGTCGACCCCGTGTTCGGTTTCTCCAAGCGGCGCACGCTCATGACCACGCCGGTGACACGGCCCGCGGTCCGCGACGCCGCGCACGCGCTGCTCGCCTCCGACGGCGTGCCCGTATCGGTGATCCGCGACTCGGCGGGATTCGTCGCGCAGCGCGTCGTGGCGCACATCGTCAACGTCGGCTGCGACATCGTCCAGCAGCGCATCGCCTCGCCCGAGGACCTCGATTCCGCGGTGATGCTGGGACTGGGCTATCCGAAAGGCCCGCTCGGCATGGGCGACGCCATTGGCGCGCCGAAGATCCTCGCCGTGCTCGAGGCCATGCACGCGTTCTATCAGGAACCCCGTTATCGCCCCAGCCCCTGGCTCAAGCGCAGGGCGAAGCTGGGAATATCACTGCTGACCCCGGAGTAACCCATGCTCGATGCATACATCTACGACGGTATCCGCTCCCCCATCGGCCGGCACGCCGGCAAGCTCGCCCCGGTGCGCCCCGACGACCTCGCCGGCGAGATGATCGCCGAGGTAGTGAAGAGGAACGGCGTCAAACCCGAGGAGATCAGCGACGTGATCCTCGGCTGCGTGACGCAGGCGGGCGAGGACTGCCGCAACGTGGCGCGCTTCGCCACGCTGATGTCCGGCCTGCCGCCCACCGTGCCCGGCGTGACGGTGAACCGCCTTTGCGCTTCCGGCCTGCAGGCGGTGACAGACGCCGCGCGCGCGATCACGGCCGGCGAAGGCGACCTCTACATCGCGGGCGGCGTGGAAAGCATGACGCGCGCCCCGTACGTGATCGCCAAGAGCGAGACGCCCTACGGCCGCGACGTGAAGATGTACGACACCACCATCGGCTCGCGCTTCACGAACCCCCGCTTCAAGAAGCAGTTCGGCGACCACGCGATGCCCGAGACGGGTGACAACGTGGCGAAGGAGTTCGGCGTCACGCGCGAGCAGGCCGACGAGTTCGCCCTCGCCTCGCAGAAGAAATACGCGAAAGCCGAAGCCGAGGGGTTCTACAAGGGCGAGATCCTGCCCGTAAGCCTCCCCAGCAAGAAGAAAGATGCCCCGCCCACGGTGGTCAGCGCCGATGAGCACCCGCGCCGCGACTCGACCATGGAGATGCTGGCAAAGCTGAAGCCGCTGTACGAAGGCGGTGTGGTGACCGCCGGCAACGCGTCAGGGGTGAACGATGGCGCTGCGGCTTTGATCATCGGGTCTCTTGCCTGGGGAAAACGCAACAATAAAAAGCCCATCGCAAAAATCCTGTCTGCGGCATCGGCGGCGGTCGAGCCGCGCATCATGGGCGTGGGGCCCGCCTACGCGATCCCCAAGGCGCTCGAGCGCGCCGGGCGCACGCTCAAGGACATGGACATCATCGAGATCAACGAGGCCTTCGCCAGCCAGGTGCTCGGCTGCCTCAAGCTGATGAACGTGGACTTCAAGGACCCGCGCGTGAACCCGAACGGCGGCGCGATCGCCATCGGCCACCCGCTCGGCTGCTCCGGCGCGCGCCTCGCGCTTACAGTCTCCCGCCAGCTGCAGGAAACCGGCGGCAAGTACGCCGCGGTGTCGCTGTGTATCGGCGTAGGCCAGGGGCTGGCGGTGATCCTGGAGCGTACGGGCTAGGCTGCGAGCAGCATCGCGGCCCCTTTCTCCGCGATCATGTAGGTCGCCGCGTTGGTGTTGGCCGAGACCAGCGTCGGCATGACCGAGGCGTCGATGACGCGCAGGCGCTCCACCCCGCGCACGCGCAGCTGCGGGTCCACGACCGAGCGCGCGTCGCCGCCCATGCGGCAGGTGCCGACCGGATGGAACACGGTGCCGCCCTTCTCTAGGGCAAACTTCTCCAGCGTAGCGCCTGCGCCGGGCAGCGTTTCGATGTCCCACAGATCGCGAAAAGCGGGCTGGCGGTAGATATCGCGCAGCATCTCCAGGCCCGAGACGATGGTCCTGCGATCGATCTCCTCGGCGAAGTAGTTCGACTCGATGCGTGGCGAGTCGAAGGGATCGGCGCTACGGATGCGGATGCGGCCGCGCGAGGCGGGCCGGCACTGGCAGGCGGAGGCCGAGAAGCCGGAATAGTCGTGCAGCGGATCGCCCGGCTTGTCCACCGACAGGGGCATGACATTGAACTGTATGTCGGCGCGGCCGCCCGCGGCATGCGGGGTCCTCGCGAAGCCGCCGACCTGCCCCGCCCCCACCGTCAGCGGGCCGCGGTCGTGCAGCAGCCACTCGAGGCCCATCTTCGCCAGCTCCAGCGGATTCCTCACTTGGTCGTTGAGCGAGACCTTTGCCCTAAGGCGCACGATCACGCGCGCCTGGTAGTGATCCTGCAGGTTATCGCCCACGTCCGGGGCATCGGCCACCACGGGCACGCCGAGGGCCCGCAGCGCGTCCGCCGGGCCGACGCCCGAGAGCTGCAACAGCTGAGGAGACTGAATGGCGCCCGCCGCGAGAACGACTTCGCCCGCCGCGGTGGCGCTGCGCTTCACCCCGTTCGCGATGTACTCGACGCCGGTTGCGCGATGGCCGGAAAACGTCACTCGCGTCGCGTGCGCGCCCGTCACGACCTTCAGGTTCGGCCGGCCGAGCGCCGGACGGAGGAAAGCGTGTGCGGCGCTGCAGCGCCAGCCGCCGCCTATGGTGAGCTGGTAGGCGCCCACGCCGTAGTCGGTGGCGCCGTTGAAGTCCGGATTGCGTGGCAAGCCGAATTCTTCGCCCGCCTTCACCCAGGCTTCGCAGTAAGGATGGTCGTTGCGCAGGTCCGAGACCGCCAGCTCGCCCGATGCGCCGTGCCACTCGTTTTCGCCGCCCGCGTAACGCTCCGAGCGCTTGAAATGCGGCAGCACGTCGCGGTAGCCCCAGCCGGCGGCGCCGGCACGGACCCAGTCCTCGTAGTCCTCGTGCTGCCCGCGGATGTAGATCAGGCCGTTGATCGACGAGGAGCCGCCGATCACGCGCCCGCGCGGCCAGACCACATTGCGGCCGCCCGAGCCCGCGAAGGGCTCGGTGTCGAACAGCCGTGAGTAGCGCGGGTCGTAGATGGTGCGGAAGTAGCCGACCGGAAGCCGGATCCAGAAGCTGCGGTCCCATCCGCCCGCCTCCAGCAGCAGCACGCTGCGGCCCGCGGCGCTGAGCCGGCCGGCGAGCAAGCAGCCCGCCGAACCGGCCCCGACAATCACGTAGTCATGCTCGCCGCTCACGCCTTCACGGTATCGAGGTAGAGCTTCGTGTCGAAGTACTGGCTCGCGGGCACGGGGTTCGCGATGTTGCCGAACTTCACGAAGAAGTCCGTCACCTGCTGCAGCCACTTGGTCACGGTGCCGTCGGCGTAGAGCTTGCGCCACTCGGCGGACGTGTA
>JAYRND010000296.1:0-5857 GCA_041904885.1 Burkholderiales bacterium
CAATACGGTGGAACCAGGCGGATCGGGTCTCGGTGGACCCCCGCTGACCGAGCAATTTCTCCAGCGCGTAGAACTCGGAGTCCTCGCCGGGGTAGCGCCGCCGTTGCACGAGTGCCGCTTCCTCCTCTCGCACCACGCGCCGGCCGCGCAGCACGCTCCAGGCGAGGTAGATCGCCAGCACTGCCAGCAGCGCGTACCAGGCATCGCCCGCCTTGAACTCGCCGCGCTGGTACCAGCGGAAGCCGGCGTAGCGCAGCAGGTCGGCGAGTCCCTGCCAGACCGGGGCCTCGCGCTCCTCCTCGGCGCCCCAGATCGCCGGCGTGGTGTCCAGGTCGCGCCAGCGGCCGTCGACCCAGGCGCGCGACCAGGCGTGCCCGTGCCGCGTGCGCACGACGTACGCGCCCTCCAGCGGGCTGAACTCGATGGCGGCGAAGCCGGTCGCATAGCGCGCCGGCACGCCGGCGGCGCGCGCGAGCAGCGTCGCGGCGGTCGCGAAGTACTCGCAGTGTCCCCTTCGCGAGCGCGTGAGGAAGTCCCCGAGCGCAGTCTCGCCCGCCGGGACCGGCCGCTCGCGAAACGTCGAGTAAGTGAAGGCGCCGAGGTGCCGCTCGATGCGCCGCAGGCGTTCCGCGGGCGGTAGCGCGAGCAGGCCAAGCTGGGCGACGACGGCCTCCAGCACCTGCTTTTCCTCGGCGGGCACCGTGGAATCTTCAGCCGCGGGCGAAGCGTAGAACGCGATCCCGGGCTGCGCCAGCGCCTCGTAGTTCGCCCAGTCGACGTACAGGCTCGCGTGGGCCGCTCCTAGCGAACTCCGGCGCATCTGCGTCGCCGGAAAGGCCGCGATGCGCGTCGTGCCGGGAGGCAGGGCCAGCAGGGCGCGGCCCGCGTCAAACCGCATTGACATGCGCACGCGGTAGGGCGCCGGAACCTCCGGAGCTGTCCGCTCCAGGATCCAGGTCTCGTTGTCGGCCTCCGAGTCGAAGTTCTCCATCGGCGCGCCGCGCGCCACCCAGGTGCCGGCGAGGTAGGTGTTGTAGCTCGCGCGGTGCAGCAGCTGCACGCGCTCCGCGTCGTTGGCGCCGGCGTACACGCGCAGCACGATCGCGTCGTACTTCTTCAGCCGGCCGAGCGTGCCCAGCTCGGTGCGCGTGCGGTAGGGGTCCGGGTCCATGACGCGCATGTTGAAGTCGAGCACCCAGTCGACGAGCAGCAGCTGCGCCTGCGCAAGGCCGATGTGCCCCACGTGCCCGAGCGCAGCGGCGGCCAGCAGCAGCGCGATCGCCGCCAGCCGGACCTGGCCTCGCGGCATCGCCGCAAGGAGCAGCAGGCCCGTGCCGATCACGATCGCGACGTAGAACTCGGGTCCGCGCTGGTTGGCGACCCCGGCCGAGAGCAGAGTCAGCGCCGCATAGACCGCGCTCGTGTCGACCCTGGGATCGCGGACCTCCGGGTGCTCGCGCCTCAGCTTGCGCATGTAGCGGAACAGCGCCGACAGCGGAATACGCCGGTCGGAGGTCACCAGCTGCGCGGCGAGGATCGGCGACAGCACGATCGGCTGCCAGATGAAGGCCTCGAGGATCCCGCGCCCGATTCCCCGGTTGGCGGCGAGCAGCACCGCGAGCAGCACGAAGCCGATGGTCGACAGGTCGGCGATGGTGGAATGCTCCCGCACACCGAGGTCGATGCGCAGGCGGAACGCGCGCAGCGCTTCCAGCGCGATGCCCATCAGCACGCCGACGAGCAGGTTGCCGGTCTGCCATCCCCAGAAGGCGAGCGCCGCGCCAATCAGCAGCGGAGGCGTATTCATCGCAGCCCCGTCAGCCCCTGCTCGATGCTGCCGGCAAAGAGCACCAGCACGCCGGGCGGCGGCGTTGCCGGAGCCTCGCCCGGCGCGCAGACCAGCAGCAGGCGGACCTCGGCGCCCGTAGCGCGCAACGCCGCGGCGAGCTTTTGCCGCTCCTCGTCCCAGGAAAGCAGGATCAGGATCACGCTGGACAGGTTCTCGCGGCGCGCCGCGATCGCGCGCGCAAGATCGGAAAACGCGGTCGGCTCGCTAGGTGACACCGCGGCGAGTATTTCGAGCATGTGCTGGGACTGCAGCTGTCCGCGTCCGGCGGTGTAGGTGCGCACGCTGTCGCCTACGAAAAGGAGGTCAAGCAGGCATTCGTGGGTATCGATCGTGTAGACAAACGAAGCCGCGAGCGCGACGGCATCCTCGAAGGCCGCGTCCTCGCCGTGCCGGCCGCCCGTGTCGAGGACCAGCGCGTGGCGCTCGAAGAACTCGTCCTGGTACTCCTTCACCACCGGCCTGCCGGTGCGCGCGTAGCTCTTCCAGTGCACGCGGTGCAGCGGGTCCCCGGGACGGTAGTCGCGCAGGGCGAGGAACTCCTCGGAATCGCCCACAGAGGCGGCGAGCGATACGCCGCCGGGCTGGAACTTGCGCCTGCCCGGCAGCGCGATCTCGGGCAGGCGGTAGCGGCGCGGCAGGGCAATGAGGCGCGCGGCGAGCGGCACGCGCGCAATCCCGCGCACCAGCCCCAGCGGATCCGGCCGGCTGACGGTGAGGCCGGCGAACTCGATGCGCCCGCGCCGGCGCGGCGTGAAAGCGAGGCGCAGCTCCCGGCGCTCGCCGGGCGCGAGCGGGCCGGGCTCCGCGGCCTCGACGTCGCGCGGCAGCCGGCGCTCGATCAGCCAGCGCCAGCGGAAGTAGCCGATCGTGCGGTCCCACCAGTTGCGGCGCTCTTCGCCCGGCTCGCGCGTGCGCAGCCACTCCTCGAACGCGGGCCGGGGATCGCGGAAGCGCTCATGGACCGTCGCGCCTTCGAGAGGTCTCGTCCCGTGGTTGGCGAGCATGACACGATAGACGCAGGGCTCGCCCGCCGTCGCGTAGCGCGGCAGGTCGCGGCGCGAATCGATGCGCGAGCGGAACAGCAGGCTCGCGAAGTAGCTAAGCGCGAGCAGTACCGCGAGGAAGGTAAAGGCGCGGTAAGTGACGGTCTGGTTGGTATCCAGGCCCGTTGCCGCGGCCGCGCCCGCCGCGCCCAACGCCAGCCAGCCGGCCGGCGTCAAGCGCTCGCGCAGCCAGTGATCTAACGCGCTGACCGCCCGGAGTGCGCGGTAGATCAGGCGCCGCATCCCTGCTCCTAGGCCGGTACCGGCACCTCGCGCAGGATGTCGGCGACCAGCGCCGCGCCGGTGAGGCCGCCGAACTTCGCCTGCGGATCGAGGACCATGCGGTGCGCGAGAACCGGGACGGCGAGCTCGTGCAGGTGCTCCGGGCGCACGAACTCCTCGCCGTCGAACAGCGCCAGCGCCTTGGCGGCGCCCGCGAGCGCAATCGAGGCGCGCGGGCCGCAGCCAAGCTGGACCTGCGGGACGCTGCGCGTGCGGCGTACGAGGTCGACGATGTAACGGCGCAGCTCGTCGGCGATGCGCACGTGCCGCACCCGCTCGCGTAGCGCCAGTACCTCCTCGCGCGTCGCCGCCGCGCGCAGCGTGGCGAGCGGATGGCCGAAGTCCTGCGCGGCGAGGACCTCCGTCTCCACCTCGGCATCGACGTAGCCGAGCGCGATGCACATCGAAAAGCGGTCCATCTGCGCCTCGGGCAGGGGATAGGTGCCGCGGAACTCGACCGGGTTCTGTGTCGCCACGACGAAGAACAGCTCGTCCATCGGGTGCGTGCGGCCCTCGATCGAGACCTGGCTCTCGGCCATCACCTCGAGCAGGGCGGACTGCGTGCGCGGCGATGCTCGGTTGATCTCGTCGGCGAGGAGGATCGAGGTGAACACCGGCCCGGGGCGGAACTCGAACTGCTGGTCCTTCTGGTTGAACACCGACACGCCGAGGATGTCCGAGGGCAGCAGGTCCGGCGTGAACTGCACGCGCGTGAACCGGCAGCCGATGGAGGCGGCGAGGCTCTTGGCGAGGGTGGTCTTGCCGGTTCCGGGATAGTCCTCGATGAGGACGTGGCCGCCGGAGGCAAATGCGGCGAGCAGCTTGCGCACGCCGTCCTGGCTGCCGCGCATCACCTTCTCGATGTTGCCCGCGATGCGGCGGAATACCGCGCTCGCTTCGAGCGCGGTCATGGCCGGTGCCGCGCCTTCGGCGGCGGGCAGAAGCGGCCTGGAACCGGCGTCCACGCGCGCTAGGCTTCCTGCAGGCGGCGCTCGCGGATGGTCTGCGCGAAGGCGAGCACCGTGCGCGCGAGCGTGGTGCGGTCCTCCAGCGAGCGCATCACGGTATTGGCCACCAGCACCTCCATGCCGCTCGCGCGCACGTCGCCCGCGCTCGTTTCGTCCGCGGCGTCGATGACGAAGCCGTCGATGAGGCGCAGATACTCCAGCGCCACCCGGCGCGCGGATGCTTCGTGGTGCAGGTCGCGCATGATCTTTCCGGCCGTGCCCTTGAGCGCCTTGCCGCCCACGATGGGCGTGACCGCGATCACCGGCGCGCCGCGCTTGCGCAGCAGTTCGCGCATTCCCGGCACTTCGAGGATCGGGCGGATGGTGTGGTAGGGATTGGCCGGGCAGAGGATCACCGCCTCAAGGTCCGGCGAGTCGAGCGCATCCGACACTTCGGGGGTAAGGCTCGCGTCGGCGGCGCCGGCATAGTGGAACCCCTTGACCATCGGCTCGCAGGCAAGCGTGGCGAAGTATTCCTGGAAGCTCACTTCGCCGTCGTCGGTCAGCACGCAGGTGCGCACCTGGTCGTCGCTCATCGGCAGCACGCGCGCCGAAATGCCGAGGTGGCGGCAGAAATCCAGGGTGATCTCGGTCAGCCGCCGGTCCTCGGCAAGCCAGGCCGTGCGCAGGAGCGGCGCCGCGAGGCCCCGGTCGCCGAGCGACAGCCGGTCCGGGCCGCCGAATTGCTTGAGCGTGGCGAAGAGCGCGCGACTCTCCCCGGCCGGCTCCCATGCGGTCGCAGGATTGGCCATGCCCGAGAGCACATAGAGCACGGTGTCGATGTCGGGCGAGAAGCGCAGCGTCAGGTGCTCATAGTCGTCGCCCGTGTTCACGACCGCGACCAGGTCCTTGCCGCGCAGGCGGTAAAGGCCATCCACCAGCTTCGCTCCGCCCACCTGTCCCGTAAGCGCGACGACCGTCCCCATGCCGCTAGTGTACCGGTACCGCTTGCCCGCCCGCCGCCTGGGCGGGCGGGCCGAGAACGGCGAGCCGCTCGAGTTCCGCCGGCGCATGACGGCGCAGCAGGCAGCCCGGCGGGGTGCCGTCCACCCGTTCGGGAGCCGGCGCGCCGGCATGCAGGGCGACCGCCTTCGCCAGGCAGACGGGTTCCCGGCATTGCTTTTCCTCGCAGTGATCGCCGGCGAGCGCGGCCAGGCGCACGCGCGTGAGCCCGGGCTGCTCGGGGAAGCCATTCTTCCATGGCTGCGTCGGGCCGTAAAAGGTCGTCGTCGGCACGCCGATCGCGGCGGCGAGGTGATACAAGCCGGTATCCGTAGCGTACAGGTGCTCGAGCTCGCAGAGGGACTCGACCAGGGCGGGCAGGCTCGCGAAGCGCTCCCAGCGCGCGCCGCCCGGCAGCGCGGCCGCAAGCAGCGTCCGCGCGCCGCGGTCGGCGGGATTGACGAGAACCCGGATATTCCTGCCGGGATGGCTGCGGGAAACCGCGCCGATCAGCTCGGACAGGGTACCGGGCGTCATGCTGCGCCGGGTTTCGTCCGAGACGGGGGCGATCGCCACGACCCGCCCCGGGCGGCGCCGCGCGGCGAGGCTGGGAATCGATGAGCGCAGCGGCTGCTCCAGGCGCGGCTCGAACAGGCGCGCGACGCGCCAGGCGGGCTCCGAGTGCAGGTGGCCGGGCGGGATCTCGGGCCATTCCGGAAAGACATCGGGAAATC
>JAYRND010000297.1:0-4311 GCA_041904885.1 Burkholderiales bacterium
GAGCAGGTGCTCGACGCCATGGACCTGGAGCGCGAGCGCGGCATCACCATCAAGGCGCAGACCGCTGCGCTCGAGTACAAGTCGCGCAGCGGCGAAACCTACCTGCTCAATCTGATCGACACGCCCGGCCACGTGGACTTCTCCTACGAGGTGAGCCGCTCGCTGTCGGCGTGCGAGGGCGCGATCCTGGTGGTGGACGCATCGCAGGGCGTCGAGGCGCAGACCGTGGCCAACTGCTACACCGCCACCGAGCTCAAGGTCGAGGTGCTCCCGGTCCTCAACAAGGTCGACCTGCCCTCGGCCGACCCGGACAACGCGATCCGCGAGATCGAGGACGTGATCGGCATCCCGGCGCAGGACGCGCTGCGCGTCAGCGCGAAGACCGGCGAGGGCGTGCAGGACATCCTCGAGCGCGTCATCGAGCGCGTGCCGCCGCCGCGCGGCGACGCGGCGGCGCCGCTCAAGGCGCTGATCATCGATTCCTGGTTCGACAACTACGTCGGCGTGGTGATGCTGGTGCGGGTGGTGGACGGCGAGCTGCGCCCCAAGGACCGCATCGAGCTCATGAGCACGGGCGCCGCGTACCTTTGCGAGCAGGTGGGCGTATTCACGCCGAAGTCGCGGCAGAAGGATTCGCTGGCGGCCGGCGAGGTGGGCTTCGTCGTCGCCGGCATCAAGGAGCTGCGCGCCGCCAAGGTGGGCGACACGATCACGCGTGCCGACCGGCGCGCCACGGCGCCGCTGCCGGGCTTCAAGGAGATCAAACCGCAGGTGTTCGCCGGCCTGTACCCGGTCGAGTCCAACCAGTACGAGGCGATGCGCGAGGCGCTGGAGAAGCTGCACCTCAACGACGCGTCGCTGCACTACGAGCCCGAGGTGTCGCAGGCGCTCGGCTTCGGCTTCCGCTGCGGCTTCCTCGGCCTGCTGCACATGGACATCGTGCAGGAGCGCCTGGAGCGCGAGCACGACCTCGCGCTCGTCACCACCGCGCCCTCGGTGGTCTACGAGGTGCGGCTGCGCGACGGCACGGTCGAGCAGGTTTCCAACCCGGCCAAGCTGCCGGATCCCTCCCGGATCGAGGAGATCCGCGAGCCGATGATCTCGGCGACGATCTTCCTGCCGCAGGACTACGTCGGGCCGGTGATGACGCTGTGCCTGCAGAAGCGCGGCGTGCAGACCAACATGCACTACTCGGCGCGCCACGTGGTGCTGTCCTACGACCTGCCGCTGTCCGAGGTGGTGATGGACTTCTTCGACAAGCTGAAGTCGATCACGCGCGGCTACGGCTCGCTCGACTACGAGTTCAAGGACTACCGGGCCGCGGACGTGGTGCGGCTGGACGTGCTGGTCAACGGCGAGCGCGTGGACGCGCTCTCGGCGATGGTGCACCGCGAGGCGGCGCAGCACCGCGGGCGCGAGCTGGTGTCGCGCCTGCGCAGCCTGATCCCTCGGCAGATGTTCGACGTGGCGATCCAGGCCGCGGTCGGCTCGAACATCCTCGCGCGGGAGAACGTCAAGGCGCTGCGCAAGAACGTCATCGCCAAGTGCTACGGGGGCGACATCACGCGCAAGCGCAAGCTGCTCGAGAAGCAGAAGGAAGGCAAGAAGCGCATGAAGCAGGTGGGGGCGGTGGAGATCCCGCAGGAAGCGTTCCTCGCGGTGCTGCAGACCGGCGACAAGTAGGGGCGGCCCGTGAACTTCGCCTTGTTCCTGTTCCTGCTGCTGTCGGCGACCGGCCTGGTCTGGCTGGCCGAAACGCTCGTCCTGCAGAAGCGCAGGCCGAAAGACCGGAAGCAGCCCTGGTGGATCGAGTACTCGGTCAGCTTCTTCCCGGTGATCCTGGTCGTCTTCCTGCTGCGCTCGTTCCTGGTCGAGCCGTTCAAGATTCCCTCCGGCTCGATGATCCCGACGCTGCTGATCGGCGACTTCATCCTGGTCAACAAGTACACCTACGGCATCCGCCTGCCGGTCCTGAACGTGAAGGTCGTCGAGCTGAACAGCCCGAAGCGCGGCGACGTGATGGTGTTCCGCTACCCGGCGGACCCCTCGCTCGACTACATCAAGCGGGTGGTCGGCCTGCCGGGCGACCGCGTCGAGTACCGCGACAAGCGCCTCTGGATCAACGGCGCCGAGGTGCCGCGCAAGCCGCTGAGCGATTACGCGTCGCGGGAGCGGCTGCAGTTCTACCCGCGCTACCTCGAGACCCTGGGGGAGGCCGCGCACGAGATCATCCTCGAGAAGGAAGCTTCCGGGTTCGCCGGACGGGGGCCGGACTTCGGGCTGTCCGCCAACTGCGACTACAATAGCGGCGGCCTGGTGTGCACGGTGCCGCCGGGACACTACTTCGTGATGGGCGACAACAGGGACAATTCGAGCGACAGCCGCGTCTGGGGTTTCGTTCCGGACGCCAACATCGTCGGCAAGGCGTTCTTCATCTGGCTCAACCTGGGCGAGCTGGGGCGCTTCGGCAGTTTTCGTTGAGGGCCGCCGGCGGTCGCTCAACCGGGGAGAAGCAAACATGCGCAAGAATCAGTTTGGCGTGAGTCTGGCGGGCCTGCTGGTGGGCGGAGTGATCTTCATCGCGCTGGCGATGCTTGCCCTGAAGCTGACGCCTTCCTACATCGAGTTCTTCGCCGTCAAGAAGGCGATCAACGCGCTGGGCGACGAGCTTCGCAACGGCGCGAGCCCGGCGGCGATCCGCAAGGGCTTCGACAACCGGGCGACGATCGACGGGATCGACAGCGTCAAGGCCTCCGACCTGGAGGTGACGAAGGAAAGCGTGTCGGTCGCCTACCGCAAGGAAATCCCGCTGGTCGGCAACGTGGGCGTGTATATCGACTTCGTCGCGGCCGCGCAGTAGCGGCCGGGTCTCGATGGCGGCGCGCCACCCGGCACTGGAGCGGCGCATCGGCCACCGCTTTGCGGACCCGGCGCTGCTCGCGCAGGCGCTGACGCACCGCAGCTACGGATCGGAGCACTACGAGCGGCTCGAATTCCTCGGCGACAGCGTGCTCGGCTGCGCCATCACCGAGCTGCTGTTCCGCGGGCATCCGGAGCTTTCCGAGGGCAAGCTGTCGCGCATCCGCGCGGGCCTGATCCGGGAGGAGTCGCTGGCCGAGGTGGCGCGCAGCCTGGGGATCGCCGAGTTCCTGCGCTTCGACCAGAGCACGGCGCGAAACGAGGGCGCGGAGCGCCCCTCGATCCTCGCCGATGCGCTGGAAGCCGTCTACGGCGCCGTGTTCCTCGACGCCGGCTATCCCGCCGCGCGCGACGCCATCGCGCGGACCTTCGGCGACCGCCTGTCGCGGATCGACCCGGACGCCATGGACAAGGACGCGAAGACGCAGCTGCAGGAATATCTGCAGGCGCGGCGCCTCGCCAAGCCGCAATACCGGATCGTCGCCACCAGCGGCGCAAAACAGAGCCTCGTGTTCGAGGTGGAGTGCGTGCTCGAGGACCCCAGGCGCAGCGCCACGGGCAGCGGCAGCTCGCGCCAGCGCGCCGAGCAGCAGGCGGCCGCGGCGATGCTGAAGAAGATCGGGGCATGACCGGCTTTCGCTGCGGCACGGTGGCGATCGCTGGCCGCCCGAACACCGGCAAGTCGAGCCTGCTGAACAAGCTGCTCGGCCAGAAGATCGCCATCGTCTCGCCCAAGGCGCAGACCACGCGGCGCAGCCTCACCGGGATCCTCACCACCCCCGCCTGCCAGTTCCTGTTCGTCGACCTGCCCGGCTACCAGACGCGCCATGCGGGCCCGCTCAACCGGGCGCTCAACCGGCAGGCCGCCGAAGGGGCGCGCGATTGCGACGCGGCGCTGTTCGTGGTGGAGGCGCTGCGCTTTTCGGAAGCGGACCGGGAGGCGCTGGCGCGCATTCCTGCAGGGCAAAAGACCGTGGCCGCGGTCAACAAGGTGGACCTGGTGAAGCGGCCTGCCGAACTGCTGCCCTTCATCGACCGGCTGCGGCAGGAGCGGGAATTCGCCGCGATCGTGCCGGTCTCGGCGCGCACCGGCCGGAACCTGCCCGAGCTGCTGCGCGTGCTCGAGGGGCTGCTTCCCGAGGGCCCGGCGGCCTACCCGGCGGACCAGCTGACGGACAAGGACGAGCGCTTCTTCGCCGCGGAGATCCTGCGCGAGAAGCTGTTCCAGCTGCTGGGCGAGGAGCTGCCGTACCGCTGCGAGGTGACGGTAGAGAGCTTCCGGGAGGAAGGAAAGCTCCGGCGCATCGAGGCGACGATCTGGGTCGAGAAGGAGAGCCAGAAGGCGATCGTGGTCGGCGCCGGCGGCGGCCTGCTGAAGAGGATCTCGACCGC
>JAYRND010000298.1:0-1691 GCA_041904885.1 Burkholderiales bacterium
CCGGTAGCGTCGCGCAAGCTCGCGCGGGAGCATCTTCAGCGCGGCAGGGTCCACGATGATGTGCGCCAGGTCGACCGATTGCAGCCCGAGCTTCTCGGACAGCGCGTCGCGCAGCGTGGCCTCGGACACGAAGCCGAGCTGTACTAGCAGCCGGCCGACCGGCAGGTGCGACTTCATCTGCTCGAGCAGCGCGATCCTGAGCTGATCCTCGGTGAGGATGCCCTGGTCGATCAGAATCTGCCCGATATGCCGCTTGGCCTGGGGATTCGTGGGCGAATTCATCCAGCCTCCATGATACCCGGCGCCCCGCCGCGCCGCACTGCAAAAAGATGTCAGCGGTTGCCGGTTGCGGCGGAGAGCTGCCGAGCACGCGCGCGCGCGACCTCGGCGTCGAATCCTGCGGCGCGCTTCTGCGCCAGGCTCAATGCGCGCTGGTAGTACTCGAGAGCAAGCTTGTACTGGCGCAGCTGGTCCAGGCTCACGGCGACGTTGAAGGCGAAATCCGGGTTCTCCGGATCCGCGGAATAGGCCTTGAAGTACGCCTGCTGCGCCTCGGCCCAGCGGCCCTGCATCGCATACTGGTTGCCAAGCGTGAAATGGAGCACGTTCGCCTCGCGGTCGGCGGCAAGCAGCGACTTCACGCGGCTCTCGACCTGAACGGGATCGAGCTGCTGGCCGCGCAGCGCGACCATGCCTGCTTGCGCGTGCGGGTCGCGCGGGTCGATCTGCAGCACGCGCTGGTAGTAGCCATTGGCGAGGTCATAACGCTGCGCGCGCATCTCGACTCCCGCGATCCCGAGCAGGGCATCCCGGTTGGAGGGCTCCTCGCGAAGTACCTGCTGGTAATCGTCGCGCGCTTTCGTCAGGTCTCCGGCCAGGAATGCGGCGTATCCGGAGGCCACCTGCGGATGGATCTGCGGGCCGCGCTGGCTCACCGTAACCGGTTGCTCCTCCCTGGGCGCCCTGGCGGTGGCAGGGCCTCGCGGAGCGGGAGCTGCGGGCTTAGCGGCAGTGGCGGGTGCGGCCGGCTGGACCGGTGCCGCGGGCACGGCAGGTTGCGCAGTTGCAGCAGGCGCCGCGGGCGCGGCTGGCGCCGGGGACGGAGTCGCGACGATCGGTCCCGCCGTTGTGACCGGCGCTGCCGCAGGTGCAGGCGCGCTCGCAGCCGGTGTACTGGTCGGCAGTCCGGGAATGGCCGCGGGCCCGGCGGGCGAGGCGGCCGGCGCAGAGGGCAGGACCGCCGGTTTCAGTGCGGCCGGATCGACTGGCTTCTCGTCCGCGGCGCGCTGCGGGTTGGTGTTGACCAGCGGCGGCGCGGGTCGCAGCTGGATCCAGAAATAGATGCCGGTGCCGACCGCGAACGCGCCCAGCGCGCCCATGGTGATGTAGAAGGGCAATCGCGGATTCGACTCCTTGAACTTGGCTTCGAATACGCGCTGCGCCGTGGCGCGTCCCGCGTCCGCTGACGCACACTGCGCCGCTTGCGCGGCCGCCGCGGGCCGCGCCGGCTCCCGGCGCGGCGCGACCTTGGGTTCCTGCACCGGCGGCTCGTCCGCCAGCCGCAGCTCCATCGGCGCAGGCTTGGCCCCTTGCGGCTGCAATTCGTCGGCGAGTATCTCCAGCGGCGTGGAGGCGGCCGGCAGCTCGTCGCGCGTCGTCACATGCCGGCCGTCGTCGAGGACGGTGGACTC
>JAYRND010000299.1:0-3037 GCA_041904885.1 Burkholderiales bacterium
ACCAGTTCACCGGCGCCTCGGCGACGTTCGACCAGGACCAGCGCCCGGCGGTCTCGGTCGAGCTGAACGACGCCGGCGGCCGCGTCATGCGCCAGACCACGCGCGAGAACCTGCGCAAGCTGATGGCGATCATCCTGCTCGAGCGGGGCAAGGGCGAGGCGATCTCGGTGGCCACCATCCAGGGCGAGTTCGGCAGCCGCTTCCAGATCACCGGCAGCTTCACGCCCTCGGAGACCAACGACCTCGCGCTGCTGATCCGCGCCGGCTCGCTCGCCGCGCCGATGGAGATCATCGAGGAGCGCACCGTCGGGCCCTCGCTCGGCAAGGACAACATCGAGAAGGGCTTCAACGCGACCAAGTGGGGCTTCGTCGTCATCGTGGTGTTCATGAGCATCTACTACACGCTCTTTGGCGTGATCTCCTCGGTCGCGCTGGGGGTCAACCTGCTGTTCCTGGTCGCGCTGCTGTCGCTGCTGCAGGCGACGCTCACCCTGCCCGGCATCGCCGCCATCGCGCTCACGCTGGGCATGGCGATCGACGCCAACGTGCTCATCAACGAGCGGATCCGCGAGGAGGTGCGCGCCGGCCAGACGCCGCAGGCGGCGATCGCCGCCGGCTACGAGCGCGCCTGGGGAACGATCCTCGACTCCAACGTCACCACGCTCATCGCCGGCCTCGCGCTGCTGATCTTCGGCTCCGGCCCGGTGCGCGGCTTCGCCGTGGTGCATTGCCTGGGCATCCTCACCTCGATCGTCTCGTCGGTGGTGGTGTCGCGCGCGATTGTCAACCTGGTGTACGGGCATCGCCGCAAGGTCGCCAGGCTCGCGATCGGCAATACGGCGTGGAAATGAGCTGAGGAACGGGGAACCCGGCAGCCATGGAATTCTTCAAGATCCGCCGCGTCATCCCGTTCATGCGGCATGCGCTGGTCTTCAACGTGATCTCGTTGCTGACCTTCCTCGCCGCGGTGTTCTTCCTCGCCTACAAGGGCCTGCACCTGTCGGTCGAGTTCACCGGCGGCACGCTGGTCGAGGTCGCCTACAAAGAGCCCGCCAACGTGGAGGCCATCCGCGCCACGCTGGACAAGGCGGGGCTCAAGGGGGAAGTGCAGAACTTCGGCTCCTCGCGCGCGGTGCTGATCCGCCTGCCGATCGAGAAGGACCAGTCGAGCTCGGCGCTGTCGCAGAAGGTCGCCGAGCTGCTCAAGGCGCAGGACGCGAGCGCCGAGGTGCGCCGCGTGGAGTTCGTCGGGCCCCAGGTGGGCAAGGAGCTGTACGAGTACGGCGCGCTCGCGCTGCTGGTCACCGCCGCGGGCATCGTCGTCTACCTGTGGATCCGCTTCGAGTGGCGCTTCGGCCTCGCGGCGATCATCGCCAACCTGCACGACGTGGTGATCATCCTCGGCTGCTTTGCGCTCTTCCAGTGGGAGTTCTCGCTGCCGGTGCTGGCGGCGGTGCTCGCGGTGCTCGGTTACTCGGTGAACGAGTCGGTGGTGGTCTTCGACCGCGTGCGCGAGAACTTCCGCAAGATGCGCAAGGCGAGCGTGCCGGAGGTGATCGACAGCGCGATCACCGGCGTGATCTCGCGCACCATCATCACCCACGGCTGCACCCAGGCCATGGTCACCACCATGCTGCTCTTCGGTGGCCCGGCGCTGCACTACTTCGCGCTCGCCCTCACCATCGGCATCTGCTTCGGCATCTACTCCTCGGTGCTGGTCGCGAGCCCGCTGGTGATGTGGCTCGGCGTGGACCGCTCGCAATTCGTGCGCCCGGCGAAGAAGCCCCGCGGCCAGGACGAAAACGAAGGCGCCGTCGTCTAAATGGGGACAGACCCCATTTTTCTCATCTCGCAAATGAGAAAAATGGGGTCTGTCCCTATTTGAGGATTTGCACCAGGTTGGAGTAGTCGTCGGTCCAGGTGCGCCAGGCGGGGCGCTCTTCCGGGGGACGGGACTCCGTCTCGGCGATCTCCTTCGCGGCCAGCGCCGCCGCGTTCCTCGCGATCAGCACCCAGTCGGTCTTGGTGTGGTCCTCGTCGCCGTCCTTGCCCTCGTCCGACACCAGCACCACCTGCAGGCCGTGCTCGCGAGCGAGGCGGCCAACCACCGGCGGCAGCTCGAGGAAGCGGTTCGAGACGTGGAAGGCGATGACGCCGCCCGGCTTCATGTGGCGCAGGTACAGGCCCAGCGCCTCCCTGGTAATCAGGTGCACCGGAATCGAGTCGCTCGAGAAAGCGTCGACCGCGAGCACGTCGAATCCCTGCGGCGGCTCGCGCTCCAGGTTGAGGCGCGCGTCGCCCAGGACCACCTCGACCCGCGCCTCGGTGTCCGTGAGGTAGCCGAACAGCCGCCGCGCCACGTCCACGACCTGCGGGTTGATCTCGTAGAAGCGGAGTTCGTCGCCCCGGCGCCCGTAGGCGGCGAGCGTGCCGGTGCCCAGCCCGATCACCCCGACCTTGACCGGCCCGCGCGCCTGCGCCGCGGCGATCGCCACGCCGATGCCCGAGGTAGGCGTGTAGTACGTGGTCGCCTCGCGCCGGCGATCGCCCTCCATGTACTGCTCGCCGTGCATGATCACGCCGTGCACCAGCCGACGCAGGTGGTAGGTCCCGCCGGGCTCGCCGTATTCCTTCACCCGGATCGCGCCGTAGAAATTACGCTGCGACTCGAGCACGTTCTTGTGCAGTCGCGCGCCGTCGTAGGCCGCGCAGGCGGCGACCGCGAGCAGCATCGCCAGGCTGCCCCAGCGCGCCACGGGATGCACTGGCGCAAAACGAACGGCCGCCAGCGCCGCCAGCGCGACCAGCGCGAGGCCCAGCTCGTAGTGCAGGTTGAACACGAGCGGCGCCGCGACCGCCACCAGCAGCCCGCCCAGCGCGCCGCCGGCCGAGATGGTCAGGTAGAACGCCGTGAGGTGGCGAGCCGCGGGCCGCGACCGGTAGAGCTCGCCGTGGCAGAACAGGCAACCAACGAAGAGGCCCGACAGGAACATGGCGAGCTGGATGCCGAGGTCGAACTGGAAGCGATCGTCCGCGA
>JAYRND010000300.1:0-8116 GCA_041904885.1 Burkholderiales bacterium
CGCCATTTCGCTCTCGGCCAGGCCGACGCGCGCGCGCGCACCAAGCACGCCCTGCTCCGCAGCCTCGACGCGCGCACCGCGCTGGCCCGCGATCAGCAGCGGCAGCTCCACTCCGACTTGCTGCTGCCGGTTGCCCTCGAAAACCGTGTTCGCGCCCGCGGAAGGCCTGGCATAGCCGTAGGACACGGTCGGGTTGGGGAGCGCGCCAGCCGAGACGCGATCGGCCTGCGCCGCGTCGACGGCCACGCGCTCGAGCGCGAGCCGCGGGCTGCGTTCGGCGACCAGCTGCAGCAGCGCCGACAAGGTAAGGCGATCGGGCAAATCCTGCGCGTTGGCCGCCCGGGTACAGGGCACGAAAATGAACATGAAAACGAAAAGACGCCACCCGTTCATGGCGTATCCTCGATCCGCTCGTCCTCCTCCTCGGGCGTCGCCAGCTGCCGCGGCGTGACGTAGCTGTAGATCGCCGGCAGCACCCACAACGCGACCAGCAGGGTCGTCAGCATGCCGCCCACCACCACCAGGGCAAAGGGTCGCTGCGTCTCGCTGCCCACGCTGGTGGACACCGCCATCGGCAGCAGGCCGACAAAGGCCAGCACCGAGGCCATGATGACCGCACGCAGGCGCTCGCCGCCGCCGTCCACCAGCGCCGGCAGGAGCGCCTCGCCGGCGCGGCGACGCGCCTCGGCGGCCGAAAGCACCAGCAGGCCCATCAGCGAGACCTGGCCGAGCAGCGCGATGAAGCCGATCGCCGCGCTCACCGAAAGCGGCGTGCCGGCGATCAGCAGCGCAAAAGCCCCGCCGGTGAGCGCGAAGGGCACCGTCAGCAGCACCGCCAGCGCGCTGCGCCCGGAGTCCATCGCGGCGTAGAGCAGTCCCAGCACGGTAAGCACCGCCAGCGGCACCACGATCTTCAGGCGCGCGATGGCGCGGCGCTGGTTTTCGAACTCGCCGCCCCAGACGAAGTAGTGCCCCTCGGGCGGCTTGACGCTTCCCTCGACGGTGGCGATGGCTTCGTTCACGACCGAGCCCATGTCGCGGCCCTCGATGTTGAACTTGAGCGCCAGGTAGCGGCTATTGCCCTCGCGGTTGATAGAGGTGAGGCCGCTGGTCGTGCGCAGTACGGCCAGATCGCGCAGCGGCACGCGCGCTCCGGATTCGGCGGTCACGGTGATGGCGCCGATCTTCTCCAGGTCGTCGCGCGCCTCCGGCGGCAGCAGCAGGCGCACCGGCACGGGCCGCTCGCCTTCGTACAGGGTGGTGGCCACCCGCCCGGCGAGCGCGGTTTCCAGCGTTCGCTGCGCGTCCTCGATGGCGATGCCGGCGCGCGCCAGCGCCTGCCGGTCGAACGCCACCTGCAGTTGCGGCGTGCTGGCGTCGCGGTACAGGTCCAGGTCGACGATGCCCGGCACTTTCGCGAGCGCCTCCTTGGCCCGCTCCAGTGTCGCGCGCATGAGCGTCAGATCGGTGCCGAACACCTTCAGCACGACCTTGCCGCGCACGCCGCTGACCGCTTCCTCGACGTTGTCCTTCATCGGCTGCGAGAAGTTGTAGCGCACGCCCGGAATCTCCTGCAGCGAAGCGCGCATCTGGTCGATCAGGCCGCGCTTGTCCAGGCCCGGCCGCCACTCGCCGCGCGGCTTCAGCCGGATGAAGGTCTCGCTCATGTTGACCCCCTCGTTATCGGTCCCGTCCTCGGGGCGGCCCTGCTCGGAGAGGGTCTTTCTCACCTCGGGGAACTCCAGGATGCGACGGCGCACCTCCATCAGGATGTCCTGCCCCCTTTCCAGCGCAATGCTGGGCGGCATCTCGACGAACAGCTGGATGTCGCCCTCGTCCAGCTCGGGCAGGAACTCGGTGCCGAGGCGCGTCACCGTGAGCGCGCCCAGCGCGAGCATCGCGAAGGCGACGGCGATCACCGCCGGCCGGCGCTCCAGGCACCAGGCGAGCGAGCGCCGGTACCGCGCGCGCATCCGCTCGATCCATGCCGGCTCCTCCAGCCGGGCGTGTGCCGGCCGGAACAGTGCCGCGCACAGCGCCGGCACCAGCGTGAGCGAGAACACCAGCGCGCCCACGAGGGCGAACGAGTAGGTGAGCGCCAGCGGCCGGAAGATGCGCCCCTCCACGGATTCCAGCGTGAACACCGGCAGCAGCGCCGCGATGATGATCAGCATGGCGTAGAGCGTGGGCCGGCCGACGTCCACCGCCGAACGCACCACCAGCCGCAGCACGCCGCGGCGGTTCTTCGGGTGCTCGTGGCGCAGCGCGTGGATGACGTTCTCCACCAGCACCACCGCGCCGTCGACCAGGATGCCGAAATCGATCGCGCCCATGGAGATCAGGTTCGCCGGCAGGCCGAGCGCGTAGAGCCCGAAGAAGGCCACCAGCAGCGAAAGCGGGATCACCACCGCCACCGCCATCGAGCCGTGCACGCTGCGCAGGAACAGCCACACCACCCCCACCACGAGGAGGAAGCCGCTCAGCAGGTTCTTGTGCACCGTGGAGAGCGTCAGCCCGACCAGGTCGCTGCGGTCATAGATGGTCTCGAGCTCCATGCCGCGCGGCAGGATCTTCTCGTTCAGCTCCTTGACCTTGGCGTGAATTCCTTCGAGCACGAGGGAGGGATTCTGGCCGCGCCGCATCCAGACGAAGCTCTCGATGCCCTCGCGCTCCTGCGCCACCCCGACCGCGCCGCGCCGCGGCGTGTACGACTGCACCACGCTCGCCACGTCGCCGATGCTCACCGGCGTGCCGTCGCGGCTCTTCAGCACGATGCGCTTGATGTCCTCGGGGGACTCGAGATAGCCCAGGCCGCGCACCGTGATTTCCTGGTCGCCGTGGCGCAGGAAGCCGCCGCCGACGTTGACGTTGGACTTGGCGATCGCCTGCTCCAGGTCGGCAAGCGTGAGCCCCTGCGAGAACAGCCGGGCCGGATCGGCCTGGACGTGGAATTCCTTGAGGTAGCCGCCGAACGGCACAATCTGCGCCACGCCGGGCGCCTGCGTCAGCACGCGCGAGACGGTCCACTCCATCTCCGAGCGCATCTGGTAGAGATCGTGCCGGTCGCTCTTGATGCGGAACTGGAACACTTCGCCCAGCGGCGTCGCCTCCGGCGCCAGCTCGGGGATCGCCCCGGGGGGCAGCTCCACCGCGCCGACGCGCTGCAGGACGATCGTGCGTGCCGGGAAGCTGGCGGTATCGTCCGAGAACGTCAGCGTGATCAGCGACAGGCCGAACAGGCTCTCGCTGCGCATTCGCGTCATGCCCGGGGTGCCGTTCAGCCCCCTTTCCAGCGGCACCGTGACGCGCCGCTCGATCTCCTCAGGCGCGTTGCCGGCCAGCTGCGTGATCACGGTGACCTGGGTGTTGGTCACGTCCGGGTAGGCCTCGATCGGGGTCTCCAGGTACGCGTGCAGACCGAACGCAGCGACGACGAGCGTCGCGAACAGCGCGGCGACGCGGCGATGCACGCAGGTTTCGATCAGAAGCCGCAGCATTGCTAGAGCAGCTGCTCGGCCTGCGTGTCCAGCAGCAGGCCGCCGCGCACCACGATGCGCTCGCCCGCCCGCAGGCCCTGCAGGATCTGCACGCGGCCGTCGCGGTTCCGCCCGGTCTGCACGTCGCGCGCCTCGAAGGTTCCGTCCGGCCGCTCGACGTAGACCACGCGGCGCTTGCCGTCCTTGATCAGCACCGCGGCAATCGGCACCGACAGGCCGTCATCCCCGGTCACGCGCAACCGCACCTGCGCCAGCATGCCCGCGCGCAGACCCTCCTCGCCCCTGGCAAGCGCCAGGTATAGCTGCGCGCGCCGCGATTCCGGATCCACCCGGGGGCTGAAACTCTCGATACGCGCGGAGACGCGCGCGGCGAGCGCCGGCAGATCGACTTCCGCGTCCTGTCCGACGGCGACGCGGCGCAGCTCGCCCTCGGGAACCTGCGCGACCACCTGCAACCGGTTCGGGTCGCCCAGCTCCAGCAGCGCTTCGCCGCCCGGCGCGACCGAGGCGCCGACCGCGGCGCGGATCGCCATCACCACGCCGTCCGCGGGCGCGCGGACCGTGTAACGGTTGCCTTGCCCCGTGCCGATCATGCCCGCGGCATTGCGCGCGCGTTCATGCTCGGCGCGCGCTTCCCTGAGGCGCGCCTCGGCTTCCTGGCGCTCGATTTCCAGGCCGACGCCCTTCTCGACCATCTCCACTTGGCGCTTGTAGAGGTTTTCGGCCGACGCGAGCCGCGTCGCCGCCTGGTCCAGCGCTGCGCGTCCTGCGGCGGCCTCCGCGCTGTCGATCGCGAGCAGCGGCGCGCCCGACCTGACCCGCTCGCCTGGCCGAACCAGCACCGCGGCCACCCTGCCCGCTACCGGCGCGCCGACCGCGAACTGCGCCTGTGCGCGAAATGCGACGCGCCCCGGCAGCACGAGCAGGTCGCCGCCTTGCGCCGTGCCGGCCGCTTCGATGGCGAGGAACTGCTTTTGTGCGGCGGGAACTTCGATCGTCCGGGCGCCCGCGGCGGCCGAGTTTTTCCGCTGAGTTTCGGCCAGCGAGGCTTCGTTTTTGCCGCAGGCGGAAACCACGAGCAGCAGCACCGCAGCGGCGACAATCGCCAGATATTCAAGAGTTTGCTTCATCGAGGTGAAGCAGCTTAGGAAGCTTGTTTGTCGGGTCCCTTTCGGCAAGCTTTCGCTACCCTGACTGGCCCTCCTTTGCCGCGGCGCAACATTGCCCTTGCCGGAGGGCTTGGCTACGATGCACGTCCCCCGCATCCCGCAACTACAAATCCATAAGCCCGAAGGAGGCAGCATGGCGGTCAAGGTTTCCATGAAGGTCAACGGCAAGTCCGTGTCGGCGGAGGTGGAGGAACGCACGCTGCTGGTCACGTTCATCCGCGAGTCGCTGCGCCTCACGGGCACGCACGTCGGCTGCGACACCGCGCAGTGCGGCGCGTGTACGGTGAGCATGAATGGCAAGGCGGTGAAGTCCTGCTCGATGCTGGCCATGCAGGCCGAGGGCGCCGACCTGACCACCATCGAAGGCGTCGCCAGGGCCGACGGCACGCTGCACCCCATGCAGGCCGCCTTCAAGGAGCACCACGGGCTGCAGTGCGGTTTCTGCACGCCGGGCATGGTGATGAACGCGATCGATTTCGCGAAGGGGCACCCGAACCCCACCGAGCAGGAGATCCGCGAGGCGCTGGAGGGGAACCTCTGCCGCTGTACCGGCTACCACAACATCGTCAAAGCCATCGGCGCCGGCGCGCGCGCGATGGGCGGCAAGTAAACCGGAGGACGCCATGGGTGCACCGCTGATCGGCGCTCGGGTCGAGCGCAAAGAGGACTACCGATTTCTCACCGGCGCGGGGCAGTACACGGACGACGTGGACCTGCCGCGCCAGAGCCACGCGGTATTTGTCCGCTCCCCGCATGCACATGCAGTCATTAAAAAAGTAGGAATTGAAAAAGCGAAAAAGTCCCCAGGCGTACTTGCCGTCTACACCGGTGAAGACTTCGCCGCCGCGAAGCTGGGCGGCCTGCCCTGCGGCTGGCTGATCACCGACGTCAACGGCCAGCCCATGAAGGAGCCGCCGCACCCCTGCCTCGCGCAGGGCAAGGTGCGCTACGTGGGCGACCAGGTCGCCATCGTCGTCGCCGAGACGCAGTCGCAGGCGCGCGACGCCGCGGAGCTGGTGGAAGTCGACTACCAGGTCCTGCCCGCGGTGACCAACGCGCTGAAAGCGCGCGCCAAGGGCGCGCCGCAGCTGCACGACATCGCGCCCGACAACACCTGCTACGTCTGGGCGATCGGCGACAAGGGCGCCTGCGACGCCGCCTTCGCCAAGGCCGCGCACGTCACCAAGCTCGAGTTCATCAACAACCGGCTGGTGCCGAATGCGATCGAGCCGCGCTGCGCGATCGGCTCGTACTCGCGCGCCGAGGACAGCTACACGCTGTACGTCGCCAACCAGAACCCGCACGTCGAGCGGCTGCTGATGACCGCCTTCGTGATGGGCCTGCCCGAGCACAAGGTGCGCGTGGTGGCGGGCGACGTCGGCGGCGGCTTCGGCTCGAAGATCTACCTGTACGCCGAGGACGTAGCGGTCACCTGGGCCTCCAAGCAGCTCAACCGGCCGGTGAAATGGACCTCGGACCGCTCCGAGGCCTTCATCTCGGACGCGCACGGCCGCGACCACCACACCATCGCCGAGATGGCGATGGACAAGGACGGCCACTTCATCGGCATGCGCGTGAAGACGGTGGCCAACGTGGGCGCCTACCTGTCCACCTTCGCCTCCTGCGTGCCGACCATCCTGTACGCGACGCTGCTCGCGGGCCAGTACAAGACGCCGATCATCCACTGCGAGGTCACCGCGGTGTTCACCAACACCGTTCCAGTGGACGCCTACCGCGGCGCCGGCCGGCCCGAGGCGACCTACGTCGTCGAGCGCCTGGTGGAAACGGCGGCGCGCGAGATGAAGATCGACCCGGCCGAGATCCGCCGGCGCAACTTCATCACCCAGTTCCCCTACCAGACGCCGGTCGCCCTGCTCTACGACGTGGGCAACTACAACGCGACCATGGATGCCGCGCAAAAGCTGGCGGACGTATCAGGCTATGCCGCACGGAAAAAAGCCTCGGAAGCGAAGGGCAAGCTGCGCGGCATCGGGTACGCCGCGTACATCGAGGCCTGCGGCATCGCGCCCTCGGCCGTCGCCGGCTCGCTCGGCGCGCGCGCGGGCCTCTTTGAGGCGGGCGAAGTGCGCGTGCACCCGACCGGGAGCGTGACCATCTTCACGGGCTCGCACTCGCATGGCCAGGGCCACGAGACGACGTTCGCGCAGGTGGTCGCCGACCGGCTGGGCATCCCGATCGAGAGCGTGGACATCGTGCACGGCGACACCTCGAAGATCCTGTTCGGCATGGGCACCTACGGCTCGCGCTCGATCGCGGTCGGGGGCACGGCCATCGTCAAGGCGCTCGACAAGGTCATCGCCAAGGGCAAGAAGATCGCCGCGCACCTGATGGAAGCGGCCGAGGGCGACGTCGAATTCAAGGACGGCGCCTACACGGTGGCCGGCACCGACAAGAAGAAAATGTTCGGCGAGGTGGCCTTCGCCGCCTACGTGCCGCACAACTACCCGCACGACAAGCTCGAGCCGGGCCTCAACGAGAACGCCTTCTACGATCCCTCCAACTTCACCTTCCCCGCCGGCACCTACGTCTGCGAGGTCGAGGTGGATCCGGAGACGGGCGTGGTCAAGGTCGAGAAGTTCACCGCGGTCGACGATTTCGGCAAGATCATCAACCCGATGATCGTCGAGGGCCAGGTGCACGGCGGCCTCACCCAGGGGATCGGCCAGGCGCTCACCGAGGGCTGCCGCTACGACGACAACGGCCAGCTGCTGACCGGCTCGTTCATGGACTATCAGATGCCGAGGGCGGCGGATGTGCCCTCGTACCAGGTCGACACGCGCGAGACGCCGTGCAGCCACAACCCGCTGGGAGTCAAGGGCTGCGGCGAGGCCGGCGCCATCGGCGCCCCGGCCGCGCTGATGAACGCCATCACCGACGCGCTGGGCGTCAAGGACATGCCCATGCCCGCCACGCCGCAGGCGGTGTGGGCCGCGCTCAAGAGCAGGAAATAGGAGACCGACATGCACGCATTCAAATACCACCGTCCATCCAGCGTCGACGCCGCCGCATCGCTCGTGAAAGGCGAGGCAAAGCTGCTCGCCGGCGGCCAGTCGCTGGTGCAGGCCATGAAGCTGCGCCTCGCCTCGCCCTCGGACATCATCGACCTGGGCACCATCAAAGACCTCGCCGGCATCAAGTCCGACGGCAAGAGCGTGACCATCGGCGCGATGACGCGCCATGCCGAAGTCGCCGCCTCCGCCGACGTCAAGAAGGCGATCCCGGCGCTCGCGGCGATGGCCGAGATGATCGGCGACCGCCAGGTGCGCGCAATGGGCACCTGCGGCGGCTCGATCGCCAACAACGACCCGGCGGCCGACTACCCGGCGGCGGTGCTGGCGCTCAACGCCACCATCACCACCAACAAGGGCAAGCACGAGGCCGACAAGTTCTTCAAGGGCATGTTCGAGACCGCGCTCAAGCCAGGCGAGA
>JAYRND010000301.1:0-3934 GCA_041904885.1 Burkholderiales bacterium
GCCCTTCGCGCGCGAGCTGGCCGCAGGCGAGTTCGCCGCTGCGCGGCTGGTGCGACCGGCAGTCCTGCAAACCACCTGGCTTGCGTTCGGCTCTGCGCGCCCGCTATCGGAGGCCGCGCGCGTGGTGGCGCGCGTGATTCGCGAGCTCGCAAAAGAACAGCGTTGAGGCGCCCGCCCCGCGCCTAGACGTCGACGATGCGCCCGCCCGCCTTGGGTGCCTTGCCGCCGGCCTGCTTCGCCAGGGGCGGGCTCGCCGCGACGAAGGGGCTGATCTTGATCATCGTGTCCATCGACAGCTTGAGCCGGTAGCGGAAGTCTTCCAGCGACTTGAACGGGCCGTCGCCGTCACGCAGCGTGACCGCGCGGCGCCCCACTTCCGGCCCGAGGCCGGGCAGCGCGCCCAGCGCTTCGGCGCTCGCCCAGTTGATCTCCAGCACCCGGCTGCCGTCGGGAAGCAGGCGGTAGGCCGGGTCGTCGTTGGGAATGGCGGGCGCGACCACCTCGCTGTCGGGCTCGAACAGCGGCCGCAGCCGCACGATCGCCGGCGCGGGCAGCTGCAGCTTCACGGCGAAGTCGGCGAACGAGCGGTAGTCGCCCATCTGCTCGCGCATGCGCATCGCCTCCTTTGCACGCTCGGGCCCCAGGCCGGGCAGCATGGCGAGTTCGGCCTCGGTGACGCGGTTGATGTTGAGCAGGCGCCGCGGCGCGGCCGGCGCGGCGTCCTCGCCCGCCTCGCTCGCCGCGTCGATGCGGATGCGCGAGCGCTGGAGCAGGTCCTCGTGCTCGTACTGCTGCTCGGCGAGCCGGACGAGGAACTCGCCGCGTGCGTTCCAGGTGTGGAACAGGGCGAAGAACCAGAATGCGCCCGCGCTGCCGCGCAGGTACGCGCCTGTGCCCGCGTCGGCGAAGCCGCCGCTCCCCCAGACGATCGCGGCCAGCGCGCCCGGGATGGCGTAGAGCCCCCCGTACACGACCCAGCGGAATTCCAGCACCCGCAGCCCCATGTAGACGAGCGGCACCCAGTAAAGGGCGCCCGTGAGGAACAGCAGCATGAACCACGACTGCCGCGTCTCCCAGCCGACGCCGCGGCTGGTATGCCCCATCTCCTCGCCGCGCGGGGGCCGCGAGCTCACGTACGCGGCGCCTCGTCGGCCTCGCTCGCGCGCACCGCGCGTTTGTCGGCCCAGCCGCGGATCTCGGCGATGCGCTCGGCCTGCGTGGCGGAGAGCGGCACCGTCGACTTGATGGCGCGGCCGAAGTCGGTCCAGGCGAGCGCGCGCGACTCGGCGAAGGCCTCGAAGAGCGCCGCGACCACCACCTGCTCGATCTCGGCGCCGATGAAGCCCTCGGTCGCCTCGGCGAGCTTGGCGCAGGCCTCGGGGGTGATCCGCAGCGAGCCGAGCACCTGCGGATCCTTGATCTTCTTCTTCATGTGCAGGGAGAAGATGTCCGCGCGCTCCCGCCGCGTCGGCAGGTCGACGAAGAAGATCTCGTCGAAGCGGCCCTTGCGCAGCATCTCCGGCGGCAGCGCCGAGATGTCGTTGGCGGTGGCGATGACGAACACCGGCTTCACCTTTTCCTGCATCCAGGTGAGGAAGGTGGCGAAGATGCGCGTCGAGGTGCCGCCGTCGCCCTCGCCGCCGCGCGAGAAGCCCTTCTCGATCTCGTCCACCCACAGGATCGAGGGCGCGACCGCCTCGGCGGTGCGCAGCGCCGAGCGGATGTTCTCCTCGCTCATGCCGATGTACATGCCGAACACGCGGCCGACGTCCAGGCGCAGCAGCGGCAGCTGCCAGGCCGAGCCGATCGCCTTGGCGAGCAGGCTCTTGCCGCAGCCGGGCACGCCGGTGATGAGCACGCCCTTGGGCGCGGGCACGCCGTATTTCTGCGCGGGCTCCAGCCAGGACTTGTCGCGCTTCTTCAGCCAGCGCTTCAGGTTCTCCAGCCCCCCCACGTCGGCGATGTTGACGTCGCTCTTCACGAACTCGACGATGCCGGTCTTCCTGACGATCTGGCGCTTCTCGTCGTAGATCGACTCGATGTCGGCCGCCGAGAGGCGCGCGTCCTTCACCATAGCGCGCGCGAAAGCGTTCTCCGCCTCGTGCAGCGTCAGCCCCAGCGCCGCGTGCGCGAAGCGGTCGATGTCGGCGTCGTCAAGCTCGACGGTCAGCCGCCCGCTGCGCTTGTTGGACTCGATCATGCCGCGCAGCAGCTCGCGCACCTCGGCCACGCCCGGCAGGTCGAACTCGAGCACCGTGATCTCCTTCTCCAGCTCGAGCGGCAGGCGCACCGTGGGCGCGAGGAACACCACGTTCTTGGGCTTGGGGCTGTTCTTGAGCAGGGTGGTGAGGTCGCGCAGCTTGCGCACCACGGTGTGGTCCTGCTCGCGCTTGTCGGTGCCGAAGAGGACGTGGAAGTCCTTGAACACGAACACCGCCGGCTCGGTGTGCCGGGCGACGTAGGCGAGCGCATCGAGCGGCGCCTCGCAGGTTTCCTTGGCCGGCGCCGAAGGGCCGACCAGGCCGTCGGTGATGCTCCAGGTGAAAACGCTGCGCGGGGTGCGCACCAGCTCCGCGTTGCGCGCGGTGTCGCGGATCAGGCCCAGCACCCGCTCCTCCTCCCAGGTGCCGACGTAGATGTACGGGAACCGTGCCCGCAGCAGATTGGCGAACGAAACGCCGAAATCCGACACCCTCTCCCCCTAGCGCTCGAGCAGTCCCCTCTTGTCCTTCACTTTAGCCCACTCGTCGGCGTCCGGGGGTGCGGGCTTGCGCTCGATGATCGGCCGCCAGGCGGCGGCGAGCTCCCGGTTGAGCGCGATCCACGCCTGCTGCTCGTCGGGCACGTCGTCCTCGGCGTAGATTGCCTCCACCGGGCACTCCGGGACGCACAGGGTGCAGTCGATGCATTCGTCCGGGTCGATGACCAGCATGTTGGGCCCCTCCCGGAAGCAGTCGACCGGGCAGACGTCGACGCAGTCGGTGTACTTGCACTTGATGCAGGACTCGGTGATGACGTAGGCCATGACGCTGGAATGGTTTACGAATCAACAGTTTAGCATGCCGGCCCGGGCAGGCCTCATAATAGCGGCTCCTGCAGCACCCCCCTAGCAATCACCGACCCGAGAACCCATGAGCAGTGACGCGATCCAGCATGTAACCGACGACAATTTCGGCACCGAAGTCCTGCAATCCGAGGTCCCGGTGCTGGTCGACTATTGGGCCGAATGGTGCGGCCCCTGCAAGTCGATCGCGCCGGTCCTGGAAGCGGTGGCCAAGGAGTACGACGGGCGGCTGAAGGTCGCCAAGATCAACGTCGACGAGAACCAGACCACGCCCGCCAAGTTCGGCATCCGCGGCATTCCGACCCTGATGCTGTTCAAGAACGGCAACGTCGAGGCGACCAAGGTCGGCGCGCTGTCGAAGTCCCAGCTCACCGCGTTTCTTGACAGCAATATCTAAACACCCTACTCTCTGAGCCGTTCCTGCGCCGGATTGGACGACGGCGCAGCCCCACCCCTGGCGCCGGGTCACCGCGCATCTTCCTCTCGAAGAAACCGGCTGGAACACGGGCCGCATTCCATTCAACAGCAGCATTTGAACGCAGAACATGCAACTTTCAGAACTTAAGAACCTCCACGTCTCCGAGCTCCTCGACAAGGCGACCGAGAGCGGCGTCGACGGCGCCAACCGGATGCGCAAGCAGGACCTCATCTTCGCCATGCTCAAGAACCAGGCGAAGAAGGGCGAATCGATCTTCGGCGACGGCACGCTGGAGGTGCTGCCGGACGGATTCGGCTTCCTGCGCTCGCCCGAAACCTCCTACCTCGCCTCCACCGACGACATCTACGTCAGCCCCTCGCAGATCCGCCGCTTCAACCTGCACACCGGCGACACGATCGAGGGCGAGATCCGCACCCCCAAGGACGGCGAGC
>JAYRND010000302.1:0-12933 GCA_041904885.1 Burkholderiales bacterium
CGACCCGGTGTGGATGGACGTCAACACTTCCACCGAGTACTGGCAGAAAGGCGCTTCGCTTTTGCACACCGACCCGGCCGGGAAAGCCGACGTGGCGCTGCCGGGCAATGCGCGCGCGTACCTCGTCGCGGGCACGCAGCACGCCGGCCGCGCCGGCCTGAAGGCGGATTTCGGCCCCTGCATGAATCCGCGCAATCCCCACAGCCCGGCGCCCGCCCTGCGCGCCCTGCTGCTCGCGCTGGACGCCTGGGCAAGCGAAGGCACGCCGCCGCCCGCGAGCCGCGTGCCGACGCTCGCGGAAAAGACGCTGGTCGAATCCTCGCGCACGGGCTTCCCCGCCATCCCCAATGCCGCGGTCGCCACCTTCCACAACGAGATCGCGGTGTTTGGCGACTGGGTGAATCCGAAGGAAACGCCCAGCCCCTACCGGCCGCTGGTGCCTGCGGTGGATGCCGATGGCAATGAGCTCGCCGGCATCCGCCTGCCGGACATCGCGGTGCCGCTGGGCACCTACACCGGCTGGAACCTGTACAAGCGCCCGTTCCCGGAAGGAGAGCTCTGCGACCGTGATGGCTCGTTCCTCGAGTTCACGAAGAAAGAGACCGAGCGCACCGCCAGCCGGGACCCGCGACTTTCTCTGGAGAAGCGCTACGGCAGCCGCGAAGAATACGTGCGCAGGGTGACGGAGGCCGCCGATGCGCTGGTGGCCGATCGACTGCTCCTGCAGGAAGACGCGGAGGCCTACGTCAAAGCGGCGCAAGCCCGGCGCTGGTGAGCCGGTAGCGCCGGTCGCAGGTCGCCGCCGCCGCCTCGGAGTGCGTGACGAGGATCCCGGCCGCGCCGTGCGCGACGACCTGCTCGCGCAGCAGCGCCAGCACCTGGCGCGCGCTTTCCTGGTCGAGGTTGCCGGTGGGCTCGTCGGCAAGGACCACTTTGGGTTCTCCCACCAGCGCGCGCGCGATCGCGACCCTCTGCAGCTCGCCGCCCGACAGTTCCCTGGGCATGCTGTTCTCGCGGCCGCCCAGGCCGACCGATGCGATGATCTGCCTTGCTTTTTCTTCTATGGCTTTTTCTTTGAATGCTCTTAAAAGTAAAGGCAAACCCACGTTCTGCTGGACCGTCAAATGCGGCAGGACGTGGAAGGCCTGGAACACGAAGCCGAACCTGTCCCGGCGCAGCAGCGTGCGCGCGTCGTCGTCCAGCGCGCCGATCGCCTGACCCTCGAAGCGGACTTCCCCGCCGTCGGGCTGCTCCAGGCCGGCGATGAGGTTGAGCAGCGTGGACTTGCCGACGCCCGACTCGCCGAGCACGGCAACGTACTCCCCTTGACTCACATCAAGGGAAACGGCGTTGAGGACCGTACGCTCGCCGAACCGCTTGGTCAGGCCGGTAACCTGCAGCATTTCCCGGCATCCTAGACACCTTGGGGAGCGCTTGCTAGACTGAATTTTCGAGGAGGAAGGCATGAAAACAACCACCCGTTCCCTGCTGGCAGGCCTGGTCGCCGCGGCGTTCATTGCGGCGCCCGCCCTCGCGCAGCAGAAAGTCAAGATCGGCTTCATCTCCACGTTCTCCGGCCCCGGCGGCATCATCGGCGAGCACATGAAGAACTCGGTCGAGCTCGCGCTCGACCATCTCGGCCGCAAGATCGGCGGGCTCGACGTCGAGGTGATCTACGGCGACGACCAGCAGAAGCCCGACGTCGGCAAGCAGGTTTCCGACGAGATGGTGAAGAAGCACCAGGTCAACTTTGTCTCCGGCATCATCTGGTCGAACGTGATGCTCGCGGTGGCGCCCTCGGTGACCTCGGCCGGAACGCTGATGATCGGCACCAACGCCGGCCCGCACCAGCTGTCCGGCGAGCTGTGCAACGAGCGCTATTTCACGACGTCTTGGCAGAACGACCAGACGCCCGAGGCGATGGGCAAGTACATGAGCGACCAGGGCTTGAACGACGTCTACCTGATGGCGCCGAACTACGCCGCCGGCAAGGACATGCTCACCGGCTTCAAGCGCACGTTCAAGGGCCGCATCGCCGGCGAGGTCTACACGACGGTCAACCAGCCCGACTACCAGGCCGAGATCGCGCAGGTGCGCGCGAAGAACCCGAAGGCGCTGATGGTGTTCTACCCCGGCGGCATGGGCATCAACTTCCTCAAGCAGTACTCCGAGGCGGGCATGCGCGGGCAGGTCCCGGTGTACTCGGTGTTCACCGTGGACGAGATCAGCCTGCCGGCGCTTAAGCACGCCGCGCTCGGCCAGTACGAGACGCGCATCTGGAGCCCCGACCTGAAGAACCCCGCCAACGAGAAGTACGTCGCCGATTTCCAGAAGAAGTACGGCAAGCTGCCGGTGTTCTACGGCGCGCAGACTTACGACGGCATCATGCTCATCGACTCGGCGGTGCGCGCGGTGAAGGGCAACCTCTCCGACCAGAAAGGCATGATCGCGGCGATGCGCAAGGCGAACTTCAACTCGGTGCGCGGCAAGTTCACCTTCGGCCACAACCATACGCCGATCCAGAACTTCTACCTGCTGAAGGCGGTCGCCGGCCCCGCGGGCAAGGACCCGGTGATGGAGATCCAGAAGACGGTGTTCAGCAACTACAAGGACTCCTACGAGCAGGCCTGCAAGATGAAGTGGTAGCCGTCCGGGCAATTCCGGCTGCTACCATTCGGGGGCGCGCGGCGCCCCTTTTTTATTCATGAACATGGTCCTGATCGCCGAACAGACGCTCAACGGGCTGCAGCTCGGCGTGATGCTGTTCCTGATGGCGGCCGGGCTGACGCTGGTGTTCGGCATCATGAACCTCGTCAACCTGGCGCACGGCTCGCTCTACATGGTCGGCGCCTACCTGGCGACGTACTTCGCGCAGGCGACGGGCTCCTTCGTCCTCGGCGCGCTGCTCGGACTGGCCGGCACGCTGGTGGTGGGCATGGTGGTCGAGCTGGTGGCGCTGCGCACCCTGTACGAGCGCGACCACCTGGACCAGGTGCTCGCCACCTTCGGCCTGATCCTGTTCTTCAACGAGCTGATCGCCATCCTGTGGGGGCGCTCCGCCATCTACAGCACCCTGCCCCCCTACCTGACCGGCCACGTGGAGCTGCTCGCCGGGCTGCGCTACCCGCTCTACCGGCTGGTGATCATCACGGTCGGGCTCGCCGCGGCGGTGCTGCTCTGGTACGTGGTGGCGCGCACCCGCCTGGGCATGCTGATCCGCGCGGGCGCATCCAACCGCGCCATGGTGGCCGCGCTCGGCATCAACATCCGCCTGCTCTATACGATCGTGTTCGGCTTCGGCGCCGCGCTGGCCGGCCTTGCCGGCATGCTGGCCGGCCCGCTGTTCGCCGTGCAGCCAGGCATGGGCGAGCAGATCCTGATCCAGGTGTTCGTGGTCATCGTCATCGGCGGCATCGGCTCGATCCGCGGCGCGCTTGCCGGCGCGCTGATCGTCGGCATGGTGGACACGATGGGGCGGGCCTTCCTCAAGCCGACCCTCGCCACCGTCTTCTCCCAATCGACGGCGGATGCGGCCGGGCCGGCGCTCGCCTCGATGCTGATCTACCTGCTCATGGCGGTGGTGCTCGCGTTCCGGCCCGCGGGACTGTTTCCTTCGCGGGGCGCCGGATGAGCGCGAGAAACTGGGTCCTCGGCGGCCTGCTCCTTCTCCTCGCGCTGGTGCCGCCGCTCGCGAGCTGGTTCGAGGCGCCGTTCTACCTCGACCTGCTGCGACGCGTGATGATCTTCGCCATCGCCGCGATCAGCCTGAACCTGATCCTCGGCTACGGCGGCATGGTTTCCTTCGGCCACGCCGCCTATCTCGGCATTGGCGCCTACGCCGTCGGCGTGCTCTCGCACTACGGCATCCACTCCGGCTGGCTGCAGTGGGGGCTTGCCATCGGTGCGTCGGCACTGGTGGCGCTGGCGATCGGCGCAGTTTCGGTTCGCACCACGGGCATCTACTTCATCATGATCACGCTCGCGTTCACGCAGATGCTGTACTTCCTGGGAGTCTCGGCGCAGGAGTACGGAGGCGACGACGGCATGCGCATCGGCACGCGCAGCCAGTTCCCGGGCCTGATCGACCTGGCCGACCCCACCTCGTTCTATTACCTCGTGTTCGGCCTGCTGGCGGGCTCGATCCTGCTCGTGCACCGGCTGGTGAACTCGCGCTTCGGCATGGTGATCCAGGCGGCGCGCTCGAACGAGGCGCGCACGCGCGCGATCGGCTTTTCGCCCTATCCCTATCGCTTGGCCGCCTTTGTCATCTCCGGGGCCCTGTGCGGCCTGGCCGGCGCGCTGCTCGTCAACCAGACGTCCTTCCTCACGCCCGAGTTCATGAACTGGACGCGCTCGGGCGAGCTGATGTTCATGGTGATCCTCGGCGGCATTGGCACCGCCGCAGGGCCGCTGCTCGGCGCTGCCGCGCTGCTGCTCCTGGAAGACGTGCTGCAGGGCTGGAGCCTGCTGCCCAGGTGGGTGCACCAGCACTGGCAGCTCTACCTCGGCGTGGTCCTGATCCTGGTGGTCCTCTTCGCCAGGCGCGGGCTGGCGAGCCTGCTCCCCGGCAAGCATGACTAGCGCGCTGCTCGAGATCCGCAGGCTGCGCAAGGCGTTCGGCGCGCTGGTCGCGACCGACGACGTCGACTTCGACGTGCTCGAGGGCGAGACGCACGCTGTCATCGGACCCAACGGCGCGGGCAAGACCACCTTCATCAAGCAGATCTCGGGCGAGCTGCGCCCGGATGCCGGGCAGATCCGTTTCGGCGGCGAGGACATCACCGCCCTGCCGCCGCAGCGGCGCTCGCGCAAGGGACTCGCGCGCTCGTTCCAGATCACCAGCATCTTTCACGACTTCAGCACGCTGGACAACGTCGCGCTCGCGGTCCAGGCGCACGCCGGCCACAGCTTCCGCTTCTGGCGCGCCGCGCGCGAGGAGGACGCGCTGCGGCAGCCCGCCCTGCAGCTGCTCAAGCAGGTCGGCCTCGACCACAAGGCGCAGGTGCTCGCCACCCGGCTCTCGCACGGCGAGCACCGCCAGCTCGAGATCGCCATGGCGCTCGCCACGCGGCCCAGCCTGCTGCTGCTGGACGAGCCGGTCGCCGGCACGGGCGCCGACGAGTCGGCGCGCCTGGTCGAGCTGCTCGCTGGCCTGAAGCGCCAGAAGACGATCATCCTCGTCGAGCATGACATGGACGCGGTGTTCACCCTTGCCGACCGCATCTCGGTGCTGGTGTACGGCCGCATCATCGCCACCGGCACGCCGGCCGAGATCCGCGCCAATCCGGAGGTTCGCGCGGCCTACCTGGGCGAGGACGCCTGATGGCCGAGCAGATGCTTGCGGTCGACGGCCTGGAGACCGCCTACGGGCAGAGCCAGGTGCTGTTCGGGGTCTCGCTGCGCATCGCGCCGGGGCAGGTCGCGACGCTGCTCGGGCGCAACGGCATGGGCAAGACCACCACGGTGCGCTCCATCATGGGGATGGTGCGCTCGAGGGCGGGCAGCATCGCCTTCGACGGCAACTACATCACCGGGCTGCCCTCCTACCGGATCGCCCAGGCCGGCATCGGCCTGGTGCCGGAGGGCCGGCAGATCTTCCCCAACCTCACCGTGCGCGAGAACCTCGTCGCCACCGCCGCCAACCGGCGCAACGACAGGGACCCGTGGACGCTGGGCCGCGTGTTCGACCTTTTTTCGAACCTGAAGCAGCGTTCGGGCAACTTTGGCGACCAGCTCTCCGGCGGCGAGCAGCAGATGCTGGCGATCGGGCGCGCGCTGATGACCAACCCGCGGCTGCTGATCCTGGACGAGGCGACCGAGGGCCTCGCTCCGCAGATCCGCGCCGAGATCTACCGGTCCATCGAGCGCCTGAAGGCCGCCGGCCTCGCGATCCTCGTCATCGACAAGGACGTGAAGGCCCTGACCCGCATCGCCGACGTACACTACATGCTGGAAAAGGGCCGCGTCGTCTGGTCGGGCAGCTCCGCCGAGCTGGCTGCGAACGAGGAAGTGCAGCACCGCTATCTGGGGGTCTAGCCAGGGCGCGACGACCGGGAGGAACGTCATGGAGTTGCCGGGCATGGCATGGTGACCGGAGCCAGCACCCTAGTACTGCAATGCGGCGGCACGCAGCTGCGCGTGCCACCCGCCTGCGGCAAGACCTTTCGGATAGTCGCAAGTGATGCGGCTGCCTGCGGCGGCCTGGTCGCGCAAGCCCTGCGCAATCCCGCGGCGGAAGTCGTGCCAGCGTTTGGCGGCCTTTTGAGCGGACTGTCGGTGCTCGAGAACATCCTGCTCCCGGCTCTGTATCACGGCCGCATGCCGACGCAGGGCGTGGCGGACCGCGCGTACGGCGCATTCGCCGCCTGCGGGATGGAGCGCGCGCAGGCCGACGGCCTCTGCGCCCGCGAGGTGCAGGAACTCGGCCCCTTCGATCGCCGGCTGGCCGCCCTGGTGCGCAGCCTGCTCATGCGGCCAGCTTTGCTGCTGCTGGAGCGTCTGTTCGAGGGCCTGACTGCCCAGGACAAGGAGCGCGCGGCGCGCTTCGGCGGCTATTACCGCGGCGTCGTTCCGGGCGGCACGCTGGTCTATTGCGATCTGGCGGGCATCAGCTGCCCCGACGTGGGTGCCGACGAGCAGGCGCAGGCGTCCTAGGCCATGGAACTGCAGAACGAGGTCGAGCAAAAGCTGAGCGGGCGCATGGCCCTTGCCTCGCGCGCGTTCCTGTGGGTGGGGGCCGCAGTCACCATCGGCGTCTTCTCCGCGCTTGCCTTCTCTCAGCGCTGGTTCACGCCCACGGTGACCCTGTATTTCTATACCGACACCGCCGCGGGCCTGAGCAAGGGAATGGCGCTCAAGCTGGCCGGATTCAACGTCGGCTCGCTCGACCAGGTTTCACTCGTGGGCGAGCTGCGCATCCGCGGCAAGCTGGTCATGGAAAAGCGCTACCGCGACAGCGTGGGCAAGGACGCGCGCATCCGCCTGTTCAAGGACGGCCTGCTCGGATCCTACGAGCTCGTGATCGTCCCCGGGCCGGGCGACTACGGGCCGGTCGAGGAAGGCAGCACGCTCAGCTTCGAGCGAGAGCCGGACTACGGCGCGATGGCGACGGTGCTCCTGGAGCGGACCGCACCGGTGATCGACAACCTGCGCACGCTGACCGCGCAGCTGGCGGATACGCAGGCTGGGATGCCGAAGGCCGTGCGCGAGATCGGCGAAGCCGCCGTGGCGCTGCGCGACATGGGCGCGAGCGTCAACGCGCTGGCCGCCGACAGCAGCCGGCTTGCGCGGCAGATGCCGGCGCGGCTGGAGCCGGTGCTGAAGGCGATGGAAAACGACCTCGCGCAGATCGAGGCGCTGACCCGGCAGCTCAACGCCTCGGTGCCGGCGGCGGTGGAAGACCTGCGCGCGAGCCTGCGCAGCGCGCGCGAGGCGACGGAAGCGGCGCGGCGCCTGATCGCCGAGGACGCGTCGCGGACGCTCCGTCGTGCCGACGACGTGCTGACCGACACCGACGAAATCCTCGGCGCGGTGCGCCGCAGCTGGCCGGTGAAGAACATGTTGCCTCCTCCCGCCGAAGGACCGATGGAGCTGGACAGCGCCGACGGCGCCGGCCGGCCGCCGGCAAAGGCGGCCGCGCCGTGAAGCTCGCCGGTGCCGCTGCCCGGGCCGTAGCGACGGCGGCCGCGCTCGCGTCGCTGTCCTGCAGTGCCCCGGCCCCGCAGACCGCAGCGGAGCGCCGCCAGGAGCAGACCGCGCTCGCGCAGCAGCGGGCAGCGAGCGCCCTCGCGCGCGACGACCAGCAGAGGGCGAGGGTCCAGCTGCAGGCCGCGCTCGACTACGGGCGCGCGGTCGAGAACGAGCAGGCGACCGCGGTCGGCCTGCTCAACCTCGCCGCGGTGCTGCATCGCGCCGGCGATCTCGCCGGCGCGCGCACCCGGCTGCTCGAACTGCTCGAGCACCAACCTCCGCTGGCCGCGGAATACCAGGGACGCGCCGAAGCGCGCATGGCGCTGATCGCGCTGCAGTCCCGCAGCCTCGACGAGGCTGCGCGCCGCGCGCAGCGCGCGGAGGGATTGTGCGCAAACGAATGCGCCTGGCGGCTCGCGCTGGGCAACATCCAGGCCGGGATTGCGCTGCGTGGCGGCGATCTGGCGGGCGCGGAGGCGCGCGCGCTGGCAACGAAGGATGCCGCCGTGGCCGCGAAAGCCCTCCGCGAGGAGGCGAACGCATGGCGCCTGCTCGGCGAGATCGCCGGCGAGGGCGGCCGCGGCGCGGACGCCCGCGCCGCACTGCTCGCGGCGCTCGACCTGGACCGCAAAGCGGAGGTTCCGGAGCGGATCGCGCTCGACCTGCTCGCGCTCTCGCGACTGGAACTCGCGCTCGGAGAGCGCAAGGCCGCGCGCGACTACGCCCGGCGCGCGGCCGACGTCGCGGAAGCCGCCCGGCTCGCCGCCCTGCTCGCCGCAGCGCAAAGCCTGCTCCAGGAAACCCGGTAGCGGCGCGCCGCATGGACACCGCACTCGACCGCATCTTCGCGACCGCCGGCCTCGCCGCCGGCAGCCTCGTTCGGCTGGGCGGATTCCACAATCCGATGACCCGGCTCGTGCTCCTGCGCCAGATCTACCACATCGCCGTGGTCTCGTTCCGCCTGATGTCGGTGGTCGCGCTCGCCATCGGCGGCGCCTTCATCGGCCAGGCGACCTACCTGCTGCGCGACGACGCGCGGCTCTACGACCTGATCGAGCTCGTGCTGGTGCGCAACACCGCCCCGCTCGCTGCCGCCGTGATCATCATCGGACGCAGCGCCACTTCGATCAGCACCGAACTCGCCCTGATGCGCTGCAGCGGCGAGATCGAAGTGCTGCGCAAATTACGCATCCCCGTACGCGACTACCTCGTGGTGCCCCGTGTCGCGGCGGTCATCCTCGCCACCGTGGGTTGCTGCTTCTTCGCCCAGCTGATCGCGGTGGTCGGCGGCTTCGCCCTGTCGTCGATCTTCCTCGACGTGCAGTTCGGCGAGCAGCTTGGCCGCTTCGCGCACCGGATATCGATTCCGGCGCTCGCGCTGGACATGGTCAAGGCGGGCTGCTTCGGCGCGGTGATCGCCGGAGTGGCGTGCGGGGTCGGCCTGCGCGTCGCGCCGCGGATGGAGGAAATTCCGCTCGCGCCCGCGCGGGCCTTCCTGCGCGCGCTGCTCGGCGTAATTGCGGTCAACGTGCTGTTCATGCTGCTTCTGCTCTAGGACTCGGATGCGAAGAAGTAGAATCCCGCCATGAAGCGCGAAAACGTCGTCGGCCGGGCCAACGTCGAGGACACGCCGGCGCTGGAGGCCTACTACCGGGAGCTCGAGAAGTGCGAGCTGGGCGCGCTCTGGAACGTCGCCAACGAGATCGAGCCCTGGTTCCCGCAGCCAAAATCGGTGCCGATCCTCTGGAAGTGGCGCGACATTGAGCCGCTGGTGCGCAAGGCGCCCGAACTGGTCTCCGCCGAGAAGGCCGCGCGCCGCGTCGTCATGCTCGTCAATCCCGGGCGCAAGGAGTGGAGCGCGGCCGCGGGCCTGCTCTACACCGGCGTGCAAATCATGAACCCGGGCGAATTCACCTCGGCGCACCGCCACCAGGCGTCCGCGCTGCGCTTCGTCATGGAAGGCAAGGGCGCTTACACCGTGGTCGATGGCGAACGCCTCAGCCTGGGCGCGCGCGACTTCGTGCTGACGCCGAACGGCACCTGGCACGACCACGGCGTCGAGGCCGGCGGCACGCAGTGCATCTGGCAGGACGGGCTCGACATCCCGCTCATGAATTCGCTCGACGCCAATTTCTACGAGGTGCACCCGCAGGTCGTGCAGACGCCCGCGGAACTGTCACGCACGAACTGGACCAAGCCGTATTCACCGGTGTTCCTGTACAAATGGGATGCCTGCTTTTCCGAGCTGAAGAGGGAAGGAATATTCGAATACAGGAATCCGCTCACGGGCGGGCCGGTCATGCCCACCATGGGGGCAAGACTGGAACTCGTAAAGGAATCAAAGCCTATCCGGCATACAGGCAGCGTGATCTATCAGGTCGCAGCGGGCCGCGGCTGGTCGGAGATCGGCGACCAACGTTTCGAGTGGGAGGAGAAGGACATCTTCGTAGTGCCCTCCTGGACGAAATACCGGCACGGCTCCGCCGGCGAGGCGGTGCTATTTTCGTTCAACGACTTCCCCGCGATGCGGGCGCTCGGTCTGTATCGGGAAGCGCATGATTAGCCAGGAGCAGAACGATCTGATGACCCGCGTCGGTCCTGGCACGCCCGCGGGCAAGCTGCTGCGCAACTACTGGCAGCCCGTCGCTCTTGTGGACGAATTCGAAGGTCTGGCGAGGCCCGTTCTTCCGATCCAGGTCCTCGGAGAAAAATTCGTTTTATTTCGAAATGCAAAAAAGCAGTTCGGCCTCCTGGACCGCCACTGTCCCCACCGTCAGGCCGACCTCGCCTACGGCCGCTACGAGGACGGCAACCTGCGCTGCGTGTTCCACGGCTGGTTGTTCGACGTGGAAGGCAGGTGCCTGGAAACGCCGGCGGAGCCCGCCGGAAGCCGGCTTTGCGACCACATTAAGCAGCGCTCGTATCCGGTGGTCGAGCGAAGCGGCATCGTCTTCGCGTGGCTGGGCGCGGGCGAGCCCTCGGCGTTCCCGCATTTCGACTGCTTCACCGCGCCCGATGCCTACACCTTCGCCTTCAAGGGGTACTGGGACTGCAACTGGCTGCAGGCGCTGGAGGTCGGCATCGACCCCGCGCATGCCTCGTTCCTGCACCGCTACTTCGAGGACGAGGACACGGCACAGAGCTACGGCAAGCAGTTCCGCGGCAGGCCGTCCGATTCGGAGCTGCCGATTTCCAAGGTGCTGCGCGAGTACGACCGGCCCGAGATCACGGTGGCGAAGACCGACTACGGCATCCGGCTCCTTACGCTGCGAAAAATCGACGAGCGCCAGACGCACGGACGCTCCACGCACATCCTCTTTCCGCAGGCCTTCGTCATCCCGATGAACGCGGAGATGACGATCACGCAGTGGCACGTGCCGGTGGACGACTACGGCTGCTACTGGTACTCGATCTTCACCAGCTTCACCACACCGGTGGACAAGAAGACCATGCGCGAGCAGCGCCTGAAAACCTACCCCGCCCCCGACTACAAGCCGGTCCACAACCGCGCCAACGGCTGGGGCTTCGACGCCGAGCAGCAACGGAAGGCGACCTACACGGGCATGGGCTTCGACATCAACATCCACGACCAGTTCGCCTGCGAGTCGCCCGGACCGATCTCCGACCGCACCAGGGAGAACCTCGGCAGCTCCGACAAGGGAATCGTCCTGTACCGGCGCTTGCTGGTCGATGCGATCAACAAGGCGGCACGCGGGGAGAAGACGCTGATGATGCTCGACCCCGCGCAGGCCTCGGCCCTGACCGGCCCGCCGGCGGTGGACGGCGTCGGCCCGACCGGGCGCTGGGAGGACTACTACAAGGAAGCCGACGCGGCCCGCAGGAACCGCGCGCCCTGGGCCGCCAAGGCCGCATGAAGGAGCTGCTGAAGGAAATCAGGGGCCGAAAGCTCGAGACGGTCCGCTTCTCCTTTGCCGACCAGCACGGCATTCTTCGCTCCAAGTCCATTGCCGCCGCCGAGGTTCCCGCGGCGCTCAGGAGCGGTGTCGGCTTTCCCAGCTCGCTACTCGCGAAGGACACCTCGAACAAGACCGTATTCCCGGTGTTCACCCCCGGCGCGGGGCTGGGAATGCCCGAGTTCGAGGGCGCGGCCGACGCCGTCATGGTCGCGGATCCCTCCACGTGGCGCGTGCTGCCCTGGGCGCGCAAGACCGGCTGGCTGCTGTGCGACCTCCGGTTTCCCAGCGGCAAGCCCGTGCCCTTCGATACGCGGGCGCTCCTTAAGGGCGCGCTGGCGACTCTCGGCCGCTCGGGCTACGCCTATCGTGCGGGCCTGGAAGTGGAGTTCCATGTTTTTCGCATCACCGACCCGTGCCTGCGTCCCGAGGACGCGGGCCAGCCGGGCTCGCCCCCCGAAGTGGCGCTGCTCAACACGGGTTACCAGCTGCTCTCGGAGGCGCGCTTCGATCAGCTCGAGCCCGCACTGGAGATCCTGCGCGAAAACCTCGGCGGCCTTGGCCTGCCGCTACGCAGCTTCGAATGCGAGTTTGGCCCGAGCCAGGCGGAGATCACCCTGCACGTGCAGGAGGGCCTCGCCGCTGCGGACGCGATGCTGCTGTTCCGCAGCGCGACCAAGCAGATCCTGCGCCGCCACGGCTACCTCGCGACCTTCATGTGCCGGCCGAAGCTGCCGAACGTGATGTCGAGCGGCTGGCATTTGCACCAGAGCCTGTGGAAAGGCGGGAAGAACGCTTTTGTTTCCGAAAAGGACTTTTTGTCGGAGACCGGAAAGCATTTCCTCGCCGGCCTGCTCGAGCACGCCAAAGCTTCCTGCGCGTTCTCCACGCCGACGATCAACGGCTACAAGCGCTACCGCCCGTTCTCCCTCGCTCCCGAGCGCGTGATCTGGGGCCGCGACAGCCGCGGCGCCATGCTGCGCGTGCTGGGCGGTCCGGGCGATCCGGCCACACGGATCGAGAACCGCATCGGCGAGCCCGGCGCCAATTCCTACCTCTACTTTGCCTCGCAGATCCACGCGGGACTGGACGGCGTGCAGCGCAAACTCGATCCCGGCGCGCCCGAACTGAAGCCCTACGATTCCAGCGCCCCGCATCTGCCGCGCTCGCTGCCCGAAGCGGTGGAGAGCCTGAAAACGAGCAAGGTCCTGCGCGAAGGCATGGGCTCGGCGTTCGTGGACTACTATTGCCGGATCAAGGAAGCCGAGACCGAACGCTTCAAGCTCGCCGGCAAGGATGCCGGCGACGACCGCGAGGTCAGCGAATGGGA
>JAYRND010000303.1:0-4892 GCA_041904885.1 Burkholderiales bacterium
ATGGCGCCGATGCTGAAGTCGGCGACGCGCAAGATCACGGCGATCCAGATCAAGGGCAAGGCGACCGAGGTCGAGGTCTACGAGCTGATGTGGCAGCAGAGCGAGGACGCGACCACCATGGCGGCCGCGCGCTCCGTGTACAAGCCCAAGAAGACCAAGCTGCGCCTCATCCTGCAGGGCAAGGAGCTGGTGCTGGAGGACGACGTCACCGCCGTGTCGATGGGACGCGACGCCGCGGCCGACCTGGTGGTCACCGACCGCATGGCCTCGCGCTCGCACGGCAAGATCGAGCGCCGGCTGGACAAGTTCGTCCTGGCGGACCACAGCGCCAATGGCACGTTCGTGATGGTCGAGGGCGATCGCGAGATCGTCCTGCGGCGCGAGGAGTTCACGCTGCGCGGCCGGGGCTGGATCTCGTTTGGCCAGTCGAAAACCACGGCCACCGACATCCTCGAGTACTACTGCGAGCAATGATGCTGCGCCGCCGCACCGCCGCCATGCTCCTGGCGCTGGCGGCGCTGGGCGCTGTGCCGGCGCAAGCCCAGATGGCCTCCAGCCATGAGGTGCGCCGGGGGGATACCCTGTTCGCGATCGCGCGCAAGACCAAGCACGAGGGCGTGAGCCGCAACCAGATGATCCTCGCGATCTGGCGCGCCAACCAGGGCGCGTTTCCGGGCGGCAACATCAACATGCTCGAGGTCGGGACCGTGCTTCAGATCCCGTCGCGCGACGCGGTTGCAGCGGTAGCGTCGACGGATGCCGACCGCGAGGTCCGGGAATTGCTCGCGGGCAAGCCGGCGGCACAGGTGGCGGTGGCGAAGCCTGCCGAACCGGGTTCCCCGGCGCCGCCGCCCGGCATGGAGCAGGCGGCCCGCCGTTATCAGGAGGGGCTTGCGCTCGAGCGCAAGGGCGACGAGCAGGGCGCGTTCAAGGCTTTCCTGGAGTCGGGAGAGGCCGGCTACGGGTTCGCGCAGCGCAGGCTGGGGCAGATCTACGACAAGGGCAACAGCGTCGTAAAGCGCGACTTGCAGGCGTCGATCCAGTGGTACCAGAAGGCGCGGGCGCAGGGGGTGCCCCTCGACAAGCCCCATTCGCGCGTCCTTCCTGATTTCAAGTGAGCAAGCGCCTGAATCGGCAGGACAAAGCGGTTGTGCGGGCGGCGGCGACTGCGACTTTCGCCCTTGTCTTGCCCCGGCGGCGCCAAGATAATAGTAAAAGTGGCAAATCGTGCGCAAAATCTGGCGCTTGCGAAGCCTTCGTCCAGGGCCGGGATGACCCGTGGCCGCCGCCGCTGAACTGAAGCAGCTCGGCCGCTACGACCTCACCGCCGTGCTCGGCAAGGGCGCGATGGGGATCGTCTACGAGGGGATGGACCCCAAGCTGCATCGGAAGGTGGCCATCAAGACCATCCTCAAGGGCCACATGGATGACGACGATGCGGCCAAGGAATACTCCATGCGGTTCATGCGCGAGGCCCAGGCCGTCGCGCGGCTGAACCACCCGCACATCGTCCAGGTGTACGACTTCGGCGAGGAAGGCGATGTCGCGTACATCGTCATGGAGTTCATCAAGGGCAAGGAGCTGAAGAACTTCTTCGACGCCAACGAGCGCTTCGAGCTGAAGGAGGCCGTGCGCATCATGTGCGAGCTGCTGGATGCGCTGGATTTCGCGCACGAGAGCGGCATCGTGCACCGGGACATCAAGCCGGCCAACGTCATGCTCGACTCGCAGGCGCGGGTGAAGCTGGCGGACTTCGGCGTGGCGCGCGTTTCGGACGACCGGTCGGCCGCGGAAAAAACGCAGGCCGGCACCATGGTCGGCACGCCCGCCTACATGTCGCCCGAGCAGATCACCGGCGGCAGCGTCGACCGCAGGAGCGACATCTTCTCCGCGGGGATCATCCTGTACCAGTTCCTGACCGGGGAGAAGCCGTTCACGGGCTCGGGCGCCTGGACCATCGCCAAGAAGATCATCCAGGACCATCCGCCGGTCCCCTCGTCGATCAACAACACGATCTCGCCGCTCTTCGACAACGTGGTCAACAAGGCGCTGGCGAAGACGGTGGAGCAGCGCTACCAGACGGCGAAAGAGTTTGGCGCGGCGCTCAAGCGGGCGCTGGAGGGCAAATCCGACGAGGACGAATCCGACAAGACGGTAGTGGGCTCGATGGCGGACATGTCCTCGCTGGCGCGGCCGGCGGCGACGGTGGCCGGGGCGAGGGCGGATGCGACGGGGCGCACGGGCTCTACGGGCAGCCAGGAGGTCGAGCTGGAGTTCTGGCGGGCGATCAAGGACGGCAACGACCCGGACGACTTCGAGCTGTACGTGCAGCAGTTCCCGACCGGGATCTACGCGGCGCTCGCCAAGCGCAAGATCGCCAAGCTGAAGGGCGTCGCGCCGGAGGAGACCGGCGCCAAGGCGAAGGAGCAGGAGCAGAAGGAAGCCGCGGAGGCGGCCAAGCGGGAGGCCGAGGTCCGCCAGAAGCTGGCTGACGAGAAAGCCAAGCTGGAAGCCCAGCTCGCGGCCAAGGAGGCGGAATACGCGAGGCGCGAGGCGGAAGCCGAGGCGCGGCGCGTCGCCGAGGCGAAAGCGCGCGCCGAGGCCGATGCCAAGCGAGAGGCCGAAGCCAAGGCCAAGTTCATGGCCGACGAGAAGGCGCGGCTGGAAGCGATCGAGAAGGCGAAGAAGGAAGCACAGGCCGAGCTGGCCAGAAAAGAGGCCGAATACCAGAAGCGCGAAGCCGAGCTCCGGGCGCATGCGTCGGCCGATGAGAAAACCAGGCTCGAGGCGATCGAGAGGGCAAAGAAAGAGGCGCAGGCCGAGCTGGCGAAAAAGGAAGCCGAATACCAGAAGCGGGAAGCCGAGGCGCGCGCCGCGGCGGAGGCGCGGGCCGAGCAGGCGCGCCAGGCGGCGGAGGCGAAGGCCGAACTGGCAAGGAAGGAAGCCGAGCGGGCGCGGCTCGAGGCCGAGGCGAAGGCGGAAGCCGCGCGGCGCGAAGCGACCGAGAAGGCGCGCAAGGAGACCGAGGCGCTCTCCAAGGCAAAGGCGGAAGCCGAGGCGCGCGCGAAGAAGGAGGCCGAGGAGCGGGCGAAGCGCGAGGCCGAGGCGGCGAAGCGCGAAGCCGAGCTGAAGAAGAAGCTCGCCGAAGCGCCCAAGGCGAAGATGCCGGTCCACATCGTCGCCGGCGTGATCATCGCGATCGCTGGAGTGGGCGGTGGCGCCTGGTACTACTTCAATAAGGCAAGCCTGGAGAAGCAGGCCGCGCTCACCGCGGCGCTGGAGACGGCGACCAAGGCGGCCGAGGAGCTGAAAGTCGCGCAGGCGGCACAGCAGAAATCGTTGAAGGATCTCGAGGATGCAAAGAGGCGGGAGCTCGAGGCGATCAAGTCCGGCGACCAGGCGAAGATCAAGGAAGCGCAGGAAGCGGCGAAGCGTGCGGAGGCGGAGGCGAACAAGCAGGCGGAGGCGGTGAAGGCACGCGAAGCGGCTGCGGCCGATGCGCGCAAGAAGGCCCAGGAGGCCGCCGAGAAAGCGAAGAGCGCGAAGGCGACGGAAACGAAGGCGCCCGAACCCGTGGCAAAGGCGCCTGAGCCGGTTACCAAGGCGCCCGAGCCGGTCGCGAAAGGGACTGAGCCCGTCGCCACCAAGGCGCCGGAACCGGTTGCCAAGGCCGCCGAGCCGCCGAAAGCCAAGACGCGCTCGGAACGCGAGCGGGAGGAAGAAGACCGGCTCGCGCGCCAGACGGCTCGCGCGGCCTCGAAGAACGTGCAGGTTGCTTCGGCACCGCAATCCTCGGCGAGCATTCCCGATTCGAGCGCTGGAGCGACCAAGACCGACGTTGCGACTGCGCCCGCCAGCACCCCGGCGTTACCGACAGCTGTGGACATGTTCGAGAAGGCGCAGGGCATGGAGGCGAGCGATCCGCGCGCTGCTGTCAAGATTTACCGCTCGCTGGCGCGAAACGGCAACGGCAAGGCGGCGAAGCGCCTGGGCGAAATCTACGACAAGGGCATCACCGGCATTTCGCGCGACTACGCGGAATCGCTGCAGTGGTACGAGACCGCGCGCAAGCTCGGCGAGACGATAGAGACGGCAGGGAAGCGCTAGGCCGTAAAATCGGGGGCCTGCCCGTCCTGCGAGGGCCCTGACATGGAAACCGGATGAGCGAGCGCTCCAAGGACGGAGCTGATCCCGACGCGACCGTGATGATCCCGGCCGGGGGCGTGAAGCGCCCGCCGGAGGACGATGCCACGGTGATGATCCCGGCCGCCGCGCCGGATGACGACGCGACGGTGATGATTCCCTCACCGGTTCCGCGGGAGGATTCCGACGCGACGGTGATGATCCCGGCGGCGAGGGTCGAAGACGACGCGACCGTCCTCATGCCTGCGGCCGGAGAGCCGGATCCTGAGGCGACCATCGCCATTCCGACCCCTGGGCGAAAGCGCGACGCCGACGCGCCGGCGCTGCCTGCCGCGCCCGTGGCGGCCGGTGCGCCGATGGCCGCGGATATTGGCGACCTTGGCGGGCTCAATCCGCTGGTGGCGGCCGCGAACCCGGTGCTCGCCGCTGTCGCGCAGATCCGCCAAACGCTCCATCATCCCGATCCTCAGGCGCTGCGGGCGAGCTTGCGCGAGCGCATCGATGCGTTCGAGACTGCGGCCCGGGCCGCGGGAAGCGGGGACGAGGCGGTCGCGGCGGCCCGCTTCGCGCTGGAAGCGCTGGTGAATGAGTCGGCGGCGTCCACTCCTTGGGGGGCCGACTGGGCGGCCGAGGGGGGCGAGAGGTTCTTCGAGCTGCTGGAGCGGCACTCGGCAGACGCAACGGCCAATCTCGACCTGCTCGAGTTCTTCTATGCCTGCCTCGCGCTGGGTTACGAGGGCCGCTACCGG
>JAYRND010000304.1:0-2563 GCA_041904885.1 Burkholderiales bacterium
CCTCATCAAGCTGGAGCCCGACGAGAAGTCGGGCGGCTACGTAGTGCGGCCGGCCTAGGGATTGAGCTGCCGGTAGACCGCGTCGGCGACTGCGAGCAGGTCCTCGCGCGAGATGTCGGCAGACGAAATCGCGTAGCCGAGCTTGCGGTCGATCCAGTAGAACACCCTCACGTTGCCCTCGGCGGCGTAGCGGAACGCGGTCTCGTTGTTGCCGACTGCGTTGTTGCGCACGTAGAGCGTCAGGCGCTTGCCTTCCTTGCACTGGTACATGAAGTGCGCTACCGGCCCGTTCTCGCCCGGCAGCAGCCGGCCGCCGACGAGCGCGTAGCCCAGGCCGACGCCTTCGAGCTTGGGCGCGCGCAGCGGCGCGCCCAGGCGCTTGGACAACCAGGCGACGAGGTGCTGTTCCTGGTCTGCGCCCACTTCCACGGGATGGCGAACTTCCGGCGAATAGACGGCGTGCGCGACCGCCGCGCGCTTGACGAATCCCGGCACCTCGGCCTGGGCCTGCGGCGCGGCTGCAGCGCGCCAGGCATGCAGATTCCAGCCCGCCAGGCCGCCGGCAGCCAGTCCCAGCGCGACCCAGCCGGCCGCGATCGCGGTCACCCGCCAGCTGCCGGGACGCGCGCGCAGGCGCTCGGGCACCGACTCATCGAGCACCGGGTCGTAGAGCTGGTGCAGCCCCTGCGAGAGCGACTTCATTTCAGGGTCATCCAGCGGTTTGTCGATCTTGTCCATCCCTCATTTCACGATCTTCAATTGCTTCCCTCCCGGGGGCGGCAGCCCCGAGAGCATTGCCCGCAGCTTTTCCCTGGCACGCGCGAGCCGCGACATCACCGTTCCGATCGGGATGCCCAGCACGCCCGCGGCCTTCTCGTAGCTGAGCTCCTCGAGCGCCACCAGCAGCAGCACCTCGCGCTGCTCCGCCGGCAGCCGCCGGATCGCCGCATCGAGGTCGCGCAGGGCCAGCGCGTCGGTCTCCGGCACCGGCAGCGCCAGCTCCGGCATTTCCTCGTCGAGCTGCGCGGCCGGCCGCGCAGCCCGCAATTGATTTACGTAGACGTTGTGCATGACCGTAAACAGCCAGGCCCGCAGATCCGTCCCGCGCCGGTACAAATGCAGCTTCGACCATGCGCGCTCGAGCGTGTCCTGCACCAGGTCGTCCGCCGTGCCGCGCTCGCCGGCAAGCGCACGCGCGTACCGCCGCAAGCGCGGGATCAGCTCGACGATCGCATCTGCGTCGTTCACAGGGAATAACAGTCTACCCGCGCCGGTATTCCGTCAAGAAGCGCAAAGGCCCCGCGGCGCGCCGCGGGGCCCTCGCAGGCAACGCGCAGGTGGCTTACTTCTCGCGGAAGTCGTCGTGGCAGCTGCCGCAGGCCTTGGCGACGGCCCCGAATGAAGCTCGCACGCCCGCTTCATCCTTGGCGCGCGCCGCGGCTCCCAGCTTGACTGCCGCCGCTTCCAGCGCTTCCGCTGCTGCCTTGAACTTGGGGTCCGTGTAGGCGGCGGGCTTCGTCTTGCTTTTCTCGCCCTGCGTGGCGGCGACAAATCCGTCCCACGGCATCCTCGACAAATTCTCGAGATAGGTCGCGTTCACCGCAACCACATCCGCGTTGTACGGGACTGCGCCTTTGAGCATCGCGCCGATCGGGCCCAGGTACTTCGCCTGCAGCGTCATCGCCGCCTGGCGTTGCTTGACCAGCACGTCGGGCTTGGCTTGGGCGAGGGCTTCGAACGAGACGCCGGCAAAGAGCGCCGCGGTAACCCCGATACTCGCTAGTAATCTCATCGTTAACTCCCTTTCAGTTATGAGGACATGACAAGAAAATCGGGGCATACGCTCCCCCCAGTTCGCAAAGTAAACAGGCCGCCTGCCCCGTTTATTCCACCCATCCGCTAGTCGCGTTCTTCCGGCTGGGGCGGAACGGTTCGCAGATAGGCAATCATTGCGGCAAGGTCCTGGGGCGTGAGCTTCCCCGTCGTGTTGCGGATCACCTCGCCCATCGTTTCAGCCACCACGTCGCCGTCCGGCAGGAAGCCTGTCGTCAGCAAGGTCCGCAAATCTGCGTCGCTCCAGTTCTTCAGTCGCGTCGGCGTCAGGTTCGGCGCGCTTTTGCCCTCGGGGCCCTTGCGCGTGCCGGCGAGAAAGCGGTCCCCGCTGGGGCCCCCGAGCAGATTTCGAGGGGTGTGGCATTCGCCGCAGTGGCCAAGCGCGCGGACGAGATAGGCTCCTCGGTTGACTTCTGCGCTGCGGCCTGGATCCGCAGTGATGGGACCCGGAGTGAAAAAGAGCCATTTCCAACCCGTGACCAGAAATCGCCAACCGAAGGGGAACTTCAGATCGTGTGCCCGGTTCGCGCGGGAACTGGGAGGCACAGATCGCAGATAGGCCCACAGGTCGCGCAGGTCTCCGTCGCTGATCTGCGTGAACGACGGATAGGGAAACGCCGGAAAATAGTGCGCGCCATCCGGACGCACGCCCTCTCGAACGGCGCGAATGAAATCCGCTTCCGTCCAGCGCCCGATCCCTGCGGTAGCGTGCGGCGTGATATTCGGGCCG
>JAYRND010000305.1:0-1977 GCA_041904885.1 Burkholderiales bacterium
AGAACGCGCCGATGCCCGCGCCCGCGGCGCGGATGCGCTCGGCGAGCGTGCCCTGCGGCACCAGCTCGAGCTCGATCTTGCCGGCGCGGTAGAGCCGGTCGAAGTGCCAGGAGTCGGCCTGGCGCGGAAACGAGCAGAGGATCTTGCGCACGCGGCCCGCGCCGATCAGCGCCGCGAGCCCGGCGTCGGCGTTGCCCGCGTTGTTGTTGACGATGGTGAGCTCGCGCGCGCCCTGCGCGATCAGGCAGTCGATGAGCTGCGCGGGCATGCCCGCGTTGCCGAAGCCGCCGATCATCACCGTCGCGCCGTCGGGGATGTCGGCGAGCGCCGCCTCGGCGGAGGAGAAGATTTTGTCGATCATGGGCGGCGAATTATCCCCCAGGGCCTTTCCGGGCCGTTTCCGGCAGCTTCCCGCATGTTCGTGAGAAGTCACTTTGAGTAGATTTTGTATCTCATTGATTTATATTAATAATTAAAATCCAGAAAGTGTCTCCAATAACGCAGCTAAGTAATTGTCTCGGCTGAGGAAATCCGCCCGGCTCGCTTGACCCTGGCTGGTTTTTCAGATTAAAGTGGGAAAACGTAGAAAAAAGTGGCTTAAAAATGCCGCATTCCAGGATTTAACCGTTCCGAGTGGAGGAGGCGAGCAAGGGTGAGCGGGTCGGGATCCACGTTCCACGGCGCAACTGTCCTCACGCTGGACGCGAAGGGACGGCTCGCCATTCCTACGCGGCACCGCGACTCGCTGCTCGCCGGGAGCCGCACGCTCGTGCTCAGCGCGCACCCGGACGGCTGCGCGCTCGTCTACCCGGAGTCCGCCTGGGAGCGCGTGCGAGCGCAGGTCGAGAAGTTTCCCAGCTTCCATCCGCAGGCGAGCTGGTGGAAGCGCCTGCTGCTCGGCTTCGAGGAGCACATCGCGCCCGACGCCTCCGGCCGCGTGCTCCTCTCGAGCGGCCTGCGCTTGCACGCCAGGCTCGAGCGCGAGGCGATGCTGGTCGGGCAGGGCCATTACTTCGAGCTGTGGGACGCGGGCGTGTGGAGCGCGAAGCTCGGCGCCGCGCTCGCATCCTCCGGCACGCCGCCGCCGGGCATGGAGGACTTCTCGCTGTGACGGCGGGCGGCGCCGATGGGCACCTCGACGCTCGAAGCTCCCTCTCAGCATCGCCCGGTCCTTCTCGCCGAGAGCCTGGCGGCGCTCGCCGTCGATGCCGGAGAGAGGCGCGACGGCATCTACGTGGACGCGACCTTCGGCCGGGGCGGGCACAGCCGCGCCATCCTCGAGAAACTGGGGCCCGCCGGCAGGCTGATCGCGCTCGACCGCGATCCGCAGGCCGTCGAATCCGCCCGCGCCATCGCGGACCCTCGCTTCCACATCGTGCACGCGAGCTTCGGCGAGCTCGGGCGGGTACTCGATCCGCTACTTGCGCGCTCGGGAGTGGACAGGGTGCAAGGGGTGCTCGCCGACCTGGGCGTCTCCTCGCCGCAGCTGGAAGACGCGTCGCGGGGCTTCTCCTTTCGGCAGGACGGACCGCTCGACATGCGCATGGACACCAGCCGCGGCCAAAGCGCCGCCGACTGGCTGGCTAGCGCCACAGAACAACAAATCCGGGAGGCGATCGGCGGCTATGGCGAAGAACGGTTTGCTAAACAGGTTGCAAAGGCGATTGTTGATGCTCGGGCACGCGAGCCGATCCGCCGCACCGAGCAACTTGCCTCGATCGTGGCTGCAGCGGTCCGGAGCCGGCAAACACGGCGGGAGGCAGGCAAGGATCCGGCGACGCGCACCTTTCAGGCTCTACGGATTCTCGTCAATCGGGAGCTTGAGGAGGTCGCGCTGATGCTGCCGCAGGCGATCGGGCGGCTGGCCGCGGGCGGGCGCCTGGCGGTGATCAGCTTCCATTCGCTCGAAGACCGCCTGGTCAAGCGCGTGCTGCACGCCTGCAGCGCCGACCGCCTGCCCCGGGATTTGCCGATTCG
>JAYRND010000306.1:0-6914 GCA_041904885.1 Burkholderiales bacterium
CTCTTGGTGAGCGAGTGCATGGTCATGTGCAGCAGCCCCGCGAAGCTCGCCACCGGGCCGCCCAGGCCGAAGGCGAACGTGACCAGGCCCATGTGCTCGACCGACGAGTACGCGAACATGCGCTTGATATCGCGCTGGCGAGAGAGGAAAAGCGCCGCGACCGCCACCGACAGGAGCCCGAAGCCAATCAGCAGCTGGCTTGCGAACGGGCGCTCGAGCGCACCGTCGGTGATCACCTTGAAGCGGATGAGCGCGTACAGAGCCACGTTGAGCAGCAGCCCGGAGAGCACCGCCGACACGGGGGTGGGACCCTCGGCGTGCGCGTCGGGCAGCCAGTTGTGCAGCGGCACCAGGCCCACCTTGGTGCCGTAGCCCACCAGCAGGAACACGAACGCGATCGACATCACCACCGGCTCGAGCTGGCCCTTGACCGCGTCGAGCTGCGTCCAGAGCAGCGCGCCGGCGCCGGCGCCGAGGATCTTCTCCGAGGCGAAATAGACGAGGATCGTGCCGAGCAGCGCCTGTGCGATGCCGACGCCGCAGAGGATGAAGTATTTCCACGCCGCCTCCAGCGAGGCGTGCGTGCGGTACAGGGCGACGAGCAGCACCGTGGTCAGCGTCGCCGCCTCCATCGCCACCCACATGATGCCGAGGTTGTTGGTGGTGAGCACCAGCAGCATCGTGAAGCTGAACATCTGGTACATGCTGTGGTACAGGCGCATGCCGCCGTCCGAGACGCGGCCGTGGCTGCGCTCGATGCGCATGTAGGGGCGCGAAAAGAGCGCCGTGGTCATGCCGACAAACGCAGTCAGCGCGACCAGGAACACGTTCAGCGAGTCGACGAAGAACTGCCGCTCGAGGGCCTCGAAGGGGCCGTCGGCGACGACGCGCGCGACCAGCGCCGCGGCCGCGGCGAAAGTGAGCATGCTGAAAGCGGCGTTCACCTCGGCTGCGCGCGGCCGGTGGCCCAAGAGCGCGAGCACGAGGCCGCCGGCGAGCGGGCTGGCAAGGAGCAGGAGCATCTCCGCGGGCATCAATGCGGGCATCAGTGCTCCCTCAGCTTCTCGAGGTGGCGCGTGTCGAGCGAGTCGAAGCGCTCGCGGATCTGGAAGAAGAACACGCCCAGGATCAGCATGCCGACCAGCACGTCGAGCGCGATGCCCAGCTCGATCACCATCGGCATGCCGTAGACGGCGCCCGTGGCGGCGAAGAACAGCGCGTTCTCCATCGCCAGGAAGCCGATCACCTGCGGCACCGCCTTGGAGCGCGTGATCATCATCAGGAAGGAGAGCAGCGCGCAGGCGAGCGCGATGCCGAGCGTCGCCTTGGTCACGGTGCCGGCCAGCTGCGAGATCGGCAGCGCCAGGTTGAAGGCGAGGATCACCAGCACGATGCCGATCAGCATCGTGGTCGGGATGTTGATCAGCGTCTCGGTGTCCCACTTCACGTTCAGGCGCCGGATCAGGCGGTGCAGGATCCAGGGCAGCGCGAAGACCTTGAGCGCGAGCGTGAGCGCGGCCGAGCCGTACAGGTGCGGCTGGCCCGTGATCCAGGCCACCAGGGCGGTCGACAGGAACAGCGTGAAGCCCTGCGCGGCGAACAGGTTGATCAGCGAGAGGATGCGCCGCTGCGAGAGCATCGCGAAGGCGAGCAGCAGCATCGTCGCCGCGAGCAGGTTGACCAGCTGGGGGCCGTAGTGCTGCAGCATCTCAGCGCTCCAGGAGCACGTGCACGAGCATCGACAGCACCGCCAGCAGGAACGCGGTGCCGAGGAACTCCGGCGCGCGGAAGATGCGCATCTTGGCCGACACCATCTCGATCAGCGCGAGCAGGGCGCCGCCCGCGGCGAGCTTGGCGAAGAGCACCGGCAGCGCGAGCACGATGCCCTGCCAGTCGCCGCCCTCGGCGATGCCCCAGGGGAAGAACAGCGCGAGGCCGATGCAGGAGTAGACGAAGAGCTTGAGGCTCGCCGCCCACTCGATCATCGCCAGGTGCCGGCCGGAGTACTCCAGCACCATCGCCTCGTGGATCATGGTGAGTTCCAAATGGGTCGCCGGGTTATCGACCGGGATTCGCGCGTTCTCGGCGAGCGAGACCATGGTGAAGGCGACGCCCGCGAAGGCCATGCTCGGGTAGATGACCAGCTCCTTGTGCGCGAGGGTCTCGACGATGGTGGTCAGCGAGGTCGAGTTCGAGATCAGCGAGGCGGTGAACAGCACCATCAGCAGCGCCGGCTCGGCGAGGAAGCCGACCAGCATCTCGCGGCGCGCGCCGAGCGTGCCGAAGGCGGTGCCCACGTCCATGCCGGCGAGCGCGATGAACAGGCGGGCGAGCGCGAGCAGGCCCACGAGCGCGATGGCGTCCGCGGCGGCGTTCAGCGGCAGGTCGGTGCCGAGCGTCGGCACGATCGCCGCGGCCGAGCACAGGCTGCCGAAGATGAGGTAGGGGGCGAAGCGGAACAGCGGCGAGGCGCCGTGCGCGAGCACAACGTCCTTCTGGAACAGCTTCGCCAGCGTTCGGTAGGGCTGCAGCAGCGGCGGCGCGCTCTTCGACTGCAGCCAGGCGCGGCACTGGTTGACCCAGCCGGTGAGCAGGGGCGCGAGCAGCACCGCGAGCGCGATCTCCGTGAACTGCGCGGCGAGGCCCGAGAGGCTGGTCATCGGATGAACAGCAGCAGCGCGAGCAGCGTCGCGAAGCTGTAGGCGAGGTAGACCGAGATGCGGCCGCGCTGCAGCACCGTGACCAGGCCGGTGAGCCAGTCGACCGCGCGCGCCACCGGCAGGTAGATCCAGTACCACAGGCGGTCCTCGGCCGACTCGCGGTAGCGGGGGCGCGGATCGTCCGGGGTGGGCGCCTGCTGCTGCAGGCGGAAGAACGGCTCGAAGACGTGGCGCACCGGCTGGCCGAAGCCCTCGGCGGTGTCCTGCATGCGCGCGTCCTGCGCAGGGAAGCCGCAGTCCCAGGCCGGTCCCCGCCGCGCGCGGCCGTGGTAAAAAAGTCGCACCGACAGCCAGGCGGTCGCCACCAGCAGCCCGGTCACCGCAAACACCAGCACCGGGCTGTAGCTCGCGCGCTCGGCGTTGATCGGCGCAAGGAACAGCCAGCCCTGCGCGAGGCCGCCGATGGCGTGGCCGGTGAGTTCGCGCGTGATCGGCTCGATCAGCCCGATCATGGTGACCGGCACCAGGCCGAGCACCACGCAGGCGGCCGCCAGCCAGGCCAGTCCCGTGCGCTCCCAGGGGCCCGCCTCGTGGGCGTCGGCCAGGCGCGGCTCGCGGTGCTGGCCGAGGAACACCACGCCGTAGAACTTGACCATCACGTAGCCCGAGAGGGCGGAGACGAGCGCGACCAGGGCGGCGGCGACCGGAACCAGCATGTTGAGGTAGCCGTGCGGCAGGCCCGGGGTGAACAGGAAGGCCTGCAGCAGCAGCCACTCCGAGGCGAAGCCATTGGAGGGCGGCAGGCCGGCGATGGCGATGGTGCCGATGAGCGCGCACCAGGCCACCCACGGCATGCGGCGGATGAGCCCGCCCAGGCGCCCGAGCGAGCGCTCCTGCGTCGCGTGCAGCACCGAGCCCGTGCACAGGAACAGCAGGCTCTTGTAGCAGGCGTGGTTCAGGCAGTGATAGAGCGTGGCGGTGAGCGCGAGCGCGGCGAGCGCGCCCATGCCGAAGCCGTGGAAGAGGAGCGCCAGGCCGAAGCCGGCGAATACGAGGCCGATATTCTCGATCGAGGAATAGGCGAGCAGGCGCTTCATGTCGGTCTGCACGGCGGCGAAGACGATGCCGCCCAGCGCCGAAACCAGGCCGAGCGTGAGCGCGATCACCCCCCACCACCACTGCGGCGAGCCGATCAGGTCCAGCGTCACGCGCATCAGCCCGTAGACCGCGGTCTTCAGCATCACCGCCGAGAGCAGCGCCGACACGGGCGAGGGCGCCGCCGGATGCGCTTCCGGCAGCCAGACGTGCAACGGCACGAGGCCCGCCTTGGCTCCAAAGCCGGCCAGCGCGAGCAGGAACGCCGCGGTCGCCCAGCCCGCCGAAGGCTGCAGCGCGCGCATGTGCGCGAAGGTGTAGTCGCCCGCGCCCGCCTGCAGCGCGCCGAAGCTGAGCAGGATCGCGATCGCGCCCAGGTGCGCGATCAGCAGGTAGAGGAAGCCCGCGCGCCGGATCTCCTCGTGCTCGTGGTCGCTGGTGACGAGGAAGAACGACGACAGCGCCATCGTCTCCCAGGCCACCATGAAGAAATAGGCGTCGTCGGCGACCATCACCAGCGCCATGCTGGCGAGGAACACGTGGTAGTAGAGGCAGAGCAGCCCGGGGGCCGTGCCCCGGGGCTGGCGGAAATAGCCCCCCGCATACACGGACACGCCCGCGGCGACGGCGCCCAGCAGCAGCAGGAAAAACGCCGAGAGCGAATCGAGGCGCGCGTGGAACGGCAGGTCGGGCAGGCCGAGTGGAAGGATCGCTTCCGCCACCGGCTGGAAGATCGCGGCCAGCGCGGACACGGCGAGCGCGAGGCCAGCGACCGCGCCTGCCGGGTACAGGACGCGCGTCGCCCATGCGACGCTCGTCGGCCGCACCAGGCCGAGCGCGCCGATCGCCAGCCAGGCGCAGGCGAGCGCGAGGACGTCGTGCAGTGGCGTGGCGAGGACGTTCACGCTGCGCGAGCGCTCAGGACCGCGGGCGCTTGCCGGCCGCGGCCTTGAGCAGCCAGGGCGGCAGCTCGCGGTCGCCTGCGTTGGCGACCACGTATTCGCGGATGAGCTGGCGCACGACCTGCGACGGCGTGCGGTCCTGCGCGGCGCAGATTTCCTCGAAGATGCGCTTCTTGCGCGGGTCGAGCAGGACGGTGAAGCGGGCGGTCTTGTTCTCCATGCGGCCTCCCGGGAGGGAAGCCGCATGGTATTACAATGGCATTATAATGTAAATCTCATTTGACCCGCATGCCGGGCTGGGCCCCGGAATCCGGCGCGATGAGGTAGACGCCCGGCCCCTCCCCGGAAGCGGCCAGCACCATGCCTTCGGAGACACCGAACTTCATCTTGCGCGGCGCGAGGTTGGCGATCAGCACCGCCAGCTGTCCCTCCAGCTTCTCCGGCGCGTATGCGGACTTGATGCCGGCGAACACGGTGCGCGTACCCAGCTCGCCGACCTCGAGCGTGAGCTTGAGCAGCTTGTCCGCACCGTCGACGTGCTCCGCCTTGGCGATCCTCGCCACTCGCAGGTCGAGCTTGTTGAAATCGTCGATTGAAATCGTCCCTTCGCTCACGGCGGGCTCCTTCGTTGCGTGCTGCTGCTTCTCCGCGTGCCGCTGCGGCGCGCTCGCCTGCGGCACGGATTCGATGTTGAAAAGGGCGTCGAGCTGCTTTTCCTCGACGCGCGTCATGAGGTGCTGGTAGGCGCCGATGGCGCGCTCGGGCGAGAGCGGGCGCGCCACGTCCGCCCAGGCCTGCTCGGGCAGCCCGAGGAACTGCTCGGCCCGTGCGGCCAAGCGCGGCAGCACGGGTTTGAGGTACAGCGTGAGCATGCGGAAAGCTTCCAGGCTCACGGTGCAGACTTCGTGCAGCCGCGCGGCCTTGTCGGCGGCCTTGGCGAGGTCCCAGGGCTTTTCCGCGTCGACGAAGGCGTTGACCTCGTCCGCCAGCTCCATCGTGCGCCGCAGGGCCTTGCCGAACTCGCGCTCCTCGTACCAGCGCGCGATCTCGGGCGCCGCGACCCGCACGCGCTCGAGCAGCGGGCTGGCCATTCGCGGCGCCGGCTTGCCGCCGAAGCGCTTGGCGAGGAAGCCCGCCGCGCGGCTGGCGATGTTGATGTACTTGCCCACCAGGTCGCTGTTGACGCGCGCGACGAAGTCCTCGGGGTTGAAGTCGATGTCCTCGACGGCGGCGTTGAGCTTGGCCGCGATGTAGTAGCGCAGCCATTCCGGGTTCATGCCGAGCTCGAGGTAGCGCAGCGGGTCGATGCCGGTGCCGCGCGACTTGGACATCTTCTCGCCCGAGACCTGAATGAAGCCGTGCACGTAGACGTGGTCGGGCACCTTGTAGGGCGCGCCGGCGAAATGCAGCATGGCGGGCCAGAACAGGGTGTGGAAGTAGATGATGTCCTTGCCGATGAAGTGGATCTGCTCGTGCGTCTCGAGCACCTTGCGCCAGTCGAGGCCCTTCTTGCCGCAGTAGTTCTGCAGGCTGGCCAGGTAGCCGATCGGCGCGTCCAGCCAGACGTAGAGGTATTTCTCCTCGGCGATGTCGGGCACGCGGATGCCGAAGTAGGGCGGGTCGCGCGAGATGTCCCAGTCGCCCAGCGCCTTGTCGCCCTCGCCGTCGAGCCATTCCACGGCCTTGTTGAACACTTGCGGCTGCACGCGGCCCGGCACTTCGAGCCACTGGCGGATGAAGTCCTTGCACTTCGGATCGGAGAGCCGGAAGAAGTAGTGCTCCGAGGTGCGCAGCTCGGGCTTCGCGCCCGAGAGCGTGGAGTACGGGTTCTTCAGCGCCGTCGCCGAGTACACCGTGCTGCAGTTCTCGCAGGCGTCGCCGTACTGGTCCTTCGCGCCGCAGTTCGGGCACTCGCCCTTCACGTAGCGATCGGCGAGGTACATGCCCTTCACCGGGTCGAAAAACTGCTCCACGGGCTTGGTATAGACGAGGCCCTTCCCCTTGAGCCTGCGGAAGATGTCCTGCGAGAGCGCGGTGTTCTCGGGCGAGTGCGTCGAATGCCAGTTGTCGTACTCGATGTGAAAGCCGTCGAGATACTTCCCGCGGTCGCGCGCGATTGCCGCGACGAACTCCTCGGGCGATTTGCCCGCCTTCTCCGCCGCCAGCATGATCGGCGCGCCGTGCGCGTCGTCCGCGCCGACAAAAAGCACTTCGTGCCCCTGCATGCGCTGGAAGCGCACCCAGATATCGGCCTGGA
>JAYRND010000307.1:0-17330 GCA_041904885.1 Burkholderiales bacterium
CGGCCGCGACCAGCCGGTGCTGGTGGGCACGGCCTCGATCGAGGCATCGGAGCTGCTCTCGGGCATCCTCAAGCAGGAAGGCATCGCGCACGAGGTGCTGAACGCCAAGCAGCATGAGCGCGAGGCTCACGTGGTCGCGCAGGCGGGCAGGCCGCACATGGTAACCATCGCCACCAACATGGCGGGCCGCGGCACCGACATCGTGCTCGGCGGCAACGTCGAGAAACAATGCGATTTCGTCGAAGCTGATCAGAATTTGGATTCCAATGAAAAACAAAAAAGAATTCAGAATCTTCGAGGTGAATGGCAGGCGCTGCACGACCAGGTGATCGCCGCCGGCGGCCTGCACATCATCGGCACCGAGCGCCACGAGTCGCGGCGCGTCGACAACCAGCTGCGCGGCCGCTCCGGCCGCCAGGGCGACCCGGGCAGCTCGCGCTTCTTCATGGCGCTGGAGGACCCGCTGCTGCGCATCTTCGCCGGCGACCGCATCAACCGGATCATGGTGATGCTGAAAATGCCCGAGGGCGAGGCGATCGAGCACGCCATGGTGACGCGCTCGATCGAGAGTGCGCAAAGAAAAGTCGAAGCGCGGAACTTCGACATCCGCAAGCAGCTGCTGGAGTACGACGACGTCGCCAACGACCAGAGGAAGACCATCTACTCGCTGCGCAACGAGCTGCTCGAATCGGCCGACGTGACCGCGCGCATCGCGGACCTGCGCGCGGGCGTGGTCACCGACATCTTCCGCCAGCATGTCCCCGAGGACAGCGTCGAGGAACAATGGGACGTCGCCGGACTGGAGTCGGCGCTCAAGGCCGAGCTCGGCCTGGAGGCGCCGGCGCGGGCCTGGCTGGAGAAGGAGCCCGAGCTCGGCGACGCCGAGCTGCTTGCGCGCATCGTCGAACTGGCAGGGCGGGCCTACGAGGCGAAGATCCCGGCGCCGGAAGCCGGCAACGAGGAGCTTCGCGAGGCGGTCCGCACCTGGCTCCGCCAGAACGAGCGCTACCTGATGCTGCAGGTCCTCGACTCGCACTACCGGGAGCACCTGGCCGCGCTCGACCACCTGCGGCAGGGCATCCACCTGCGCGGCTACGCGCAGAAGAACCCGAAGCAGGAGTACAAGCGCGAGGCGTTCGAGCTCTTCGGCGCCATGCTCGAGTCGGTCAAGCTCGAGGTCACGAAGTACCTGATGCTCCTGCAGCTCAAGCCGATGCAGGAAGCGCCCCCGATCGACGACAAGCCGCATGTGGAAAACGTGCGCCTGCAGCACGCGAGCTACGAGGAGGCGATCGACGGCGCGCCGGCCGAGCCCCTGGCCGACGGCGAGCAGCCGGCCGCGCCCGCCCGCAAGCCGCAGCCGGCGCGCGCCGGGCAGAAGGTCGGCCGCAACGAGCCCTGCCCCTGCGGGTCGGGGAAGAAATACAAGCACTGCCACGGCAAGCTCGCGTAGCAAGAGCGCATGGCCGTCAACCTGCCGCCTCCCGATCCGGCGTCGCTGCACGCGGTGCGTGGTGTCAGCCTCGGGGTGGCGAAGGCGGGAATCCGCAAGCCCGGCCGCAAGGACCTCCTGGTCCTGCACCTGGCGGAGGGTGCGAAGGTGGCCGGCGTGTTCACGAGGAACCGCTTCTGCGCGGCGCCCGTACTGCTGGCGAGGAAGCACCTGAAGAACCCGGTGCGCGCGCTCGTCGTGAATACGGGAAACGCAAATGCGGGTACCGGCAAGGACGGGTTGGCCAGGGCTTTGCGTGTTTGCGGCTCGCTCGCCGGACTTCTGAAGTGCAAGCCACAGCAAATTCTTCCCTTCTCCACCGGTGTCATCATGGAGCCGCTGCCGGTGGAACGCATCATCGCCGGCCTGCCCCAGACGATTGCGGGCGGGGCGAGCTGGCTGGATGCCGCCGAGGCGATCATGACCACCGACACGGTGCCGAAAGCGTTCTCGCGCAAGGTGAAGCTCTCCGGCGGCGATGCGACGGTGACGGGAATCGCCAAGGGCGCCGGCATGATCCGGCCCGACATGGCCACCATGCTGGGTTTTGTCGCGACCGACGCGAAAGTTCCGGGCGCGCGCCTGAATGGGCTGGTGAAGGCGGCGGCGGACAGGTCTTTCAATTGCGTGACGGTCGACGGCGACACCTCGACCAACGATTCGTTCATGCTCATTGCTACGGGGAACGGCCCTTCCGCTTCTTCTGGCAAGGACCTTTCAAAGCTGGAAGAAGCCATAACCCAGGTGGCCCAGCAACTGGCCCAGGCGATCATCCGCGACGGCGAGGGCGCGACCAAGTTCGTCACGGTGGCGGTCGAGCGCGGCCGCGGCGAGGCCGAGTGCCGGAAAATCGCCTACGCGATCGCGCACTCGCCGCTGGTGAAAACGGCGTTCTTCGCTTCCGACCCGAATCTCGGGCGGATCCTCGCGGCGATCGGCAACGCGGGGGTGAAGGACCTCGATACCGGGAAGGTCGACGTCTTTCTGGACGATGTCGCCGTCGCGAAGGGCGGGGCGCGGCACCCGTCGTACCGGGAAGAGCCGGCGCTGAAAGCCATGGCGAAACCGGAGTTCACCGTGCGGGTGGTACTCAACCGCGGCAGGGCGGCGGCGACGGTATGGACTTGCGACCTGTCGTTCGACTACGTGAAAATCAACGCCGAATACCGCACATGAGCAAGGAACTGCAGCAGATCCTGGAGCGGCTCGAGCAGATCCTGCCGCCGCCGCCGCCGCCGACCGACTGGAAGGCGAGCATCGCTTTCCGCTGGCGCCGCGGTAGCGGAGGAAAAGGCGGCGGCTCGGGCTGGCTGCAGCCGGTGCGGCACGTGCACCGCATGAAGCTCTCGGATTTGCGAGGCATCGACGCGCAGATCGCCAAGGTCGAGCAGAACACGCGCCAGTTCCTCGAGGGCAAGCCGGCCAACAACGTGCTTCTCACCGGGGCGCGCGGCACCGGCAAGAGCTCGATCGTCAAGGGCCTGCTCAACAAGTACCACGGCCGCGGACTGCGCCTGATCGAGGTCGAGAAGAGCGACCTCGCCGACCTGCCCGCGATCACCGATCTGGTCGCCAACCGGCCCGAGCGTTTCCTGCTCTTCTGCGACGACCTGACCTTCCACGGCGCGGAAGAAGGCTACATCGCGCTCAAGGTCGCGCTGGACGGCTCGATCTCGACCACCTCCGAGAACCTGCTCATCTACGCGACCTCCAACCGCCGCCACCTGATGCCCGAGTACATGCAGGAAAACCTGGACACCAAGTACGTCGGCGACGAGATCCATCCCGGCGAGACGGTGGAGGAGAAGATCTCGCTCTCCGAGCGCTTCGGCCTGTGGGTGTCGTTCTACCCGTTCGACCAGGACGAGTACCTGGAGATCGTTGCTCACTGGCTGAGCTGCTTTTCCTGCTCGAAGAAGGAAATAGAGCAATCGAGGGAGGAGGCGCTGCAGTGGTCGCTGCAGCGCGGCTCGCGCAGCGGGCGCGTCGCCTACCAGTTCGCCAGGGACTGGGCCGGCAAGCACGCCAAGAAAAAGTAGCGTGGCGCGGGTGGTCGAGGTTGCCGCGGCGGTGATCGAGCGCGCCGACGGGGCTTTCCTGCTCGCGCAGCGCCCCGCCGGCAAGGTCTACGCCGGCTGGTGGGAGTTCCCGGGCGGCAAGGTCGAGGAGGGCGAGGCGCCCGAGCACGCGCTCGCGCGCGAGCTGCGTGAGGAGCTCGGCATCGACGTGCTCACCGCATACCCGTGGATCACGCGCGTGCACGTCTACGAGCACGCCACCGTGCGGCTCAATTTCTTCCGCGTGTCGCAGTGGCGCGGCGAGCCGCACCCGCGCGAGAGCCAGGCCTTCGTCTGGCAGCGCCTGGGCGAGCGCATAGCCTCGCCGATGCTGCCCGCGAACGCGCCGGTGCTGGCCGCGCTCTCGCTGCCCCTCGAGTACGCGATCACCGACGCCCAGGCGCTGGGGGCGGCCGAGCAGCTCGCGCGGGTGGAAGCGCGCATGAAGGGCGGCCTGCGCCTCGTGCAGGTGCGGGACAGGAGCCACTGGGAGCGCTCGCGCCTGATCTACGTGGTCACCAGCATGGCGCGCCAGTACGGCGCGCGGGTGCTGGTCAACAGCGGTCCCGCGGCCGACGGCATCCACCTGACCGCCGAGGCGCTCATGACGCTGCGCGCGCGCCCGGACAGCGCGCTCGTCGCCGCTTCCTGCCACACGGTGGAAGAGCTGGGCCACGCGATGGCCATCGGCCTGGACTTCGTGGTGCTGGGTCCGGTCAAGCCGACTTCCACGCACCCGGGCGCGCCCACGCTGGGCTGGGAGGGCTTCCGGCGCATCGCCGAAGGTGCCTCGATCCCGGTCTACGCGATCGGCGGCCTCGCGCCGGAGGACCTGGACGACGCGCGCCGCGCAGGCGCGCACGGCCTGGCGATGATCCGCGGCAGCTGGCGCTGACCGGCAGGAACGCGCCCGCGCGTTAGCGCGCGAGCTGGTCGATGGGGTGCGGCGGCCGGATGCCGAAGCCCTGCGCGTAGGCGACGCCCAGCTCCTTCAGGCGCGTGAAGATGGCCTGTTCCTCGACCATCTCGGCGACCACCTGGAAGCCCATCACCTCGCCCACCCGCAGGATCGCCTTGAGCTTCGCCTCGGCGGCCGGCGCGGCAAGGAGCTTGCGAACGATCACGCCGTCCACCTTGACGAAGTCCGGACGCAGCGTCTTCAGCGCCGTGAAGCTCGCCGAGCGGCGGCCGAAGCCCGACACCGACACGCTGCAGCCGATGGTGCGCACGCCGGTGGCGAAGCGCACGCAGGCGTCGATGTTCGACAACGTGTCAGGCTCGTTGACCTCGAACAGCACCGCCTTGCCCGGCACGCCTGCCCCCACCAGCTCAACGGCCACCGCTTTCGCGAAGGAAGCGTCCTTCAGCGTCTGGCTGGAGACATTGATCGCGAAGCGTTCCATGCGCGAACCGCGCGCAAGGTGCTCGAGAACCTTGCGCAGCACCCAGCGGTCCAGGTCGGGCATCAGGCCGTAGTGCTCGAATGCGGGCAGGAACTCTCCTGGCGGGAGCATCGCCTTCTCTTCCTCGTGCAGGCGGATCAGCACTTCGGCCATGGGAAATCGCAATTCGCCCGAGAGAGTGGCGACCGGCTGGCAGTACAGCGCGAGCTCGTCCTTCGCCAGCGCCTCGCGAAGGCGCGAGGCCGGCTCGCCCCAACCTTCGGTTTCCGCGTCGAGTTCCAGGGGATCGGGATCCTTCGCGCTCACGGCTTCGGCTCTCCGGGCTCGGCGTCTGGGGGGGGCTCCGCCGGCACCGGCACGCGATAGGCCTCGGCGGCCCAGTTACCCAGATCGATGCTGCGGCAGCGCTCGCTGCAGAAGGGCCGCCAGCGGTTGTCCGGCGCATAGGGCGCCTGCACGCCGCAACGGGGGCACGGAACGGATCGCATACTCGGCAGAGGATAACCCGGCCCGCGAACCGGGGCAGCGAGGATCGGACTTAGAGATTACAGAAAGTCAGCTCGAAGCCGACGTCCCAGTCGGCGGTCTTGGCGCGCGCTTCTTCGCCGTTCTGCGCGAGGAAACGGATGTTGAGCACATACTTGTTGGCGCTGATTTCGGGCACGCAGGGCAGGCCCGGCTCCAGGCGAACGCGCAGCATCTGCGCGGTCTTGCCGCCGAGCATCTGCTGGAAGGTGCCGAGCGGCGCGCTCAGGCTCTGCGGCTTGCCCGATTCTCGCAGGATCCGCAGGATGATCGCGGTCCCGTCGCGCAGCGGATAGAGCGGGCTGGTCCAGGCGGCAAGCTGCCCGATGCGTTCCTCGGCCGGCCGGTGCAGCCAGTAGTGGTAGGAGGGCAGGTCGAACTCGCAGGCGCCGCCCGGGATCCCGGTGCGCTGCTTGATCGACATCAGCCACTCGTTCTCGCGCAGGTACTGGCCGATGCGGCCGGTCATTGAGAAGAGGGCGGCCGCCGCGTGCTCGATGTCGCGCAGCACGCCCGTCAGCGCTTCCTCGGAGATGTCGGGATTGTTGCGGAAGGAAAGCAGCACCTGCTTCTGGCGTTCCAGTTCCTGCAACAGGTCGGACTTGAGGTCGGCGCGCCCGGCCACCTCGAGGATCTCGAACAGCGTCAGCAGCGCGACGTGATGGTCAAGCGGGTCGGTGCGGGCGATGAAATGGCGCGAGCGCTCGAACAGATCCTCCAGACGCAGCAGGGTCCGGATGCGCTCGTTGAGGGGGTACTCATACGTGATGACAGCCAAACGCGCCTCGCCGCAGGGCGAAATTGCCCGGATTCTGAGTGATTTACGCGCACAACACAAATTGACTTCTAAGCAGCGGCCAGCGCGACGTACTTTTCGTGCAGTGCGCGCACCCGTTGCTGCATTGCGGCAATGGTGCCCGAATTGTCGATTACGTCGTCGGCCGCCGCGAGCCGGCTTTCCCTCTGGATCTGGGACGCTATGATCCGGCGGACCGCGTCTTCACTGAGTGCGCTGCGCTGCCGCACGCGCGCCACCTGGAGATCCTCCGGGCAGTCCACCACCAGAACCCGCCCCACGCGCTCGCGGTAGTCCGCGGATTCGACCAGCAGCGGCACCACGAGCACGACGTAGGGGGCGGTGCGGCCATCGATCGCGGCCGCGATCCGGCGCTGCGACTCGGCGCGGATCATGGGGTGCAGCAGCGCTTCGAGGCGCTTTCTCTGGGCGGGGTCGCGAAATACAAGCTCGCGCATCTTTTCCCGGTTGAGCGCATTGAATGCTGAAACATATTCGTCCCCGAACAAGCGCCTGATTTCGGCCATCGCCTGTCCGCCCGGTCCGGTGAGTTCGTGCGCGATGGCGTCGGTGTCCACCACCGCTGCGCCCAGGCGCGCGAACTCGTCCGCGGCGGCGCTCTTGCCGCTGCCGATGCCGCCCGTCAGGCCGACCACCAGCGGCATCAGAAGGGACGCAGCGCGGGAACGACGGCGAGGATCGCCGGCCCCCACAGCAGCGCTGCCACGCCCGCGATCGCGATGTACGGCCCGAAATGGAAGCGGAACGCGGCGTCCCAGCCGCGCCGCGCGGCGACCATCTGCAGCAGGCCGAAGGCGAGTCCGACGCAGGAGGAGAGCAGGATCACCAGGAACAGGTACTTCCAGCCGACGAACGCGCCCACGGCAGCGGTCATCTTGAAGTCGCCGTAGCCCATGCCGTCGATGCCGCGCACCAGGCGGAACGCGCCGTTGATCGCCCACAGCGTCAGGTAGCCCGCGGCGGCGCCGATCACCGCTTCCGGCAGCGGGGCGAACGTGCCTGCGACGTTCAGCAGCAGCCCCGCCCAGAGCAGCGGCAGCGTGATGTCGTCGGGCAGGTAGCCGGTCTCATGGTCGATGAACGCCAGTGCGATCGTGCACCAGAGGAACAGCATCGCCCCCAGCGCCGCGGCGCCGAAGCCGAAATGCCATGCCGACCACGCCGCGCCCGCACCGGCCAGCAACTCGACCAGCGGATAGCGCGCGCTGATCCGCATGCCGCAACCAGCGCATTTTCCGCGCAGCGCCAGCCAGCTGAGGACCGGGACGTTCTCGATGGCCTTGATGCTGCGCCGGCACCCTGGGCACGACGAGCGGGGCACGAACAGGTTGTAGGGTCCTTCTTCGGGAAGTTTCTGGCCGGCAAGCTCCGCGCAGTCGGCGCGCCAGTCGCGCTCCATCATCTTCGGCAGGCGGTGGATGACCACGTTCAGGAACGAGCCGACGCACAACCCGAGGCCGAAAGCGAGCCACGGAAAGACGGCGGGCTGGAGGAACCAGCCCAGGTCCGACATCGACAACGGCGTCTAGACGGCGCCGCCCAGCTTGAAGATCGGCAGGTACATCGCAATCACCATGCCGCCGATCAGCGTGCCGAGCACCACCATGATGATCGGCTCCATGAGGGAGGACAGGGCCTCGACCGCGTCGTCCACTTCCTGCTCGTAGAAGTCCGCGACCTTGCCCAGCATGGCGTCGAGCGCGCCGGTTTCCTCGCCGATCAGGCACATCTGGATCACCATCGACGGGAACACGTTCGAGTTCTGCATCGCCACGGTCAGCGCGGTGCCGGTGGAGACCTCGCTCTTGATTTTGATGGTCGCCTGCAGGTAGATGTAGTTTCCCGAGGCGCCGCCGACCGAGTCGAGCGCCTCCACCAGCGGCACGCCGGCCGAGAACATCGTCGACAGCGTGCGCGTCCAGCGCGCGATCGCCGCCTTCGTGAGCAGCGGGCCGAAGATCGGCACCTTCAGGCTCAGGCGGTCCATGAAGATCTGCACCGCCAGCGAGCGCTTCCAGGCCTCCATGAATCCCCAAACGCCCGCGCCGAGGGCCGGGAAGAGGATGTACCAGTTGGCCACCGTCCAGTCCGAGATCGCCATCACTACCAGCGTCGGCGCCGGCAGGTCCGCGCCGAAGCTGGAGAACACGTTCTTGAACGCCGGGATCACGAAAATCATGATCACCGCGGTGATGACGATGGCGACCACGATGATCGACACCGGGTAGAAGAGCGCCGACTTGATCTTCGACTTGATGGCGAGCGTCTTTTCCTTGTAGATCGCCAGGCGATCAAGCAGCGCTTCCAGAATGCCGGCGGCCTCGCCCGCGGCCACCAGGTTGCAATAGAGGGCGTCGAAATGCAGCGGGTACTTTCGGAACGCCTGCGCGAGCGAGGAACCGGTCTCGACCTCGGTCTTGATGTCGCCCAGCAGCCGGGCGACCGCGGGGTTGGTCGCGCCCTTGCCGACGATGTCGAATGCCTGCAGCAGCGGTACCCCGGCCTTCATCATGGTCGCCATCTGGCGCGTGAACAGCGCCACGTCCTTCTCGCCGACCGAGCCGCCGCCGCCTCTTTTCTGCTGCTTGACGTTGGCGACGGTGATGCCTTGCCGGCGCAGCGAGGCTTCCACCATGTTCTTGCCGGCCGCGCGCATTTCGCCGCGCACGACCTTGCCGGCCTTGTCCTTGCCCTCCCAGAGGAAGGTCAGTTCCTTCGCGCCGCCCTTTGCCGCCGCCGCTGCCGTCGCCATGTGCCGCTCCCCAGCTGGAACCCCGGAATGAATCCCGATTCTAGCGCCGAGTCAAAGGCTTGGCCAAATATGGGAAAAAGTCACCTCAGGTCGCTTCCCGGGAGGGCTCCTCGCGAGGCCGGAACAGGCGTACTGACTTCACCGAGCGGCCCTGGGCGCTCAGGATCTCGACCGCCACCCCGGCGATCTTCAGCGACACGTTCGCTTCCGGGATGTCCTGCAGCTGCTCGAGGATCAGGCCGTTGAGCGTCTTCGGGCCGTCGGTCGGCAGCGACAGTCCCAGCACGCGGTTCACCTCGCGCACCGGCATCGCGCCGTCCGCGGTGGCCGTGCCGTCCGCGTTCCAGGCGAGCGCCGGGCTGGCCGAGGGGAGCGAGGTGGTGAACTTGCCGATGATCTCCTCCATGATGCCCTCGAGGGTCACCAGCCCCATCAGCTCGCCGTATTCGTCGACCACCAGGCCGATGCGCTCGCGCTTTTCCTGGAAATACTGCAGCTGCGCGATCGCCGGCGTCGCCGCGGGCACGAAGTAGGGCTCCTCCAGCAACTCCTCGATCGCCTTGCGGTCCAGCGTGCCTGCGTGGACGAGGCCGAGCACCTTGCGCAGGTTGAGCACGCCGGCGATCTCGTCGCCGCTGCCGCGGAACACCGGCACTTCGCGGTGGTAGCTGGTGACGAGCTGGCGCGCGATCACGTCCAGCTCGTCGTCCAGGCGGATCGCCTCGATCCGCGCGCGCGGCACCATCACGTCCTGCACCGAGATCTCGCCGATGTCGAACAGGTTCAGCAGGATCGAGCGGTGCTTGTTCGGCAGCACGTGCGAGGACTCGAGCACGATGGTGCGGATCTCCTCCGCGCTGAGCGGCTGCGTGCCGTCTTCCCGCGGCCGGATGCGCAGCAGCCGCAGCAGCGGCCGCAGCACCGCGTCGGTCGAGGCCGAGAGCAGGTGCACGAAGGGCGCCGAAACCTTCGCCAGCGCGCGCATCGGCCAGGCCACCAGGCGCGCGATGCCTTCGGCGTTGTGCTGCCCCAGGCGCTTGGGCACCAGCTCGCCCAGCACGATCGAGAAGTAGGTGATCACGAGGACCACCAAGCCGGTGGCCGCGTAGCCGCTCAGTTTCGCCTCCAGTCCGCGCGCATGCAGCCAGTCGGCCAGCGGCCCGGACAGGAGGGCGTCGCCGACGATGCCGTTCAGCAGCCCGATCGAAGTGATGCCGATCTGGATCGTCGACAGGAAGCGCGTCGGCTCGGCGGCGAGCCGCGCGGCGGCGGCTGCCAGGCGGTCGCCACGCGCGGCGAGCGTGTCGAGGCGCGATTTGCGCGCCGTGAGCAGCGCCACCTCCGACATCGCGAACAGGCCGTTGAGGAGGATGAGGCAGGCGAGGATCGCGAGTTCCATGGGTGGACCCCGTTCAGGTACGCCGGTTTAGCGCGCGAGTACGACTTCGAGCACGAAGCGGCTGCCGACGTAGGCGAGGATCAGCAGCACGAAGCCGGTCAGCGTCCAGCGCAACGCGGTGCGCCCGCGCCAGCCGTACAGCACCCGCCCGGCGAGCAGGCCGCCGAACGTGATCCAGGAAAGGACGCCGAACACCGTCTTGTGGTCGAAGCGCATGGCGCGGCCGAACAGGGTCTCGGAGAAGGCGATCCCGGTCGCGAGGGTGAGCGTGAGCAGCACGAACGCGGCGCCGATCAGGCGGAACAGCAGCCGCTCCAGCGTGAGCAGCGGCGGCAGCGCGCCCAGCGCCGCGCCGTCCTTGCGGTGCAGCCGGCGCTCGGCCACCGCCATCAGCAGCGCGTGCAGGATCGCGATCGTGAACAGGCTGTAGGCAAGCATCGCGAGCAGCAGGTGCACGCGGAATTCCATCGAGGCGGCATAGGACCCGCCGATGCGCCCCGGGAACATCTCGGTGAGCGGCACGCTGAGCGCGGCGAGGGCGAGCGCCGGCGGTTGCATGGCGTCCAGGTCGTAGACGAAGCTCTCCAGCCAGTAGAAGAGCACCGTCAGCCAGAGCATCGCCGAGAGCGCGTAGGCGAAGCCGAAGCGCAACTCGGCGCTGGCGAACATCTCCGTGTAGAGGACCCAGCCGTGCAGCGCGAGCGGCGCGAGGATCGCCGCGCGCTCCCAGCTTCGCAGCCCGCCCGCGGCCGGCGTCGTCGCGCGCCAACGGGAATTCCAGAAGTGCAGCGCGAGCGCGGCGTAGAGCGCGCTCGCGACGACGTGAATTACAATGCCGGGCACGCTTTCAGTTTAGCACCCCGATGCTCGATAACCTGACCACGCGGCTCGCGAAGATCGTCAAGACGATCCGCGGCGAGGCGCGTCTGACCGAAGCAAACGTGCAGGACGCGCTGCGCGAAGTGCGCATCGCGCTGCTCGAAGCCGACGTCGCGCTGCCGGTGGTGAAGGAATTCATCGACGCGGTGCGCGCGAAGGCGCTCGGGCGCGAGGTGGTCGGCAGCCTCACGCCGGGACAGGCGCTGGTCGGGGTGGTGCACGCGGAGCTGACGCGCCTCATGGGCGAGGCGAATGCCGCGCTCGATCTGGCCGTTGCGCCGCCGGCGGTGATCCTGATGGCGGGCCTGCAGGGTTCGGGCAAGACCACCACCGTGGGAAAGCTCGCGCTGTTCCTGCGCAACCAGAAGAAGAAGGTTCTGGTCGCCTCCTGCGACGTCTACCGGCCAGCCGCGATCGAGCAGTTGAAGACGGTTGCAGGGCAGGCAGGGGTGGATTTTTTTGCTTCTCAGGTGGGTGAAAAGCCTGAAGCGATAGCAAAAAATGCAATTCAATTCGCTCGTACCCACTACCATGACATCGTCATCGTAGACACCGCCGGGCGCCTGGCAATCGACGAGCCGATGATGCAGGAGATCGCCGCCCTGCACGCCGCGCTCCGGCCCGCGGAGACGCTGTTCGTGGTCGACGCGATGCAGGGCCAGGACGCAGTCAAGGTGGCGCGCGCGTTCAGCGAGCGCCTGCCGCTCACCGGCATCGTGCTCACCAAGCTGGACGGCGACTCGCGCGGCGGCGCGGCGCTGTCGGTGCGACATGTGACCGGCAAGCCGGTCAAGTTCGCGGGAACGGGCGAAAAGCTGAGCGGCCTGGAGCCCTTTCATCCGGAGCGCATGGCTTCGCGCATCCTCGGCATGGGCGACATCCTGTCGCTGGTCGAGGAGGCCCACAAGCAGGTCGACCTCGAGCAGGCGCAAAAGCTCGCCGAGAAGGTGAAGAAGGGCAAGGGCTTCGACCTCGAGGACTTCAAGGCGCAGATCCAGCAGATGAACAAGATGGGCGGCATCGCCTCCATGATCGACAAGCTGCCCGCGCAGCTCGCCGGCCAGATCGACCCGGCGAAGCTGCAGGACGACCGGCAATTCCGCAGGATCGAGGGCATCATCAACTCGATGACGCCCGGCGAGCGCGCCCATCCCGACATCATCAAGGCCACCCGCAAGCGCCGCATCGCCGCGGGCGCCGGCGTGCCGGTGCAGGACGTCAACCGCCTGCTCAAGCAGTTCGAGCAGATGCAGCAGATGATGAAGATGATGAAGGGCGGCAACCTGCAGCGCATGATGCGCAACATGAAGGGCATGCTGCCCGGCATGCGCTGACGGCGGCATGGCGCGGATCGTCCTCGCGCTCGCCCTGGCGCTGCTCTGCGCGGCGGCGCAGGCGCAGCGCGACCCCGAGGCGATCGCGCGAGAGCTGCAGCAGCTCGCCTGGCAGAAGGGCCCGGGCGAAGGCGCGATCGGCAGCCGCGCGAAGATCCGCATTGGGCCGGGCCACGTGTTTCTCGACGACAAGGGCACGCGGCGGTTCCTGGAGCTGATGGGCAACCCGCCGCGCGAGGGCCACTACCTGCTCGCGCCGGCGAGCCTGGACTGGTTCGCCGTGTTCTCCTTCGATCCTGTCGGCTACGTGAAGGACGACGAGAAAATCGATCCCGACGCGCTGCTCGAGGCGCTGAAGAAGAGCGACGGCCCCGGCAACGAGGAGCGCAAGCGCCTGGGCATGGCGCCCATCTATGTGGACGGCTGGCACGTGCCGCCGCACTACGACACGGGCACCCGCAGGCTGGAGTGGGGCATGCGGCTGCGCGACGAAAAGGGCGGCGGGCACGTCAACTACACCAGCCGGCTGCTGGGCAGGAGCGGCGTGATGAGCGCGATTCTCGTTTCCTCGCCGCAGACGCTCGCGCAGGACATGAAGGACTTCAACGCGGCGCTCGCGGGGTTCGATTTCAGCGCCGGCGAGAAGTACGCCGAATTCCGGCCCGGCGACCGGATGGCCGAGTACGGCCTGGGCGCGCTGGTGCTGGGCGGCGCGGCCGCGGCCGCCGCGAAGACCGGCCTTTTCAAGGTGCTCGGCAAGTTCCTCTGGGTAATCGTCGGCGGCGTCGTGGTGGGCGGTTGGGCGCTGCTGAAGAAGCGCCTGGGCCGCCGGGACCCGCCGCAGTGAGCGGTCTCGAACTGCTGGCAGCCGTCGTCTTCTTCCTGGTCGGCTACTGGGCCGTGAACGCTTTCTGGCCGAAGAAAAACGACCAGGAAAAGGACCGGTCGGACAGGCCTTGAGCGGCGGCAGGCTCGGACCGCGCAAACCTTTCCAAAAGCCTGATTTTTCCCGTATAATCCGCGCCTTTTCGCAAGGCGGGGACCCCCGAAATGGTAGTCATCAGACTGGCGCGCACGGGCGCCAACAAGCGGCCGTTCTACCACGTGGTGGTGGCCGACTCGCGCCGCGCGGCCGGCGGCCGCTTCATCGAGAGCCTGGGCTTCTACGACCCGAAGGCGCCCGAGGGGCGCGAGTCGCTGCGCGTGAACGTCGAGCGCGTCAAGCACTGGGCGGGCAAGGGCGCGCAGCTCTCGCCTACGGTGTCGCGCCTGGTCAAGCAGTTTGGCAAGGCCAAGAAAGCAGCCTGAGAATTTGATCGAGTTCGGGCGCGTCGCCGGCTCCTACGGCGTGCGCGGCTGGATGAAGGTGGTGGTGGACGACCCGGAGTTGCTCGCCGCGCAGCCGGCCTGGTGGCTGGACGGCACCGAGCGCAGGGTCGAGGCGGCGAAAGTCCACTCCGGAACGGTGCTCGCGAAGCTCGAGGGCATCGAGGCGCCGGAGGCGGCGCGCAAGTTCAAGGGCAAGGCGGTGCGGATCCCGCGGCCCGATCCCGGGGAAGGCCGGTACTACTGGTCCGACCTCGTGGGGCTGGAAGTGGTGAATGCGCAGGGCGTGGTGCTCGGCGTCGTGAAGGGGATGTTCTCCAACGGCGCGCACGACGTGATGGAACTCTCGGGCGACAGGCCCCGCCTGCTGCCCTGGGTACAGGGCGTGGTGGTGAAGAAAGTGGATCTGCCGGAGCGGCGGATCGAGGTTGAATGGGGAGCCGACTGGTGAACAGTCGGCTTGACAGCAGGGGAGCCGACCGGTGAACAGTCGGCTTGAGAGCAGGGGAGCGGACCGGTGATCCGCTTCGACGTGGTGACGCTCTTTCCGGAGATGTTCTCGGCGGTGACGGCGAGTGGCATCAGCGGGCGGGCATTGGAATCCGGGCTCTGGTCGCTCGGGCTGTGGAATCCGCGCGATTTCACAAAGGACAAGTACCGGACGGTGGATGACCGTCCGTACGGCGGCGGTCCCGGCATGGTGATGCTGGCCGAGCCGCTGGAGCAGGCGCTGGACGAGGCAAGGAAGGCTGGCGGCGGGAACGTGATCTACCTGTCGCCGCAGGGACGCAGGCTCGATCACGTGAAAGTGATGGAGCTGGCCGGCAGGCAGGCGGTGACGCTGCTGTGCGGGCGGTACGAAGGCGTGGATGAAAGGCTGATCCGGCGCCGGGTGGACGAGGAGCTGTCGCTCGGGGACTACGTGCTCTCGGGCGGGGAGCTCGCGGCGATGGCGGTGATCGACGCGGTGGTGCGCCAGTTGCCCGGCGCGCTGGGCGACGAGCAGTCGGCGGCGGAGGAATCCTTCGTCGAGGGGCTGCTGGACTGCCCGCAGTACACGCGCCCGGAGGAATACCGGGGCGAGCGGGTGCCGGAGGTGCTGCTGTCGGGGCACCACGAGAACATCCGGCGCTGGCGGCTGCAGCAGGCGCTGGGGCGGACGTGGCTGCGCCGGCCCGAGCTGATCGCCGCGCGGCGCCTGAGTGCGGAAGAGCAGGAATTGCTGGAGGAATTCCAGCGGCAGTGCAAGGAGAACGAACGATGAACATGATTCAAAAGCTCGAGCAGGAAGAGATGCAGCGCATGAAGAAGTCGGTCCCCGATTTTTCGCCGGGCGACACGGTGATCGTGCGCGTGAACGTGGTCGAGGGCGACAAGAAGCGCGAGCAGGCGTTCGAGGGCGTGGTGATCGCCAAGCGCAACCGCGGCCTGCGCTCGGCCTTCACCGTGCGCAAGATCTCCTCGGGCGAGGGCGTGGAGCGCAGCTTCCAGACCTATTCGCCGCTGATCGCCGGCATCGAGGTGAAGCGCAAGGGCGAAGTGCGCCGCTCCAAGCTCTACTACCTGCGCGAGCGCTCGGGCAAGGGCGCGCGCATCCGCGAGCGCCTGGGCGCGGCCGAAGCGGCGGAGGGCGAAGCGCAGGAATAGCGCACTCTCGCTGCAGCAGTCGAAAGGGGCCTCCGGGCCCCTTTTCTTTCTATAATCCTTCCATGCGCCGCGAAGTCACCGCCATCAGCCCGATCGAGGAGATCGTTGCCGAACTGCGCGCGGGCAGCATCGTGGTGCTGGTCGATGACGAGGACCGGGAGAACGAGGGCGATCTCGTCTTCGCCGCGGACTTCGTCTCCGCCGAGAAGGTCAACTTCCTCGCGCGGCACGGCCGCGGCCTGATCTGCATGCCGGTCACCGAGGCGCACGCGGCGCGCCTGGGCCTCAGGCCCATGGTGAGCGAGAACCGCTCGCGCCACGGCACCAATTTCACCGTGTCGATCGAGGCGGCCGAGGGCATCGCCACCGGCATCTCTGCCCATGATCGCGCCCTGACCATAAAAGTCGCCAGCTCGCAAAACGCAACAGCAATCGACATCGTCCAGCCGGGGCACGTGTTCCCGCTGATCGCGCAGGATGGCGGCGTGCTGGTGCGCGCCGGTCACACCGAGGCCTGCTGCGACCTCGCGCGGCTCGCCGGACTCACGCCGGCCGCGGTGCTGTGCGAGATCATGCGCGAGGACGGCAGCATGGCGCGCCTGCCCGACCTGCTGGAGTTCGCCGCCGTGCACAAGCTCAAGATCGGCACCATCGCCGACCTCATCGAATACCGCAGCCGCAACGAGTCGCTGGTACAGCGCGGACTGGAGCGCGAGATCGAGACGCCGTGGGGGCGCTTCCGCCTGATTGCCTACCGCGACCTGCCGAGCGGCGCGACGCACCTTGCCCTGACGCTGGGCGCCATCCAGGGCCAGGAGGAGACGCTGGTGCGGGTGCACGAGCCTCTCTCGGTGCTCGACCTGCTCGACTCGGCCAAGGGCGGGCACGCGTGGAGCATCGGCGAAGCGCTCACCGGGATCCGCGGCGCCGGTTGCGGCGTGCTGGTGCTGCTCAACTGCTCGCAGGGAGACGAGGCGCTGCGCGCGCAGCTCGATTCGCACTTCACCGGGCAGTCGCCGGCGCGCCCCGGCCGCAGCATGGACCTGCGCACGTACGGCATCGGCGCGCAGATCCTCCGCGACCTGGGCGTCGGCCGGATGCGGCTGATGGCCGTGCCGCGCAAGATGCCGAGCATGGCCGGCTTCGGGCTGGAGGTCACCGGCTATGCCGCCGCGCCTGCCGGCGCCGAGCGCAAATGACTGCGCCCCGGATCGGGGTCGTCCACTCCCGGTTCAACGAGGAAATCTGCAACGCGCTGCTCGCATCGGCGCGCGCGGAAATCGAGAAGGCGGGTGCCGCGGCGGAATTCGTCGCCGTCGCGGGTGCGCTCGAGATTCCGCTCGCGCTGCAGTGGCTCGCGCAATCGGGCCGCTTCGATGCGCTGGTCGCGCTGGGCGCTGTGATTCGCGGCGACACCTATCACTTCGAGGTGGTGGCCAACGAATCGGCGCGCGGCCTGATGGACGTCGCGCTGGAGACCGGCCTGCCGGTCGCCAACGGCATCCTCACCACCGACACCGAGGAGCAGGCGCTCGCGCGCAGGGACAAGGGCGCCGAGGCGGTGCGGGTCGCGCTCGAGATGGCGCAGCTGCGCCGGGACCTTGCGCAGCGGTGGAAATGACATGCCGCCGGCGCTGAAGAAAAGCCCCAGGAGCGCGGCGCGCCGGCGCGCCCGAGAAATCGCGCTGCAGGCGCTCTA
>JAYRND010000308.1:0-2064 GCA_041904885.1 Burkholderiales bacterium
TCGCGCAACGAGATGCTCCAGCGCATCTACGGGACCGCGTGGGCGAAGAAGGAGGACCTCGACGCGTACCTCACCCGCATCGAGGAGGCGGAGAAGCGCGACCACCGCAAGCTCGGACGCCAGCTCGACCTCTTCCACCAGCAGGACGAGGCGCCGGGCATGGTGTTCTGGCACCCGAAGGGCTGGTCGATCTGGCAGCAGGTCGAGCAGACCATGCGCCGCGTCTACCAGGACAACGGCTACCAGGAGGTGCGCGGGCCGCAGATCCTCGACCGCTCGCTCTGGGAGAAGTCGGGACACTGGCAGAACTACAAGGACAACATGTTCACGACGGAGTCGGAGAAGCGCGACTTCGCGATCAAGCCGATGAACTGTCCGGGTCACATCCTGATCTTCAACTCGGACCTGAGGAGCTACCGCGACCTGCCGCTGCGCTATGGCGAGTTCGGCGCCTGCCACCGCAACGAGCCCTCGGGCGCGCTGCACGGGATCATGCGCGTGCGCGCGTTCACGCAGGACGACGGCCACATCTTCTGCACCCCCCTGCAGATCGAGGACGAGTGCGTGGCCTTCCACCGCCTCGCGCTGAAGGTCTACTCGGACTTCGGCTTCGCCGACATCGCCGTCAAGCTGGCCCTGCGTCCCACCCCGCGCATCGGCAGCGACGAGCAGTGGGACGCGGCCGAGGATGCGCTGCGCGGGGCGCTCCGCGCCTGCGGCGCGCGGTGGGAGGAGCTTCCCGGCGAAGGCGCCTTCTACGGACCCAAGATCGAGTATCACCTGAAGGACTCGATCGGCCGGAGCTGGCAGGTCGGTACGATGCAGGTCGATTTCCAGATGCCGGGACGCCTGGGCGCCGAGTACGTCGCCGAGGACAATACCCGGCAGGTGCCCGTCATGCTGCACCGGGCCATCGTCGGGTCGATGGAGCGCTTCATCGGCATCCTGATCGAGCACCATGCTGGTGCATTCCCGGCCTGGCTGGCGCCCGTCCAGGCGGTGGTCCTGACGATCACCGACCGGCAGGCTCCCTACGCCCGGGAGGTGGCCACGCGGCTCAGGGCGGCCGGCTTCCGCGTCCAGGCGGATTTGCGAAACGAGAAAATTACCTATAAAATCCGCGAACATAGCCTCCAGAAGCTCCCGGTCCAGCTGATCGTCGGCGACAAGGAGATGGAGGCGAAGACGGTGGCCGTGCGCACCCGCAGCGGCGAGGACTTGGGCGCGATGTCGCTCGAGGCCTTGATCGCGCGCCTCCAGGACGAGGTGGCGGCACGGCGGTAGCGCTCGACGCGCGCCGCCTGCAGCTGCGGGGCACGGTCCTTTTTTTCCTACGCGGAGATCTTCCACTGGACAACAAGCATCAGCGCATCAATCGCGAAATCACGGCCCCGCAGGTGCGGCTCGTGGGTCTCGAGGGCGAGCAGCTCGGCATCGTCAGCATCGTCGACGCCCTGGCGAAGGCCGAGGCGGCCGAGGTCGACCTGGTCGAGATCGCGCCGCTCGCCGAGCCCCCCGTGGTCCGCATCATGGACTACGGCAAGTTCAAGTACCGCGAGAGCAAGCGCGCGCACGAGGCGAAGCTCAAGCTGAAGCAGATCCAGGTCAAGGAAGTGAAGTTCCGGCCGGGGACCGACGAAGGCGACTACAAGATCAAGCTGCGCAACCTGACCCGCTTCCTTTCCGAAGGCGACAAGGCCAAGGTGACGATGCGGTTCCGGGGGCGCGAGATGGCGCACCAGGAGTTCGGGGTGCGCCTGCTCGAACGGATTCGGACCGACCTCGAGGCGGTTTCGCAGGTCGAGCAGTTTCCGAAGCTCGAGGGCCGGCAGATGGTGATGCTGCTGGCCCCGAAGAAGACGCAGGTGCAGAAGCAGCCGCACCCGCAGGGACATCACCCGAACAAGCCCGAGGCCGGTCCGGCGATTCCCGCCGTCCAAGCCTCCCCGGCCGCGAAGCCGGAGAGCACCGCCGTGGGCAGCAAAGAGCGAGGGAACGGCACCATGCCGAAGATGAAGACGAAATCGGGCGCGAAGAAGCGCCTGCGTGTGCGCGGCAGCGGCA
>JAYRND010000309.1:0-3318 GCA_041904885.1 Burkholderiales bacterium
GCGACATCGACGTCGCAGGAATTGCCGACGGAGAAGAAATAGCGGTAACCCATGCCGCGCTCGGCCGCCTGCGCGAGGCAGTAGCCGAGCGCGCCGGACTGGCTGACGAAGGCGATCGGCCCCATGCGACGCGGCATCTTCGAGTATTCGGGGATGAAGCTCACGCCGACCCCGAGCTCGTGGTTGACCAGGCCCATGCAGTTCGGGCCGAGCATCGGCATGCGCGCCGCCTGCACGAGCGCGGCGAGGCGCCGCTGCTCGGCCGCTCCCTCGTCGCGCTCCATCTCGCCGTAGCCCGAGGCGTACACGACCACGCCGCCCGCGCCGGCGGCCGCGGCCTCGCCGAGCGCCGCCTCCACGCCTTCGCGCGGCACCACCAGCGCGACCAGGTCCGGCTTGCCCGGCAGCGCAGCAAGCGACGGGTAGCAGGCGTGCTCGCCGATCTTCCCGTACTTCGCATTCACCGGCCAGATCGCGCCGCGGAAATGCGCGAGGTTTTCCAGCGTGCGCAGGCCGAAGGAGCCGGCGCGCGGCGAGGCGCCGACGATGGCGATGGATTTCGGCGCGATCAGCCGCTCGAGCTGCGCGCGCGTGTAAATCGGCCGCTGCACCGCGCCTTGCGCGGTCCTGTCTGTTGCTACCATGGAGGCCTGCATACTAGGGGAGCGCGCATGAGTGTCAAGAAGCTTTTCGACCTGGGCGGCCGCTGCGCCATCGTCACCGGCGGCTCGCGCGGGCTCGGCCTGCAGATCGCCGAGGCGCTCGGCGAGATGGGCGCGAAGCTGGCGCTGACGGCGCGCAAGCAGGACGAGCTGGATCACGCAGTGGCGCACCTGGCGAAGCAGGGAATCGCCGCCGGCGCCTACGCCTGCGACCTGGGCAAGCGCGAAGGCATTCCGGCGGTGTTCGACCGGATCCTGAAGGATTTCGGCCGCCTCGACATCCTGGTCAACAACGCGGGCGCGGTCTGGGCCGCGCCAGCGGAGGAGCATCCGCTCGCCGCCTGGGACAAGCTGGTCAGCCTCAACCTGATCGGCGGCTTCACGCTGGCGCAGTTGGCGGCGACCAAGGCGATGATCCCCGCGAAGTGGGGCCGGATCGTCAACGTCGCTTCGGTGGCCGGCCTGATGGCCAGCGATCCGGCGGTAGTGAAGACCGTGTCCTACAACGCCACCAAGCACGCCGTGGTCGGCATGACCAAGCAGCTGGCGGCCGAATGGGGACGTTTCGGCATCACCGTGAACGCGATCTGCCCCGGGTTTTTCCCCTCGACGATGACCAACGTCATGCTGGGCGCCACCGGCGACCTGGTGCTGAAAGGCACGCCGACCGGGCGCCTCGGCGGCCCCGAGGACCTGAAAGGGCTGGCCGTGCTGCTCGCCTCTGAAGCTTCCCGACATATCACCGGCCAGGCAATCGTGGTGGACGGCGGGGCGATGCTGATATGAGCGGCGCTCGCGGCGTCCCGCCCGAGACCTTCGAGTTCACGAAGCAGATCCCGTTCTCCGAGCACCTCGGGATCAAGGTCGACGCGCTGGAGAGCGGAGTAGCGCGCTTGTCGATGAAGATCCGGCCCGAGTTCATGACCAGCTGGGGCACCGCGCACGGCGGCTCGATCCTCGCGCTGCTCGACATCACGCTGTCGATGACCGCGCGGACCCTGTTCAACCCGCCGCGCTCGATCATGACCATCGACCTCTCCACCCAGTTCATCAGCACGGCCACCGGCATACTGCGCGCGGAAGGACGCGTCATGAAGGCCGGCCAGAGCACCATCTTCTGCGAGGGCGAGGCGCGCGACGAGAAGGGCGAGCTGGTCGCCAAGGCGATCGGCACCTTCCGCGCAATCAACCCGAAATAGCTATCGGGCGGGCTGGCCGGCCCGGTTCTCGAGCGACTCGCGCCCGCTCCAGAGCCAGGCGAGTCCGCCGAACTGGATCGCCCACAGCATGGCGAGCGCCCAGGTATAGCCGTCCGGCGCGTAGCCGGCGGCGCTCTGCGGCCACAGGTTGAGAACGGCGCCGACCGCCCATTGGCCGCTGAACATGCCCACGAACACGAATACGTTGAGCGCCGTGTTCACGCGTCCGGCCATCTCCTTTGGGTAGCGGCGCGCAAAGAGCGAATAGGACAGCACCACTCCGGTCGAGGCGAGGAAGAAGACGGTCCACAGCCCCAGCGCACCGGCCCGCGCGCCGAGTGCGAGCAGCCCAAGGCAGACCGACGCGATAGCGACGCCGCCGGCGAGCAGCGGCAGCGTGCTGCGGCCGCGGCGTGCCAGTCCGTCCGCGGCGCGGCCAAAGCCAAGGTAGCCGGCCATCATGGCGATGCTGAACGTGAGCAGCGCGCGCGCCACCTCGGCCTGGCTGTAGCCCGCCACGTCGCGCAGCCAGGTCGCCACCCAGAGCGTGCCCAGCGACACCGCGGCGAGCTGGCTCGCGCCGATGCACAGGGCCACGCGCCAGAACGCCGGATCGCGCGCGAGCCCGGCGAATTCGCGCAGCTGCTCGCGCACGGAGCCGACGCGCCTGCGTCCCTCCTTCTCCGGAACCGCCAGGAACAGTACGAGGCACACCACGAGATTGAGCGCGACGATACCCTGGAATACCTCGCGCCAGCCGAAGCTGCGCAGCGCGATTTCGAGCGGCACGGTGGCCGCGATTGCGCCCAGCATGCCAGAGGCGAAGGCGATGCCGTTCAGCGTGGCGATGCGCTCAGGGGGATACCACAGCGCGAACGCCGACATCGAGGCCATCAGTCCGCCCGAGACGCCCAGTCCGATCACGGCGCGCGCGACCGTGAGCTCCAGCGTCGAGCGCGCGAGCGCGAACCAGAGCGCGCCGCCGGCGGCGATCAGCAGCAGGGTCGCGTTTACGCGCCTCGGGCCGTAACGATCGAGCAGTACGCCGAGCGGCAGCTGGAAGAGGGCAAAGGCGAAGAAATAGATCCCCGAAAGGAGACCCAGGCCCGCCGCCGTCAAGCCGAACTCGCGCGCCAGGTCCGGCCCGATGATCGCGTTGATCGAGCGGTAGACGTAGGAAACGAAATACCCCGCCAGGAACGGCAGGGTGACGCGCCAGAACAGGGAGATTACTTCGGCGCCTCCAGGCCGCCGACGTAAAAGCGATTCCAGGTGGGCGCGATCACCAACTCATTCACGCAGGTGCGCGCCGGCATCGTCGCGACGAACAGGATCGCCTTGCCGAAGTCCTCCGGCTGCGCCATGCGCGCCCGTTCCGCCGCAGAGGGCGGCACCGGACGCTTTTCCATGATCGGGGTGGCCACCTCGCCCGGCAGGATGGACGTCGCGCGGATGCC
>JAYRND010000040.1:0-3144 GCA_041904885.1 Burkholderiales bacterium
CCGCGATCGACGATCTGCTCGATCTCGCGTTCGCCGCCGAAGCGCGTCACGGCGAGGATGGTGCCGCCGTGCATCGCGAAGATCAGCGCCGAGCCGTAGAGGAAGGCGATCGACAGCATGTGGAACGGGTTGTAGAAGAGGTTCCCGTAGCGCAGCGAGAAGGCGGCCGTCCAGTCCAGGTGCGGGAAGATGCCGAAGGGCACCGCCTCGCTCCAGTGGCCGAGCATCAGCGGCCGGATGAAGCCGAGTACCAGGTAGAGCCAGATCGCCGCGGCGAAGGCCCACGCGACGTGCGTGCCAAGCCCGAGCGCACGCGCCCGGCGGTACATGCGCGCCCACCACAGCAGCAGCGACATCGTGAGGCAGAAGCCCGCCATCAGCCACCATCCGCCCCTGGCCAGCGGCGGGATCTTCAGCCCGTACTCGGCGGCCGGCGGGTCCAGCGCCAGCCAGGGCAGCTGGCGAACGAACTGGATCGGGTCCCAGTTCACCGAGGCGAGCATGTTCAGGCCGATGATCTCGAACGCGGCGAAGCCGAGGACCAGCGACACCACGCCGAGCCAGCCCAGGTAGATCGGCCCGAGCTGCGCGTCGCCGATGCGGCCCAGCAGGTGGACGTGCCAGGGCGTTCCCTCGCGCTTGTCCTCGTCAGGCGCCAGCGACACGCCGGCATAGGAGGGCGCATGCACCTGCACCCGGGTGAACAAGTTCTGGTATTCGGCCATGGGAGGCCCTCCTCTCTTGCGTCTTGACTGCCCGGGCTAGCGCCAGATCGGCAGGCTCAGCCACCAACCCCACCACTCCGGCCAGCCGCGGGTCCAGAACGGACCGCTGATCACGATGCACACGGCGCTCCAGAAGCCCGCCGACAGGGCGAGGAACAGGCCGAGACGGTGGATCCCCAGCGAGCCGATCGAGTAGCCCACCGTGTCGCGGAAGAAGGTGTTCTCGTGCTCGGGCGCCTTCACCGCCTCGCCGGCGGGCGGATTGGTCGCCGACAGGATCAGGCCCCCGTGCAGCGCGAGCGCGAAGCAGGTGGCGAAGAAGAAGCTCACGGCGAGCATGTGCGCCGGGTTGTAGTGGAAGTGCAGGTACTGGTAGCCGGTGTTGGACACCCAGTCCAGGTGACTCATGATTCCGTAGGGAAAGCCGTGGCCCCAGGCGCCGAGCAGCATCGGCCGGATCACGACCAGCGTGAAGTAGGCGAAGATCGCGACGCTGAAGGCGGCGGGGACGTGCAGGCCCATGCCCAGCTTGCGGCAGATCTCGACCTCGCGCAGCGCCCACGAGACGAACGCTCCGAGCGCGCAGATCGTGATCAGCTGCCACAGCCCGCCCTGCGCCAGCGGCGCCAGGCGCAGGCCCCAACTGAGGTCGGGCGGCGCGATGCTGATCTGCCAGATGTTCCAGGTCGGTCCCATCGCGGCGCCCCACACGATGAGGGCGGTCCCCAGGACGGAGAAGAACGCGCTGGTCACGCCGAAGAATCCGACGTAGAACGGTCCGACCCAGAAGTCGAACAGATCGCCGCCGATCAACGTGCCGCCGCGAACGCGGTACTTCCTCTCGAAGCTGAGCATGGCCATGGCCGGCTCCCGGTTGAGCGCAGGCCCATGCCTGCGCCGTGACGCATTCGTTCGCAACCAGCCAGGCCCGCCGGGCCGGCCGGTTGCAGTCCTACAACGAGCGGTCGATCGCCCCGCGAGGGGCGGCCGATCAGCTCTTTGGGCTCTGATCCAGCAACTGGATCGCGGCCGTCTTCGGGGTCGAGTCCATCTGGACCGCGGCGGTCTTGGCCTTCTTGCCACCGTCGAGCCAGTTGAACCGGTCTGTGCTGAGCAGAATGAAATGGATCAGCAGAGCCAGCCCGAAGAGGAAGGTGAAGAGCGCGATGAGCACCCTTCTGGGATCGAACAACAACCACAATCTCCACATGTTCGGTCTCTCCTTGGTCAGGGAATGTTGGACATGAAGGTGTAGACCGCCGACTTGACGCCGCCGATCAACGATCCTTCGCCCTCGGCGCCTGGCAACCAGGTCCGCCATCGCATGGTCAGCATCTGGGCGACGAGGGCGATCACCAGAAACACGGCGAATCCCACGCAGAACACGATCGGCGACACCTGGGTGTCGACGGCCGATCCGGCCCGGGTCTCGAGTGTTGAAGCAGCCATGGTTTGCTCCTTGAGAGCGCTAGCTACGGACCGGCCCTAGAGCCAGGGCCGCCAGTTCCACACGAGCACGTGGGCGATGATCGCTATCACCGTGAATGCGATGAAGCTGGTCACGAACATGCCGTGAAACTCGCGTGCCTCCTGCTCGGTCAACCCGGACAGTGAGCCCTTTCTGTCATCAGCCATAACTGGGTTCCTTCTCTCAATTGGCCTCACGGCCGTTACCGCGGCTTGCCCGCGCGGCAGGGTCTACCCGAACCGCCTTTCGGCGTGCCAGGACAGGGGTGGGCCGCGTCGTCGTCACGCCACGGCCCCTGTCAGAAGTGCCTCGCGCGCGCGGGCGACGCGCTCGGCGGTGACGCGATCCTCGCCGGCCTGGCGCGCATCGCGCTCGGCGCGGTCGCGCAGGCGCTTGGCCGCGGAGATCTGCACGAGCACCGGCTGCGCCCGCACCATCTCGTCGAGCAGGCGCTGCGCGTCGTCGTCCCACGGGCTGGTCACGGCCTCCTCGAGGCGCGACGGCGTGGCCTCGACGCGGTCGAGGTCCGATGCCAGCGGCAGCACGTGGAACAGCGCGTCGAACAGCGCGTTGCAGACCTCCTGCAGCACATAGGTGGCGCCGGCGTAGCCCATGAACGGCGTGCCGATGGCGCGACGCACGACGGCGCCAGGGAACGACGCCGGGATGTAGCTCAACCGCGGGCCGTGCCCGCCGCCGCACTCGGCGAGGTACATGCGCTCGTTGTACGAACCGAACATCACGAGCGGGGTCTTCTCGCGCACCATCCGGCGCACCTCGGCGTTGTCGGTCTTGGCGCCGGGACGACGCGCGACGGCAAACTGGCACGGCAGGCCGAGCTCGTCCTCGAGGTAGTGGCGCAGGCCGCGGGCATAGGTCTCGCCGGCGACGACGGCAAAGCTCGCGGTGCCGAAGAAGTCCTGCGTCACCGACCGCCACAGGTCCCACACC
>JAYRND010000310.1:0-2010 GCA_041904885.1 Burkholderiales bacterium
CCGCGCTCGTGGCCGTCGCGCGCGGCCTGGTCGAAGAACTGCTCGTGGCGGAACTCCATGTCGGTGCCGCCGCCCTCGGCCCGCAGCAGGATCGTGATCTGCGAGACCCGGTCCGGCGTCGTGCGCGGCCAACACCAGCTGAAGACGAGCTTGCGGTTGGGCACCACCTCCCTGTAGACGCCGGCCGCCTCGTGCTTGTTCCCGTCCTCGCCGCCGAAGACGAGGCGAAAGCGGCCGCCCACGCGCAGGTCGATCTCGGCCACCGACACCGGCTCGGGACCCTCCGGGCCGAACCAGCGCTTCAGCGCCTGCGGGTCGGTCCACGCCCGCCAGACTTTCTCCGGCGCGACGGGGAATTTCCGGTGGAGGGTGAGCGAGGGCTTGTCCTTGAGGGCTGCTTGTTCCATGTCTGCAATTCCTCCTGCTGGTAAAGGTAGCGGGCGAGCGAATCGAGCTTCTCGGTCCAGAATTTCTCGTAGCGGGACATCCAGGCGGAGGCCGACTTCATCGGCGCGGCCGAAAGCTCGCAGCTCACGACGCGTCCCTCCTTCTCGCGCGCGATCAGCCCCGCGTCCTCGAGCACGCGCAGGTGCTTCAGGAACCCCGGCAGCGACATTCCCGAGGGCGCCGCGAGCTCACTCACCGCCATGCTGCCGCCTGCAAGGGACTCGAGCACGCCGCGGCGCGTCGGGTCGGCGAGCGCGCCGAACACGCGGTCGAGCGCGCTGTCTTCATACTTAACCATAAGGTTTAGTATTAACCGGCGCGGCCGGGCTGTCAAGCGCCCTAGAATGCGTGCGTGAGTTCCAAGCCTTACCAGGGCCTGACGCCGGACGTGGTGCTCGACGCCCTCGAAAGCGTCGGCCTGCGCGGCGATGGCCGCCTGTTGGCGCTCAACAGCTACGAGAACCGCGTCTACCAGGTCAGCCTGGAGGACAACAGCTATGTCGTGGCGAAGTTCTACCGCCCGGAGCGCTGGACAGACGCACAGATCCGGGAAGAACACGACTTCGCGCTGGAACTGCAAGCCCGCGAGATTCCCGTGATCGCACCCCTGGTCCGGAACGACCGGACCCTGAATCAGTTCAAGGCCTATCGCTTCGCGGTGTACCCGCGCCGCGGCGGGCGCACGCCGGAGCTGGAGGACGAGAAGGTGCTCGAGTGGATCGGCCGCTTCCTCGGCCGCATCCACGCGGTGGGCGCGACCGCCCGCTTCCGGCACCGGCCCGCCCTGACGCTTGAAACCTTCGGCACCGAGCCGCGCGACTGGCTGCTGGACTCAGGACTGATTCCCGAGGAGCTGCGCGAGGTATGGGCAGGGGTCTCCGCGGAGGCGCTGGAAGGGGCAAGACCTTTCTTTCAAGGCACTTCGATGATTCGCCTGCACGGCGACTGCCACGTCGGCAATATCCTGTGGACCGACGCGGGACCGCATTTCGTGGACCTGGACGACGCGCGCATGGGCCCGGCGGCACAGGACCTGTGGATGCTCCTCGCGGGCGACCGCGACACCGCCGCGCGCCAGCTGAAGGCCCTCCTCGCCGGCTACGAGCGCTTCCGGGACTTCGACCGCGCCGAGCTTGCCCTGCTCGAGCCGCTGCGCACCCTGCGCCTCATCTACTACGCCGCCTGGATCGGCCGGCGCTGGGAAGACCCGGCCTTCCCCGCCGCCTTCCCCTGGTTCGGCACCACGCGCTACTGGCAGGACCGGATTCTGGAATTGCGCGAGCAGACCGCCGCGATCGACGAGCCCCCGCTGTCCCCGTAGTTTCCCCTTACAATCCGGGCCTTTTGCGCCGGATCCCGATGCTCCTCTTCGCCGCCACCGTCTTCACCAGCGCCTTCCTGCTGTTCCTGGTGCAGCCGATCATCGCCAAGCAGATCCTGCCCTGGTTCGGCGGCAACGCCGCGGTCTGGACGGTCTGCATGGTGTTCTTCCAGCTGGTGCTGCTGGGCGGCTACGCCTACGCCGACGCCGTGGCGCGAAAGCTCTCGCCGCGCGCGCAGGCC
>JAYRND010000311.1:0-1962 GCA_041904885.1 Burkholderiales bacterium
CCTTCGGCTTGGCGCTGAACCTGGAGCGCGACTCGGTTGGCGCGGTGATCCTCGGCGAATACGAGCACATCACCGAGGGCGACACGGTCAAGTGCACCGGCAAGATCCTCTCGGTGCCGATCGGCCCGGAACTGCTCGGGCGCGTCGTCAACTCGCTGGGCGCGCCGATCGACGGCAAGGGCCCCATCAACGCCAAGCTCACCGACGTCATCGAGAAAGTGGCGCCGGGCGTGATCGCGCGGCAATCGGTGTCGCAGCCGGTGCAGACCGGCTTGAAGGCCATCGACTCGATGGTGCCGATCGGCCGCGGCCAGCGCGAGCTGATCATCGGCGACCGCCAGACCGGCAAGACCGCGGTGGCGGTGGACACGATCATCAACCAGAAGGGCAAGGACCTGTTCTGCGTCTACGTCGCGATCGGGCAGAAGGCGTCCACGGTCGCCAACGTGGTGCGCAAGCTCGAGGAGCACGGCGCGATGGCCTACACCATCGTGGTGGTCGCCACCGCTTCCGAGTCCGCGGCCATGCAGTACATCGCCCCCTACGCCGGCTGCACCATGGGCGAATACTTCCGCGACCGCGGCCAGGACGCGCTCATCATCTATGACGACCTGACCAAGCAGGCCTGGGCCTACCGGCAGGTGTCGCTGCTGCTGCGCCGGCCGCCGGGCCGCGAAGCCTACCCGGGCGACGTGTTCTACCTGCACAGCCGGCTGCTCGAGCGCGCGGCGCGGGTGAACCCGGAGTACGTGGAGAAGTTCACCAAGGGCGCGGTGAAGGGCAAGACCGGATCGCTCACCGCGCTGCCGGTCATCGAGACCCAGGCGGGGGACGTCACCGCGTTCGTGCCGACCAACGTGATCTCGATCACCGACGGGCAGATCTTCCTCGAGACGGACCTTTTCAACGCCGGCATCCGGCCGGCCATCAACGCCGGCATCTCGGTGTCGCGGGTCGGCGGCGCGGCGCAGACCAAGGTGATGAAGAGGAAGGACACCGGCGGCGGCGTGCGCCTGGCGCTCGCGCAATACCGCGAGCTCGCGGCCTTCGCGCAGTTCGCCTCCGACCTGGACGAGGCCACCCGCAAGCAGCTGGAACTCGGCAAGATGGTGACCGAGCTCATGAAGCAGCCGCAGTACCAGCCGCTGCAGGTCTGGGAGATGGCGGTGACCCTGTTCTCGGTCAACAACGGCTTCTTCAACGACATCGAGGTCGGCAAGGCGCTCGCCGCCGAGCGCTCGATGCGCGACTACCTGAAGGCCCAGTACGCCGACCTGGTCAAGCGCCTGGAGGACAAGAAGGACCTCGCGGCGGAAGACGAGAAGGCCCTGAAGGACGCGATCGCCGACTGGAAGAAGAACGGCTCCTACTAAGTCGCTAAGCCATGCCCGGCACTAAAGAGATCCGCGCCAAGATCAAGAGCGTGCAGAGCACGCGCAAGATCACCAAGGCGATGGAAATGGTCGCCGCCTCCAAGATGAGGCGGGCGCAGGAGCGCATGCGCGCCGCGCGGCCCTACGGCGAGAAGATCCGCAACGTCGCCGCGCACATGAGCCACGCCAACCCGGAATACCGGCACCCGTTCCTCGTGCACCGCGATTCGGTGAAGCGCGTCGGCGTGATCGTCATCACCACCGACAAGGGGCTGTGCGGCGGGCTGAACACCAACCTGCTGCGTCTGGTGCTGGCGCAATACAAGGCCTGGCAGGGCGAGGGCGAGGAAATCGACGTCTGCTGCATCGGCAACAAGGGCTTCGGCTTCATGCAGCGGCTGGGCGCCAACATCGTCTCGCACGCCATCCAGATCGGCGACAAGCCGCAGCTGGAGAAGCTGGTCGGCACGATCAAGGTGATGCTGGACGGCTACATCAAGGATCGCTTCGACCGCCTGATGATCGCCTACACGCGCTTCATCAACACCATGAAGCAGGAGCCGGTGATCGAGCAGCTGCTGCCGCTCGC
>JAYRND010000312.1:0-3246 GCA_041904885.1 Burkholderiales bacterium
CATCGTCGAGCTGCACTCGGCGCACGGCTACCTGCTGCACAGCTTCCTGTCGCCTGTCTCCAACGCGCGCAGCGACCGCTACGGCGGCAGCCTCGAGAACCGGATGCGTTTCCCGCTCGAAGTGGCCCGGGCGGTGCGCGCAGCCTGGCCGGCGGGCAAGCCGCTCTTCACGCGCTGCTCCTCGGTCGACGACGTGGAAGGCGGCTGGAGCATCGAGGACACCGTGGAGTTCGCGCGCGAGCTGGCAAAGGCAGGCGTGGACGTGGTCGACTGCTCCTCCGGCGGCATTTCCGGATCCGCCACCGCGGCGACGAAGACGCTGCTGCGTCGAGTGCCTGGCTTCCAGCTGCCCTTCGCCGAGCGCGTTCGCCGCGATACGGGACTGAAAACGATGGCGGTCGGCCTCATCCTCACGGCGCGCCAGGCCGAGGAAGCGCTGCAGGCGGGACGCGCCGATCTCATCGCCGTCGGCCGCGAGGCCCTCTTCGACCCGAACTGGCCCCTGCACGCGGCGCTAGAGCTGGGCGCCGACCCGGATTTCGCGGGGTGGCCGCGCCAGTACGGCTGGTGGCTCACGCGCCGCGAGCAAAGCCTGCACCGCGAAGGCATCGTGCGCCGGACCACGGATTACCCGGCGAAGTCCGCCTGAGCGGCGAGGGCTCAGCTGCAGCGCTGGTAGCGCTCCTTCGCCGTGCGCAGCACTTCGTCGGCTTCGCGCTTCCACCAGTCGAGTTCGGAGAAGATCTCCACTTCGTGAAAGCCGGCATATCCGGCGGCTTCCACCCAGGTCCTGATCTTCTTTAGATCAATCACCCCGTCGCCCATCATCCCGCGGTCGTTGAGCAGGTCGCGCGTCAGCACCCGCCAGTCGCAAATGTGATAGGCGAGAATCCGCTTCCTGCCTGCGCGCGCGATCTGCTCCTCCAGCTTCGGGTCCCACCAGACGTGGTAGACGTCCACCGCGACGCCGACCCCTTCGCCCAGGGCATCGCAGATGTCGAGCGCCTGCTCGAGCGTATTGATGCAGGCTCGGTCCGCCGCCTGCATCGGGTGCAGCGGCTCGATGGCGAGGGGCACGCCGGCGGCGCGCGCTTCGGGAAGAATCATCGCGATGGATTCCTTGACCCTTTCCCGGCTCTTGGCCAGGTCTTTCGAGCCTTCGGGAAGCCCTCCAACGACCAAGACCAGGCAATCGGCCTCGAGCTCGTGCGCCTCCTCGATGGCGCGCCGGTTGTCCTCCAGCCAGTTCTTCGCGGTGAAAAATCCGCCGCGGCACAGGCCGGTCACGGTAAGGCCATGTGCCTTGATGAGCGATACGGCTTTCTTCAAGCCCATTTCGACGAGCTTGTCGCGCCAGGGCGCGATGCCGCGGATGCCGTGGCGCGCGCAGCCTTCGATCGCCTGCGCCAGCGTCCACTGCACCTTGACGGTCGCGGTGTTGAGGGAAAGCCTTTCCGGATCCGGCGCGCTAGGCACGGTACCGCTCCAGCGCGCCGCGGTCGACCTCGATGCCGAGGCCCGGCCCCGCGGGCAGGTCGAGCCAGCCGCCGCGCTGGCGCAGCGGCCGGTTCACCAGGTGCTCGCGGAACGGGTGCGAGGAGCAGTCGTATTCGAAGACCGGCTCCTCGGCGTGCAGAGAAGGGTTGGCCACCGGCAATGCGCAGGCGAGGTGCAGCGAGGCCGCCTGCCCGACCGACGAACCCCAGACGTGCGGATTGACCTGCACTCCGTGCGCGAGAGCCAGCGAGGCGATGTGCCGGCAGGCGGTGAATCCTCCGGCTGCGCAGACATCGGGCTGCGCGATGTCCACGGCGCGCGCCTCCAGCAGGCTGCGGAATCCGAATACGGTGAACTCGTTCTCGCCGCCCGCGATCGGGACGTCGAGGCTGGCCCGCAGCTCCCGGTAGCCGGCGAGGTCCTCGGCGGCGACCGGCTCCTCGTACCAGCGCAGATCGAGCGGCGCGAGCGAGCGCCCGAGGCGCTTTGCGTCGGCAACGCCGTACGCATGGTTGGTGTCGATCATCATGCGCACGCCCTTGCCGTCGATCGCGCGTGCGACCGCCTGCATTACGGCCAGGTCATCGGCAATGCCGAAGCCGAGCTTGATCTTGAGCAGGCGGAAACCCTCGGCGGCGCGCTGCACCGCTTCCTCGGCGAGGCGCGCGGCCTCCCCCTGACCCGCAATCCGGTAAAAGCCGGTCGCATAGACCTGCACGCGCTCCCGGTGCGCGCCCCCCAGCAGGCGCCAGACGGGTTGGCCCAGGATCTTCCCCGCGAGGTCCCAGAGCGCGATGTCCACGCCGCTGATTGCGGCAATCACCGCTCCCTTCATGCCGTAGTCGCGCGTGTGCATGTACATGCGGTGCCAGAGCGGCTCGATCTGCAGGGGATCGGCTCCCAGCAGCAACGGCGCCAGCGCCGACTCGACCGCCGCTGCCGCGAGCTGAGGTGGCTGCAATCCCTGGCACAGCGCCTCGCCCCAGCCCGTGAGCCCGGCGTCGGTCTGGATCTCGACGATGCATGCCCCGCGGCGTCTGACCCAGCCCTGCGAAAACGCGAACGGCGTCTCCAGCGTGCTGGCGATGCTGTGCGCCTTGACGGCGGCGATCTTCATCTCACAGCGTGCCCGGCGGGAAGAGGCGCGGCAGGAACAGCGATACCTGCGGCCACATGATCACCATCGCCAGCACTGTCAGCATGGGAATCAGCATGATCACCGTATCCTTCAGCGCGTCGCGGACGCGGATGCCGGCCACCGCGCAGGAAATCATCAGGCACAGTCCGTACGGGGGCGTGACGAGCCCGAACGCGAGCGACACGATGCCGATGATCGCGAAGTGCACCGGGTCCATGCCCGCGGCGCTGACGATCGGCTCGAGGATGGTGCCGACGATGATGATCGCCGGAATCGCGTCGAGAAAGCAGCCCACCGCGAGAAACACGCAGGCGACGAAGAAGCCGGTTTCCGTGAGGCCCATGCCCCAGGCCGAGACACCTGAGAGGAGCGCCTTGGGAATCTGGTAGTAGGCGAGCAGCCAGCCGAACGCCGAGGCAGTGCCGACGCAGAACAAGGCAATACCGGCCAGCTTGCCGGTGTCGAGCAGCGCGCTGTTCAGTCCCTTCAGGTCCATTTCGCGATAAACGAGGATCGACAGCACGCCCGCGTAGAGCACCGCGATGCAGGCGGACTCCGTGGCAGTGAACCAGCCGAAAATCTTGCCGCCGATGATGATCAGCGGCGTGAGC
>JAYRND010000313.1:0-10230 GCA_041904885.1 Burkholderiales bacterium
ATCTTCGGCCGCAGCCTGATGCTCTGCGAGCGTCTGCCCGCGGTAGAGCAGTTCTGTGCCATGCTGAACGGCGAATGGCACCAGCGCCCCGTAGAGCGGCGCAGCGCCTGAGACCCCCATGGCCCTGTCCATCAAGATCCTGAAGAAGGTCGGCAGCCGCTCCGACATGATCGCGAGCCGGAGCTGGCCGCAGAACAAGATCACCATCGGCCGCGGCGAGGAATGCACGCTGGTCCTGGAGGACCCGAAGAAGCACGTCTCGCGCGTGCACGTCGAGCTGGAGGAGAAGGCCGAAGGCGCCTATCGCATGACGGTCATCTCCAAGGTGAACCCGGTGTTCATCAACGGCAAGCGGCAGGGACCGGGCAGCCAGGTGGACCTCGCCACCGGCGACCGCTTCGAGATGGGCGAGTACGAGCTCGAGCTGCTTGCCCCGCCCGGCACGGGCCGCACCGTGTTCCCGACCTCGGAGGTCGAGGAGACCACGCGGCCGAACAATCCGATGCTGCAGGTGCCCAAGAGCAGCGCGGCGCCTCCGCGGCCGGAAAAGACCGTTCCGGTGGAGACCGTCGAGCCTGCGCACGCCGCGGAATCGCACGAGCCTGCTTTTGACCCGAGCAACCTGCCGCCCGTGGAGCCGGGGCTGTTCGACGAGCCCGAGCCGGCGCCCGCGCCCGCGGTGGCGAAAGCGCCACCGCCACCGCCGCCCCCTCCGGCGCGGGCCGCGCCGCCTGCGGACAAGACCGACGTGTTCGCCGAGGCCACCTTCATCGGCGCCGCGCAGCAGGCTCCGGTGCCCGCCAACGTTTTCGACGAGGCGACCTACGTGGGCGGCCGCCCGCCCGCGGGCGCGCCGGCGGCACCCAGCGTCACGCCCGCGGCCTCCGCGGCCTCCGGCGCCGCCAGCATGCGCGCGGCGGTCCGGGCGTTCCTTGCCGGGGCGGGGATGGAAGAGAAGGAAATCGCCGACGCCGACATCGAGGCCTTCCTGCAGCAGTCGGGCAGGATCATGCGCGCGGCGGTGGAAGGCGCGATGGCGCTGCTCGCGGCGCGCGCCACGGCGAAAAAGGAGCTGCGCGCCGAAGATCGCACCATGGTCGCCTCGAAGGACAACAACCCGCTGAAACTGATGTCCGACCCGCAGGAGGCGATGGCGTTCCTGCTGGAAACCAGGGACCGCGGCAGCGGCTTTCTCGATCCCGTGCAGGCGGTCGGCGATGCCTTCGAGGACCTGCGCGCGCACGAAGTCGCGCTGTTCGCCGGCATGCGCGCGGCGCTGCTCGGCGCGATCCAGCGCTTTGACCCGAAGACGCTGGAGGCCGAGCTGGAAAAGAGCGCCGGCGGCCTGGGGCTGAACCGCAAGGCCAAGCTCTGGGAGCAGTTCGCCGTCTTCCAGCAGAAGCTCGCGCACGACGCCGAGGACGACTTCAACAAGGTGTTCGGGCGCGAGTTCATGGGCACCTACATGGCCCAGGTGAAGCAGCTGCGCGGCGGGCGCCAATAGCCCGGGCTTGAAAACCCCCGGATACTGTGTTTATATACAGTATCCATGGTTGCCCTCGCGGAAATCCTCCAGCGGCAGTCCGTCTGGCGCGGCGCCGCTGTCACCGCCTCCAGCGATGCCGGCCCGCCGGCCGCGCCGACCGGCTTCGCGGCGCTGGACGCCGAGCTGCCCGGAGGCGGTTGGCCGGCCGGGGGCCTTGCCGAGGTGCTGTGCCCGGACGAGGGCGTCGGTGAGCTGCAGATCGTCCTTCCCGCCCTCGCGGCGCTGACCGCGGCCGGGCGCCGCATCGCCTGGCTGGCGCCCCCGTACCTGCCGTACGCGCCGGCGCTGCGCGCCGCGGGCGTCCGCCTCGAGGGCCTGACGGTGGTGCGCGCACCCGGGCGGCGCGACGCCCTGTGGGCGGCGGAGCAGGCGCTGCGCGCCGGGACCTTCCACGCCCTGCTGCTCTGGCTGCCCCGCGCCAGCTATGCGGAGCTGCGCCGGCTTGCCGTGGCGGCGCAGGATGGCCCGGGCTTCGCGCTCGCGTTCCGCCCGCCCGAGGCCAGCCGCGAATCTTCGCCCGCGGTGCTGCGCCTGGCGCTGGAAGCAGGGCATGGGCGGCTCGCGATCCGCATCCTCAAGCGCCGCGGCCGGCCCCGGGCCGCGCCGCTCCCCCTGCCGATCGAAAGGCCCGCAGTTGCCGCAGGTAATGCAGATGCATTGGGTCGCGCTCCACTTTCCGCAGCTCCGGCACCAGGCGCTCGCGCGCGGGCATGCATCACCTGAGCCCGAGCGGCAGGCGCTCGAGGCGGCGGCGGGCTGGGCCCGCCAGTTCACGCCGCGCGTCTCGCTCGAGCCGCCGCAGGCGCTGCTGCTGGAGGTCGCGGGCAGCCTGCGCTACTTCGGCGGCCGCTGGAAGTTCCTCGCCCGGCTGCGCGCGGGGCTGGGGCGCCTCGGCCTCTCGGCGCGCATCGGCGAAGCGCGGGCCGCGCGCGCGGCGCTCTGGCTCGCACGCGGCGACGGCGGCCTGCTCGAAGCGCAGCCGCTCGCCGTCGCCGAGCTCGACCCGCCGTCGCAGGCGCTGCTCGCGGACCTCGGCGTAAAGACCATCGGCGGGCTGCTGCGCCTGCCGCGTGAGGGCGTCGCGCAGCGCTTCGGCGAGCGCCTGCTCGGGCAGCTCGACCAGGCCTGCGGCCGGACGCCGGAAGCGCGCGAGTTCTTCGTGCCGCCGGCGCGCTTCGCAGCCCGGCTCGAGCTGCCCGGCCCGGTGCTGCAGGCCGAGAGCGCGCTGTTCGCCGCGCGCCGCCTGCTCGCGCAGATGGAGGGCTTCCTCGCCGCGCGCCAGGCCGGCGTGCGGGCTTTTTCCCTCGTGCTGCTGCACGAGGACGCGCCGGCCACCGAGGTGAAAGTCGGCCTTGCCACGGCCGGCCGCGCCGCGGAGCATTTCGCGCGCCTGCTGCGCGAGCGCCTCGGCGCGCTGGTGCTTGCCGCGCCCGTGGAGGCGGTCGGGCTCGAAGCCGGGGAGATCGAGCTCTTGCCTGAAAAGAGCCTCGGCTTCTTCGACGATCCGCGCGGCGGCGAAGAGTGGCTCCGCCTCGTCGAGCGGCTGCAGGCGCGGCTGGGCAGCGAGGCGGTGCACGGCCTGGACACGCAGGACGACCATCGACCGGAACGGGCGTGGGTTCCGGTTTTTCCCGGCAAGGAAATTCCTGCCAAAGAAAAAATCCAACGGCAGGCGCGCCCCTTATGGCTGGTCGATCCCCCACGCCGGCTCGCCGAAGGCGAGTTCTCGCTGCTCGCGGGCCCGGAGCGCATCGAATCGGGCTGGTGGGACGGCGCCGAGGCGCGGCGCGACTACTTCATCGCCCGCACCGGCGAGGCCTCGCTCGCCTGGGTCTACCGCGAGCGGGAAGGGGGCTGGTTCCTGCATGGCTACTTCGCCTGAGGCCCTTCCCGCCTACGCGGAGCTCCACTGCGCATCGAACTTCAGCTTCCTGCGCGGCGCCTCGCACCCGGAGGAGCTGGTGGCGCGCGCCGCCGCGCTCGGCTACGCGGCGCTCGCGCTCACCGACGAATGCTCGGTGGCGGGTATCGTGCGCGCCCACGTGGCGGCGAAGGCAGCCGGGCTGAAGCTGATCGTCGGCAGCGAGATCCGCCTCGACGACGGGCTGCGGCTGGTGCTGCTCGCTCCCGACCGCAAGGCCTACGGCGCGCTCTGCACGCTGATCACGGCCGGGCGGCGGCGCGCGAAGAAGGGAAGCTACGCGCTTGCCAGGAAGGATTTTGCGGGCGACCTGCAGGGATTGCTGGCGCTCGGCCTGCCCGAATCGGAGGCCGATGCATTCTGGATCAGGGAACGATTTCCGGGCTGCGGCTGGCTGGCGGTGGAATTGCACCACGGGCCGGATGATTTCCAGAAGCTGAGGCGCCTGAGGGATCTTTCCAGGCATTCCGGCCTGCCGCTGGTGGCCGCGGGCGACGTGCACATGCACCTGCGCTCGCGCCGGCGCCTGCAGGATGCGCTGACGGCGATCCGCCTCGGCATGCCGGTCGGGCGCTGCGGGAAGAATCTCTTTGCCAACGGCGAGCGGCACCTGCGCCTGCGGACCCGGCTGGCGCGGATGTATCCGGTTGATTTGATTAATGAAACGATAAAGGTCGCCGACCGCTGCCAACCCTTTCTGGACGAGCTGCGGTACGAGTATCCCGAAGAGCTGGTGCCGCCCGGCGAAACTCCGGCTTCCCACCTGGCGGGGCTGGCCCGCGCCGGCGCGAAGGAGCGCTTTCCCGGCGGCGTGCCGGCCGTGGTGACCGGCATGCTCGAGCACGAGCTCGCGCTGGTCGCGGAGCTCGGCTACGAGGCCTTCTTCCTCACGGTCCACGACGTGGTGCGCTTCGCGCGCTCGCGCGGGATCCTGTGCCAGGGGCGGGGCTCGGCCGCCAATTCGGCGATCTGCTACTGCCTCGGCATCACCGAGGTGGACCCGCAGAACGGCCACGCGCTGTTCGAGCGCTTCGTCTCCCGCGAGCGCAACGAGCCGCCCGACATCGACGTCGACTTCGAGCACGAGCGGCGCGAGGAAGTGATCCAGTACGTCTACGGCAAGTACGGGCGCGAGCGCGCCGCGCTGGCGGCCACCGTGATCTGCTACCGCCCGAAGAGCGCGCTGCGCGACCTGTGCCGGGCGCTGGGGATCGAGGCAAATTTTTCCGGGCTCCTCGCCTGGTGGGACGGCAAGGCGGTCCTGCCCGAGCGCCTCAGGGAGGCCGGGCTCGATCCGCAGGCCGTGGAAGTGCAGAACCTGATCGCGCTTGCCGGCGACCTGGTCGGCTTCCCGCGCCACCTGTCGCAGCACGTCGGCGGCTTCGTCATCTCGCGCGGGCCGCTCGCCGAGCTCGTGCCGGTGGAGAACGCCGCGATGCCGGGGCGCAGCGTGATCCAGTGGGACAAGGACGACCTGGAGTCGCTCGGACTGCTCAAGGTGGACGTGCTGGCGCTGGGAATGCTGTCGGCGCTGCGCCGGGGATTGGATTTCATAGGGAAAAAACTGCAGGACATTCCCCGGGAAGACCCGGCGGTCTACGAAATGATCCGGCGGGCCGACACCGTGGGCGTGTTCCAGATCGAGTCGCGCGCGCAGATGTCGATGCTGCCGCGCCTGAAACCGGAAAATTTCTACGACCTGGTGATCGAGGTCGCCATCGTGCGCCCCGGGCCGATCCAGGGCGGCATGGTGCATCCCTACCTGCGCCGCCGGCAGGGCCTCGAGCCGGTCGTCTACCCGAGCGAGGCGGTGCGGGCCGTGCTCGAGCGCACGCTCGGCATCCCGATCTTCCAGGAGCAGGTGATGCAGCTGGCGATGGCCGCCGCCGGCTTCACGCCGGGGGAAGCGGACCAGCTGCGCCGCGCGATGGCGGCATGGAAGAGGAAGGGCGGGCTGGAGCCGTTCGAGGCGCGGCTGAAGCAGGGGATGCAGGAGCGCGGCTACTCGGCGGCGTTCGCGGATAGGATTTATCGCCAGATCCTCGGCTTCGGCGACTACGGCTTCCCCGAGTCGCACTCGGCGAGCTTCGCGCTGCTGGTGTACGCCTCGGCCTGGCTGAAATGCCGCCATCCGGGCGCTTTTCTCGCCGCGCTGCTCAACAGCCAGCCGATGGGTTTCTACAGCCCCTCGCAGCTGGTGCAGGATGCGCGGCGGCACGGGGTGGAGGTGCGGCCGGCGGATGTCGCGTCCAGCCAGTGGGACTGCACGCTGGAAGGCGGGGGCGGGCAGGCGGCGGTCCCCGCGGTTCGCCTGGGCCTGCGCATGGTCGGCGGCCTCGCCGAGGCCGCGGGCCGGCGCATCGCCGCCAGCGCGCCCCACGCCTCGGTCGCCGGGCTCGCGCAGCGTGCCGGCCTGAACCGCAAGGATCTCAACTGCCTCGCCGCGGCGGGCGCGCTGCGCTCGCTGGCGGGCCACCGCAGAACGGCGCACTGGATCTCCTCCGGGATCGAGAAGGATCCCCCGATGAACGTCCAGGCCGTCGAAAAACTCCCCTTGCTTGCTCCCCCTTCCGAAGGCGAGGACATCGTGGCCGACTACCGGAGCCTCGGCCTGACCCTGGGGCGGCACCCGCTGGCCTTGCTGCGGGAAGTTCTTCTTGCGAAGAAATTCCTGACCGCGGAAGACCTGGGCCGGCTTCCCCATGGCAGCCGGGTGCGCGTGGCGGGGCTGGTGACCTGCCGGCAGCGGCCCGATACCGCGAGCGGCGTGGTGTTCGTGACCCTAGAGGACGAGAGCGGCTGCGTGAACGTGATCGTCTGGCGCGACCTGCTCGCGCGCCAGCGCCGCGAGCTGCTCGGCGCGCGGCTGCTGGGCGTATCTGGCGTGCTGGAGCGGGAAGGACTGGTCGCGCACCTGATCGCGCGGCGCCTGGAGGACCACAGCGCGCTGCTCGGCCGCCTGATGGTCTCGCCCGGTGACCCGGGCGACTTTGTCGCTTCCCGCGACTTTCACTGACTTTCACAAAAGGCCGAAAGCGCCTTTTTCGTCAACACCTTATAATCGTTTCATGAGCGAACCCATCACCGTCACCGTCGCCAAGGATCTCGAGGACCTGATCCCGACGTTCATGAAGAACCGCGGCAAGGAGCTCGAGACGCTGCGCGCCGCGCTCGCCGCCGGCGATTTCGAGCAGCTGCGCCAGATCGGCCACCGCATGAAAGGCGTCGGCAATTCCTACGGCTTCGAGAAAGTCTCGCAGCTGGGCAAGCAGATCGAGGACGGCGCCAAGGCGAGCGACCGCGCCGCCCTCGGGGCGCAGATCGGCGAGTACGAAAGCTATCTCGCCAGCGTCAAGATCGTCTATGAGTGAAGCGGCCGCCGGCCGCGCCCCGTTTCGCGTTCTGGTGGTCGACGACGACCACGACATGTCCGCCTTCCTCGTGCGCCTGCTCGCGCAGCAAGGCCTCAAGGCGGAAACCGTCGACGACGGCTACGCGGCGCTCGCCGCGATCGCGGCCGATCCGCCCGACCTGGTGTTGCTCGACGTGCAGATGCCGGGCCCCGACGGCTTCGAGATCTGCCGCCGCCTGAAGGCGAGCGAGGCCACCGCGCTGCTGCCGGTGGTGCTGGTGACCGCGCTCGAGGACCAGGACAGCCGCATCCGCGGCATCAGGGCGGGCGCCGACGATTTCCTCTCCAAGCCCGTGCACCGCGAGGAGCTCATCGCGCGCGTCAATACGCTGCGCCGCCTGCACGAAACGCGCAAGGAGCTGGAGGGGCGGCGGCTCGCGGCGGAGGTGCAAGAGAAGGAGGCGATCCGCAAGGCCTTCTCGCGCTACCTGTCGCCGCGCCTCGCCGAGCGCGTGCTGCGCGACAGTCCGCGCGGCGGCGACGTGTTCCGCGACCTGTCGCAGCGCGCCCTGGTGGTGGCGCTGTTCGCCGATCTGCGCGGCTTCACGCGCCTCTCGGAGACCGTGCCGGTGTCCAGCATCGTGCCGATGCTGAACGAATACTTCACCGTGATCACCGCCGCGGTGCACGAGAACGAAGGCACCGTGTTCAGCATGGCGGGCGACAGCATGCTGGTGGGCTTCAACGTCCCGGTGCACCAGCCGGACGCCGCGGAGCGCGCGCTGAACACCGGGCGGACCGTAATCCGCAGCTTCGCGCCGGTGGCGGCGCGCTGGCGGAAGGAGCACGGGCTGTCCACCGGCGTCGGCGTCGGCATCGAATCGGGGGAGGTGGTGGTCGGCAACGTCGGCACGCCCAGCTTCACCAGCTACACCATCATCGGCGACCCCGTGAACGTCGCCGCGCGCCTCATGCAGCGGGCGGCACCCAACGAGCTGCTGATCGGGCCGCGTGCGGCGAAGGCCCTGGGCGCGGGCCTCGCGGGCGATCTGCAGAAACGCGCGGTCGAGCTGAAGGGCAAGTCCGAGGCAATCGAGGTGGTATCGTTGCGGGTCGCGCCCGCCGCCTAGGCGGGGCCCGCGGCGGTCCAGGGGGGAAGGTGAAGGTCCTCATCATCGACGACGACGAGGATTTGCGGAACATCCTCGCGCATTACCTCAAGCAGGAGTGGCCCGACGTCGTGGTCGAGCTGTTCGATCCGCTCGAGCGCGAGATGCCCGACGCCGCCTTCCCGCTCGCCGACTACGATGTCGTGATCCTCGACTACATGCTGGGTCGCGGCGACGGCCTGGAGTGGCTCGCGGCATTCAAGGAGCGCGCGAATTGTCCGCCGGTCATGTTCCTCACCGGCGCCGGCAACGAGGTGATCGCGGTGCGCGCGATGAAGGCGGGCGCCGACGACTACCAGCGCAAGCAGGAGCTGACGCGCGAAAAGCTGGTCACTTCGGTGCGCGAGCTGGCACGCGGCAGGATCGAGAAGACGCAGCCGCGGCCCGAGGTGCTGGCGCGCCAGGCGGGCCACGAGCTGGGCGCGCGCATCCAGATCCCGGGCATCAAGGTGCTGCGCCTGATCGGCGAGGGCGGCATGTCGCGCGTGTACCTCGCCTCGCGCGAGGGCGACGACGAGCCGCTGGTGGTCAAGATCCTGCGCAGCGAGGTCACCGGCGACAAGAAGGCGCTGGAGCGGTTCATCGAGGAGTACACGCTGGTCGCGCGCATCCAGAGCCGGCACGTGGCGCGCATCTTCAGCCACGGGGTGTCCGAGGAGCACGCCTACCTGGTGATGGAGTTCTTCGACGGCGGCGACCTCAACAAGCGCCTGGGCAACAAGCCGCTGCCGCCGGACGAATGCCTGAAGATCTTCCGCGAGCTGATGTTCGCGCTGGGCGACATCCACGAGCAGGGCATCCTGCACCGCGACCTCAAGCCGCAGAACCTCATGTTCCGGTCCGACGGCAGCCTGGCGATCCTCGACTTCGGCATCGCCAAGCACATCGACGCGATCGACCGCACCGGCCATGGCGAAATCCTCGGCACGCCGCGTTACATGAGCCCGGAGCAGGTGCGCGGCTCGGCGCTCGACCTGCGCACCGACATCTACAGCGCGGGCGTGCTGCTGTACCAGATGCTGACCGGCACGCACCTCTTCGACGGCGAGACCGCCGTCGAGGTGGCGCTGCACCACCTCAACACGCAGCCGCCGGACCTGCCGGGCGATCTCGCGCCCTACCAGCGGCTGATGGACAAGCTGATCGAGAAGGACCGCGACGCGCGCTTCCGCAACGCCGACGAGGTGATCGGCTTCCTGTCGCGCAAGTTCTACCAGGGCACCGGCGCCTTCGGCGCCGAGCGCACGGTGAAAATGTAGCTAGGGCAGGGCGGCCCAGATCTTGCGGAGCTGGTCCGGCAGATCCTTGGGCGAGAAAGGCTTGGAGATGGTGCCCGCCGCCCCCATCGCGCGCAGGTCGTCGAGGTCCCGCTGGGCGGCCTTGGCGGTGATGAAAACCACCGGCAGGTGCTTGAGCTCCTCGGTTTCCTGCATCTTGCGGAACAGCGCCGGGCCGTCCATGCCCGGCATCATCCAGTCGAGCATCACCAGCTCGGGCTTGAAGGCGCGCATCCGCTCGATGGCCACCAGCGGGTCGCCGACGATCTCCACGGTCATCTTGCCGACGCGCTCCAGCGACATGCGCACGATGCGCTGGATGTCCTCGTCGTCCTCCACGTAGCAGATCCGGTTGAGCGCTTGCGCTGGCATATCGGCCCTGTCAGTCGTGCGTCGGCAGCTCGAACCAGAAGGTCGTGCCGCCGCCGCTGCGGTCGGAAAAGCCGATCTTACCGTCCATCATCTCGATCAGGCGCTTGCAGATGGAAAGCCCGAGGCCGGTGCCGCCCTTCTGCCGGGTGTAGGACATGTCGGCCTGGGCGAAGCGGCCGAAGATCCGGCCGCGGAAGCCTTCCGGGATGCCCGGCCCGTTGTCGTTGACCGCGACCTGCACGGTGCCGTTTTCGACGCGCATCTGCACCAGGACGGTCGATCCCTCGGGCGAGAATTTGGCGGCGTTCGACAGCAGGTTGGTCATGACCTGCAGCAGGCGCTTGCGGTCGGCGTTGACCTTCACGGCGGGCAGATCGCCGTCGGCCGCGAGGCGGACCTTGAACCGGTCGGCGAAGCCGCGGTTGAGCGTGAGCGACTCGGTCACCATTTCGCTGAGCAGCATCGGCTCGGGGAACAGCGTCAGCTTGCCGGATTCGATCTTCTCGACGTCGAGGATGTCGTTGATCAGGTCGAGCAGGCGCTGGCCGTTGCGCTCGGCGATGGTGGTCAGCTCGAGCACGTCCTTGTCGATG
>JAYRND010000314.1:0-3337 GCA_041904885.1 Burkholderiales bacterium
CCCATCGCCATCGCGACCTGCTGGTTGTCGGCCACCGCGCGCATGGCCACGCCCATGCGGCTCTTCAGGAAGAACCAGGTGAAGGCGCCGAGGAATCCGAGCGAGAGCAGGGCGCCCACGACCTGCACCGGCGGCAACGAGACGAAGCCGAGCGAGATCGGCTCGTCGGAGATCGGCAGCACGATCGAGCGAGTCTCGGCGCCGAAGAAGAGCGGCGCCGCGCCGCGCAGCACGCTCGCCAGGCCGATGGTGGCCATGATCACGGCGATGATGGGACGGCCGATCAGCGGGCGCAGGACGACGCGCTCCAGGCCGAAGCCGAAGGCGACCATGCCGCCGACGGCGAGCGCGACGCCGACCCAGAACGGCGCGCCTCCCAGCACGACTGCGCCCGCCAGGATGAAGCCGGCGAGCATGACGAACTCTCCCTGCGCGAAGTTGATGGCGTCAGTGGCCTTGTAGACCAGCACGAAGCCGAGCGCGATGAGCGAGTACATCAGGCCGATCAGCAGGCCGTTGGTCACCAGTACCAGCGTGAAACCCCAGTCAAACATGCACGTCCTCGATTGCAACGCGGGCGCGCAGCGTGGCGCGCTGCCCGTCCTCGTAGGTGACCTCGGTGGCGATCTCCGTCTCGCGCGCGCCGCCGTAGAGCGCCTCGATGACCCCGGCGTACTTCTGCGCGATGACGTTGCGGCGCAGCTTTCTGGTGCGCGTGATCTCGGCGTCGTCGGCGTCGAAGTCCTTGGCCAACAGGAGGAAGCGGCGCACGCGGGTGGCCTCGAGCAGCCCCTGGTTGCATTTCTCGATCTCGGCGCGGATGAGGCCGCGCACTTCGGGCTTCTGCGTCAGGTCCTGGTAGCCGCTGTAGGCGAGCCCCTGGCGCTCGGCCCAGTTGCCCACCGGCGCAAGCGCGATTGCGATCATCGCGGTGACGTGCGGGCGCTCGTGCCCGAAGGCGATCGCCTCGCCGATGTACGGGCTGAACTTGAGCTTGTTCTCGACGAACTGCGGCGCGAAGGGAGTGCCCGAGTTGGGCCCGGCGCCCAGCTTGCCGACATCCTTCGCGCGATCGATGATCGCCAGGTGTCCCTGCGGGTCGATGAAGCCGGCGTCGCCCGTATGGAACCAGCCCTCGGGGTCGATCGCCTCGCGCGTCGCCTGCTCCTGCTTGTAGTAGCCGCGAAACACGTTCGCGCCCCGCACCAGCACCTCGCCGCTCTCGGCGATGCGCACCTCGATCTCCGGCGCGGGCGGGCCGACAGTGTTGGGGTTGGCCGCGTCATCGGGCTGCACCGAAACGAAGGCGCTCATCTCGGTCGAGCCATAGACCTGCTTTAGGTTGATGCCGAAGGCGCGGAAGAAGCGGAAGGTATCGGCGCCCAGCGGCGCGCCGCCCGTGAGGCACCAGCGCGCCCGGCGCAGGCCGATCTGGTCGCGCACCGGGCCGTAGACGAGGAACTCGCCCAGCGCGAGCACGACGCGCAGGCCGGCCGGCACCGGCTTGCCGTCCGCACGCAGCAGCTCGGCCTCGATCGCCTTGTCGCGAAAGAACTCGTAGGTCCTGCGCTTCAGCCACGAGGCGTCCGAGGCCCGGACCTGAATCTGGGTGAGGAGGTTCTCCCAGATGCGCGGCGCGGCAAGGAAGGCGCTGGGGCCCAGCTCGCGCAGATCGCGCTGCACCGTTTCCGGGCTCTCCGGGCAGTTACACGCGAACCCGACCATCATCTGCACGACCAGCGTGTATACGGCGTCTCCGATCCAGGCCATCGGCAGGTAGGCGAGCCAGTCGTCCTCCGGCCGCAGGTCGGTCTGGCGCAGGAAAGCGCTGGCACTGGCCATCAGGTTGGCGTGCGTCAGCATTGCGCCCTTGGGCCTGCCGGTGGTGCCGGACGTGTAGCACAGCAGCGCCACATCGTCGGGGCTGCCCTTTTCGATCTCCGCCTCGACATAGCCTGGATGCGCGGCGCCGAACTCCCGCCCCAGCGTCTCCACCGATGCGTAGGAGCGCAGAGATTCCTCGCGGTAGTGGAACATGCCGCGCGTGTCCTCGAACACGACCAGCCGCAGCTTCGGCAGCCGGGCGCGGATGGAGAGGATCTTGTCGACCTGCTCCTGGTCTTCGGCGACCACGATCCCCACTTCGGCGTGCTCCAGCACGTAGACCAGCTCTTCGGCCGCTGCGTCCTGGTAGAGCGGCGCGGGGATGCCGCCGAGGCACTGCGCGGCGAGCTGTGCCGCGTACAGGCGGGGCCGGTTGTCGCCGATCACCGCCAGCACGTCGCCGCGCTTGAAGCCGAGGGAGGCGATGCCGAGCGCGAAATCGCGGACCTGTTCGAAGTAGGCGGACCAGCTGAGCGTACGCCAGATGCCCATGCTCTTTTCGCGCATCGCCGGCGCATCGCCGCGGTCGCGCGCATTGCGCGCCAGCAGGCGCGGCAGCGTGCTCGCCGCCGTCACGCGGCGCGCTCCTGGGGACGCTTCGTGCCGAGGTAGGCGGTGATTACCTCGGGGCTCGCCTGCACCGACTGCGGGTCGCCCTCGGCGATGACGCGGCCGCGGTCGAGCACGACCACGCGCCGGGAAATGTCCATCACCACGCCCATGTCGTGCTCGATGAGGATGATGGTGGTGCCACGCTCCTCGTTCACATCGAGCACGTAGCGCGCCATGTCCTCCTTTTCCTCCTGATTCATGCCGCCCATCGGCTCGTCGAGGAGCAGCACCTCGGGTTCGAGCGCGAGCGCGCGGCCGAGCTCGACGCGCTTCTGCAGGCCGTAGGAAAGGGCGCCGGTCGGCTGCTTGCGCAGGTCCTCGAGCTTCAAGAACTCGATCAGGTCCTCGACTTTCTCGCGATGGGCGATTTCCTCCTTCTGCGCCATGCCCCAATACACGAAGGAGGAAAACACTCCGGCCTTCATGCGCACATGGCGCCCGAGCATCAGGTTGTCGAGCACCGTCATGCCGCGGAACAGGGCGATGTTCTGGAAAGTGCGCGCAATGCCGAGCGCGGCGATCCTGCTGGGCGGATAACGCGTGATGTCTTCGTTCCGGAAGTGGATGCTGCCGTGGTCCGGCCGATAGAAGCCGCTCACCATGTTGAGCAGCGAGGTCTTGCCCGCGCCGTTGGGCCCGATGATCGACAGGATCTCCCCCTGCCGGACTTCCAGGCTGACGTCGTCGACCGCCGTCACGCCGCCAAATTGCTTGGCGACGCCATCCACGCGCAGCTGTGGCTCTCCGGCAGCCAACGGAAGTCCCCCTCCAGAACCTCGTGGACCATGATGCCGATACAATGGCATCCATGCAACAACATTACGACGCGCTGGAAACGCGC
>JAYRND010000315.1:0-2447 GCA_041904885.1 Burkholderiales bacterium
CATGCGCAAAGGCTTCCGGCGGCGTCCAGACGAGGGGCGCGACCGCAGACATGAGCGCCGCGCCGACCAGCGCGCCCCAGGCGAGCGAGGTCATCGGGTGCTCGAGGCCCGCGAGCTTGCGCGTGAGGATCTGGTAAAGCGCGTTGGCGAGCGCCATGCCGAGCGGCAGCAGCGCGTAGGGCGTGAACAGCGTAGAGCCGGGGCGCACGACCACCAGCGCCCCGGCAAGCCCGACGAGGATCGCGATCAGCCGCGGCATCTCCAGGCGCTCCCCCAGCATGGGCACGGCGAGCGCCGCCACGAAGAGCGGCATTACGAAGGCGATGGCGTTGGCATCCGCCAGCGGCAGCACGCGCAGCGAGGTGAAAAAGAGCAGGGTGGCGAGCACCAGTAGCAGGCCGCGAGCGAATTGCAGGGCGGGCCGCGTGCTCCGCAGCCGCCCGAGCTGGTTTGTGGCGGCGAGGAAGGCGAGCAGCACCAGAACGTTGGACGCGTAGCGCGCCCAGACGATGAACGGCGGCGGGTACCAGCGCGTCAGGTATTTCGCGATGGTGTCCATGCAGACGAACACCCCCACCGCGGTCACCATCAGCAGGATGCCGCGCAGCGGCGAAGCTGCGCTCAGCCTTCCGGCCTCATGATTACGATGCGGCCTCCGGCCGCATGTGAGGAAACAGGATCACGTCCCGGATCGACGGGCTGTCGGTGAGAAGCATCACCAGGCGGTCGATGCCCAGGCCTCCTCCCGCGGTGGGCGGCAGGCCGTACTCCAGCGCGCGGATGTAGTCGGCGTCGTAGTACATGGCTTCCTGGTCGCCGGCATCCTTCAACGCCGCCTGCGCGCGGAACCGCTCCGCCTGGTCCTCGGGATCGTTCAGCTCGGAGAAACCGTTGGCGATTTCCTTGCCGTCGATGAACAGCTCGAAGCGGTCGACGAGCTCCGGGTCGCGGTCGTTCTTGCGCGCGAGTGGCGAGACTTCCGCCGAGAAGCCGGTGAGAAAGGTCGGCTGGACGAGGTGTTTTTCGGCCACCGCCTCGAACAGCATCAGCTGCAGCGAGCCCCAGCCCCCATTCTTTGGAACTTCGACGCCCAAGGACTTCAGCCTGGCAGAAAGGAAGGCCTTGTCGCGCAAATCCCCCTCGATGCCCTGCGCCCGGATGGCGTCCGGGATCGGCAGCCGCGCGAACGGCTTCTCGAAGTCGAAATTCCCCTGGAAGGCGACGGCGCGCGCCGCCTCGCGCACCAGCTTCTCGGTGTGGGCGATCATGTACTCGCAGTCCTCGTAGGCGCAGTACCACTCCATCATCGTGAACTCGGGGTTGTGCCGGGTGGAGATGCCTTCGTTCCTGAAGTTGCGGTTGACCTCGTAGACCCTCTCCATGCCGCCCACCACCAGGCGCTTCAGGTACAGCTCGGGTGCGATGCGCAGGTAGAGGTCCATGTCGAGCGCGTTGTGGTGCGTGCGGAACGGCCGCGCCACGGCGCCGCCGGGGATCGGCTGCATCATCGGCGTCTCGACCTCGAGATAGCCGTCGGCGGCCATGACTGCGCGCAGTGCCTGAACGATCTTGATTCTCTTGAGAAAGACTTCCTTGGTAGAAGAAGAAACAATCAAATCCACATACCGCTGGCGGTATTTCATCTCCTGGTCGGCCATGCCGTGGAACTTCTCCGGCAGCGGGCGCAGCGCCTTGACCAGCAACCGGATGCGGGTCGCGTGGATCGTCAGCTCGCCCGTCTTGGTCTTGAACAGCATTCCCGAGATGCCGAGGATGTCGCCCAGGTCCCAGTGCTTGAACTCGTCGTAGCCGGGGATGTCCTGGGTGACGTAGGCCTGGATCCGGCCGCTGCCATCCTGCAGCGTGCAGAAGCTCGCCTTGCCCATCACGCGCTTGAGCACCATGCGGCCGGCGACGGTGGCCTCCGCCTTCAGTGGCTCGAGCTCTTCCTTGCTCCTGGAAGAGAATTTCCCGTGCAGCTCGGCCGCCAAATCTTTCCTGCGGAAATCGTTCGGGAAGGCGACGCCCTTCGCGCGCAGGGCTTTCAGCTTCTCGCGGCGCTCTTCAATCAGTTTGTTTTCTTCTTCCATTAGACGCCTTGCTTGAGGCTGGCGGTGATGAAGTCGTCCAGGTCGCCGTCGAGCACGTTCTGCGTGGCGCCTTTTTCCACGCCGGTGCGCAGGTCCTTGATGCGCGACTGGTCGAGCACGTAGCTGCGGATCTGGTGGCCCCACTCAATGTCGGTCTTGGAGGCCTCCAGCTTGCCCTGCTCGGCCTTGCGCTTCCTGAGCTCGAGGTCGTACAGGCGGGACTTCAGCATCGCCATGCACTCGGCGCGATTGCGGTGCTGCGAGCGGTCGTTCTGGCTCTGCACCACGATGTTGGTCGGCAGGTGCGTGATGCGCACCGCGGACTCGGTCTTGTTGACGTGCTGGCCGCCGGCGCCC
>JAYRND010000316.1:0-6304 GCA_041904885.1 Burkholderiales bacterium
ATCGACCCGATCCGCGCCTCCAGGCCGAGCGCTGCGGCCCCGCCCAGCGTCGCGGCCCGCAGCGCCGCATGCGCCGGCATTGCCTCCGCGCTGCCCGCGACCGCCTTGGCGAGGAGCGCAGCGAGGCGCATTTCCCCCAGCAGGTCGAGGCGGTTATTGCTGGCCGCGCCATCGCTGCCCAGCGCCAGGTTGACGCCGGCCTCGGCCAGCTTCGCCGCCGGCGCGAATCCGCTGGCGAGCTTGAGGTTGGAGGACGGGCAGTGCGCCACCGACGCCCCGTGCCGCGCGAGCAGGGCGATCTCCGCGTCCTCCAAGTGAACTGCGTGCACGGCGATCAGATCCGGGCCGAGCAGGCCCAGGCGCCGCAGCCGCTCCAGCGGGCGCACGCCGTGCTCGGCGAGCGAGCGCCGGATCTCCTCTTCGGTCTCGTGCAGGTGGATGTGCACCGGCAACTCCACTTCGCCGGCGAGCTTGGCGACCTTGGCGAAGGCCGAATCCGACACGGTGTAGGGCGCATGCGGCGCGAGGCAGAAGCTCACCAGCGGGTGGTCGCGCCACTGGTCGCGCAGCGCGAGGCCGCGCGCAAGGTAGTCGTCCGGGTCGGCGCCGTAGGCGGTGGGGAAGTCCACGACGATCAGGCCGATCGAGGCGCGCATGCCTGCTTCGAGCGCGGCCTCGAGCGCCGCTTCCGGGAAGAAGTACATGTCGTTGAAGCACGTCACGCCGCCGCGCAGCATCTCCGCGCAGGCGAGGAGCGTGCCGTCCCGAACGAACTTCGGCGATACGTGCCGCGATTCGGCCGGCCAGATGTGCTCCTCGAGCCAGCGCATCAGCGGCAGGTCGTCGGCGATGCCGCGCATCAGCGCCATCGCCGCGTGCGTGTGCGCGTTGACGAGGCCCGGAATCAGCGCGTGCTCCTCAAGTGAAATCTCGGAATACGACGCAAAGCGCGCGGTCGCCTCGTTGGCGGGCAGGATCGCCTCGATCCTGCCATCGCGCAGCGCGACCGCGTGGCCCTCGAGCACCGCGTTGGCGGGCTCGACCGGGATGATCCAGCGGGGACGGAGGAGAGTGTTCTGGGGCACTGTTTTCCGGGCAATTCTAACCATGTGCCGTGATAAAATTTGCGCTTGATTTTCAAGCGTTAAAGCGGCCGCTCCGAGCCCCCCGAATAAGAGCCGAAATGGAACCCTTCGCGAAAGAAACGCTTCCGGTCAGCCTCGAAGAGGAGATGCGCCGGTCGTACCTCGACTACGCGATGAGCGTGATCGTGGGCCGGGCGCTGCCGGACGTGCGCGACGGCCTGAAGCCGGTGCACCGCCGGGTCCTTTTCGCGATGCACGAGTCGAACAACGTCTGGAACCGGCCCTACGTCAAATGCGCGCGGGTCGTCGGCGAGGTGCTCGGCAAGTACCACCCGCACGGCGACACGGCGACCTACGAGGCGCTGGTGCGGATGGCGCAGGACTTCTCGATGCGCTACCTGCTAGTGGACGGGCAGGGCAATTTCGGCTCGGTGGACGGCGACAACGCGGCCGCCTACCGCTACACCGAGTGCCGGCTGGAGCGCCTGTCGGCCGAGCTGCTCGCCGACATCGACAAGGAAACCGTCGATTTCGCCGACAACTACGACGGCAAGGAGCGCGAGCCGACGGTGCTGCCCTCGCGCATCCCGAACCTGCTGCTCAACGGCTCCTCGGGAATCGCGGTCGGCATGGCGACCAATATTCCGCCGCACAACCTGACCGAAGTGGTCGAGGCCTGCCTGCTTCTGCTGGGCGACCCGCATTGCGCGATCGAGGAGCTGATCAAGTGCATGCCGGCGCCGGATTTCCCCACTGCGGGGATCATCTACGGCATCGCCGGGGTGCACGAGGGCTACCGCACCGGCCGCGGCCGCGTGGTGATGCGCGCGCGCACGCACTTCGAGGACGCCGGCAAGGACCGGCAGGCGATCATCGTCGACGAGCTGCCCTACCAGGTGAACAAGAAGGCGCTGCTCGAGCGCATCGCCGAGATGGTCAACGAGAAAAAGCTCGAGGGCATCTCCGATATCCGCGACGAGTCCGACAAGCAGGGCATCCGGGTGGTGATCGAGCTCAAGCGCGGCGAGCTGCCCGAGGTGGTGCTCAACAACCTCTACAAGCAGACGCAGCTGCAGGACACCTTCGGCATGAACATGGTCGCGCTGGTCGACAACCAGCCGCGGGTGCTGAACCTGAAGGAGCTGCTCGAGGCCTTCCTCGGCCACCGCCGCGAGGTCGTGACGCGGCGCACGGTCTACGACCTGAAGAAGGCGCGCGAGCGCGGCCACGTGCTGGAGGGCCTGGCGGTCGCGCTCTCCAACGTCGACGAGGTGATCGAGCTGATCAAGAAGGCGCCGTCGCCCGCCGAGGCCAAGCAGCAGCTGCTCGCGCGCGCCTGGAACTCGGATCTCGTCAAGGACATGCTTGCAAAGGTGGCGGGCGGCCACGAGCAGTACCGGCCGCAGGGCCTCGGCGCCGATTTCGGCCTCAAGCCGGACGGCTACCGGCTCTCGGAGGAGCAGGCGCAGGCGATCCTCGAGCTGCGTCTGCAGCGCCTCACGGGCCTGGAGCAGGACAAGATCCGCGACGAGTACCGCGAGGTGATGACGCAGATCGCCGACCTGCTCGACATCCTCGAAAAGCCCGCGCGTATCACCGCCATCATCGGCGAGGAGCTCAAGCGCGTGAAGGAGGAGTTCGGCGACCGGCGCCGCAGCGAGATCGTCACGGTGGCGGAGGACATCTCGATCGAGGACCTGATCGCGCCGCAGGACATGGTGGTCACCTTCTCGCACGGCGGCTACGTGAAGTCGCAGCCGCTCGCCGACTACCGGGCGCAGCGGCGGGGCGGGCGCGGCAAGACCGCGGCCACCACCAAGGACGACGACTTCATCGAGCGCATGTTCGTCGCCCACTCGCACGACTACCTGCTGTGCTTCTCCAACCGCGGGCGCCTGTACTGGCTGAAGGTGTTCGAGGTGCCGCAGGGCGGCCGCACCTCGCGCGGCAAGCCGGTGGTGAACATGTTCCCGCTGGAGGAAGGCGAGAAGATCACGGCCGTGGTGCCGGTGAAGGAGTTCGACGAGAACCATTTCGTCTTCATGGCGACCTCGCAGGGAACCGTGAAGAAGACCCCGCTCGCGGAGTTTTCGCGCCCACGGCCCTCGGGCATCATCGCCGTGGGCCTGGACGAGGGCGACTTCCTGATCGGCGCCGCGCTCACCGACGGCAGCACCGACGTGATGCTGTTCTCCTCGGAGGGCAAGGCGATCCGCTTCCACGAGGACGACGTGCGGCCGATGGGGCGGCAGGCGACCGGCGTGCGCGGCATGCGCCTGCCCGAGGACGGGAGCCGCAAGGTGGTGTGCATGCTGGCGGCCAAGGACGAGCAGCAGACGGTGCTGACCGCCACCGAGAACGGCTTCGGCAAGCGCACGCCGATCGCCGAGTACACGCGGCACGGCCGCGGCGGCATGGGCATGATCGCTATCCAGGCGAGCGAGCGCAACGGCGCGCTGGTGGGCGCGGTGCTGGTCGACGACCACGACGAGGTGATGCTGATTTCCACGGGCGGGGTGCTGATCCGCAGCGCCGTCTCCGAGATCCGCGAGCAGGGCCGCTCGACGCAGGGGGTTACGCTGATCGCGCTCGGCGAAGGCGAGAAGCTTGCCGGCGTCGAGCGGATCGTGGAACGCGACGAGATGGACGGCAACGGCGGCAACGGCGGCAACGGGGGCAACGGCGGCGACGGCGCGCAGGAGGAAGCGGTCCCGCCCAAGGCAGAGGGCGAAGGCCCGACACTCCACTGATGTCCAGGATCTTCAATTTCAGCGCGGGGCCCGCGGTCCTGCCCGAGGAAGTGCTGACGCGCGCCGGCGACGAGATGCTCGACTGGCGCGGCACCGGCATGTGCGTGATGGAAATGAGCCACCGCGGCAAGGAGTTCATGTCCATCGCCGCCGAGGCGGAGAAGGATCTGCGCGAGCTGCTGTCGGTGCCGCGCGACTACAAGGTGCTGTTCCTGCAGGGCGGCGCGACGCTGCAATTCGCGCAGATCCCGATGAATCTGCTCGCCGGCAGGGGCAAGGCGGACTACGTCGCCACCGGCGAGTGGTCGAAGAAGGCGATCAAGGAGGCCAAGGCCTACTGCGACGTGCACGTCGCCGCGAGTTCGGAGGACAAGGGATTCACGTATGCGCCCTCGAACTGGAATGTCAGGCCCGATACCGCCTACGTCCACTATTGTTCAAACGAAACGATCGGCGGCGTCGAGTTCCATGAAATTCCCAGGATAGAAAAAAATATCCCCCTGGTCGCAGATGCGTCCTCGCACATCCTGTCGCGGCCGCTCGACGTGTCGAGGTTCGGCCTGATCTACGCCGGCGCGCAGAAGAACATCGGGCCGGCGGGGCTCACCATCGTCATCGTGCGCGAGGACCTCACCGGCAAGGCGGCGAAGGGCACGCCCTCGGTGATGGATTACCAGCAGCAGGCGGCGGCGGACTCGATGCTCAACACGCCGGCGACCTACTCGATCTACATCGCCGGGCTGGTCTTCAAGTGGCTGAAGGCGCAAGGCGGGCTTGCCGAGATGGAGAAGCGCAACATCCAGAAGGCCAAGCTGCTGTATGACCTTATAGATCAAAGTTCCTTTTATAAGAATCCGGTAAATAAAACCGATCGTTCGAGAATGAACGTGCCTTTCACGCTTGCGGACGCGACGCTCGACGACGCCTTCCTCAAGGGCGCGGAGAAGGCGGGCATGGTGCAGCTGAAGGGGCACCGGTCGGTGGGCGGCATGCGCGCCTCGATCTACAACGCGATGCCGCTGGAGGGCGTGCGCCAGCTCGCGGCCTACATGAAGGAATTCGAGGCGAAGCATGGCTAATGCGGCGCAAAAGCTGGAAGTGCTGGTGCTCAACCCGATCGCGCAGGTCGGCCTGAAGCGGCTGCCGGCCGAGCGCTTCGAGGTGGTGAAGGAGTCCGCGTCGCCGGACATCATCCTGGTGCGGTCGGCCGACATGCACGCCATGAAGTTCAACCCGAGGCTCAAGGCGGTCGGCCGCGCCGGCGCGGGCGTGAACAACATCCCGGTGAAGGAGCTCTCCAGGCTGGGCGTGCCGGTGTTCAACGCGCCGGGGGCGAACGCCAACGCGGTGAAGGAGCTGGTGGTCGCCGGCATGCTGATCGCCGCGAGGAATCTCGGACCGGCTTTGGATTTTGTCAGGGGTTTGAATACAAAAGATCCGGATTTGGAGAAGAAAGTAGAAGCAGGAAAAAAAACCTATGCCGGCGTCGAGCTTCCCGGCCACACGCTGGGGGTAATCGGCCTGGGCAAGATCGGCAGCCTGGTCGCCGACGCGGCGATCCGCCTGGGCATGGACGTGCTCGGCTACGACCCGGAGATCACGGTGGACGCCGCCTGGAGCCTGCCCTCGCAGGTGCGCAAGGCGCACTCGGTCGACGAGCTGCTGCGCGCGAGCGACTTCGTCACGCTGCACGTGCCGCTGGTCGACAAGACGCGCCACCTGGTCGGGGCAAAAAACATCGCGCTGATGAAGGCGGGAGCGGTGCTGCTCAACTTCTCGCGCGAAGGCGTGGTCGAGGATGCGGCGGTGCTGCGGGCCCTCGAATCCAGGCAGCTGCACTGCTACGTCACCGATTTCCCCTCGGCCGAGCTGGTCGGCAAGGCCGGCGTGGTGGCCCTGCCGCACCTGGGCGCTTCCACCAGCGAGGCAGAGGACAATTGCGCGATCATGGTCGTCGACCAGGTCGCGGCCTATTGCCGGGACGGCACCATGGAGAACGCCGTCAACTTCCCGAACACGCAGATGCCGCGCGAGTCTCCCTACCGCCTCGCCATCGCCAACGCCAACGTGCCGAACATGCTGGCGAGCATCTCGAATGCCATGGGCAGCCGCGGGATCAACATCCACAACATGCTGAACAAGTCGAGGGGCGAGATGGCCTACACGCTGGTCGACGTGGACAGCCCCGTGCCGGACGCCGCGGTGAAGGAGCTGTGCGCCATCAAGGGCGTGCTCGCGGTGCGCTACCTCCCGGCCGGCGAATGAGCGAGAAGGAAATCGGCAGGCTGCGCCTGGACATCGACGCGGTCGACGCGCAGCTGCTCGAGCTGCTCAACCGCCGCGCGGCGCTGGTGCGCCGGGTGGGCGAGCTGAAGGGCGGCGCGCCCGCCTACCGCCCGGAGCGCGAGAGCGAGATCCTGCGCCGCGTCGCCGCGCGCAGTCTGGATGCCGAGGCCCGCGGCGGGTTGC
>JAYRND010000041.1:0-9701 GCA_041904885.1 Burkholderiales bacterium
ATCAAGCGCATGTTCGCGTACTCGTCGGTCGAGCACATGGGCCTGGTCACGTTCGCCTTCGGCCTGGGCGGCCCGGTGGCGAGCTTCGCGGGGCTGCTGCACATGACCATGCACTCGCTCACCAAGAGCGCGATCTTCTTCGCCGTCGGCCACGCCTCGCAGAAGGCCGGCAGCCAGCTGATGACCGAGATCCGCGGCATGATCCGGCTGAGCCCCACGGTCGGCTGGGGCCTGACGCTGGGAACGGTGGCGATCCTCGGAATGCCGCCGTTCGGGGTCTTCGCGAGCGAGTTCCTGATCCTCACGCAGGCGATCGCGCACCTGCCCTGGGCCGTGCCGATCCTGCTCGCGTCCCTCGGCGTCTCGTTCGCGGCGATCTTCGGCAAGGTGCAGCCAATGGTGTTCGGGGAGCCGACCGCCGCGCGCCTGCCCCACCGGCCGGCGCTGGTGCCGGTGTTCGTGCACCTCGCGATCGTGCTGGTGCTGGGCCTCTACATGCCCCCCTACCTCGCCGGCTGGTACCGCCAGGCGGCCCTGCTGATCGGCTGAGCACATGCGGCCGCCCGTTCCCGGACTGAAGCTGGAGCCGCTGCCGGGCGCCGCGCCGGCCTGGCGCGCGCGCTGCGACCGCGCGCAGTGGCTGCAGGCCTGCGAGCAAGTCGCCGCCGCGGGCGGGCGCCTAGCCGCGCTCTGGGCGAGCGACGAGAGCGACCAGGGCGGCGGCGGCGCCTGCTCGGCCCATGCGCTGCTCGCCGCCTACGAGGGGCTGCTGTGGCTGGAGCTCCCGGCCCGGGCCAGCGACGGCTATCCCGACCTCTCGGCGATTTTTCCCAGCGCGCGGCGCATGCAGCGCGCAGCTTTCGACATGGTGGGCCTGCCCGCCCAAGGAGCCGCCGATGCGCGCAAATGGCTGCGGCACGGGGCATGGCCGGCGAGCGCGTTTCCGCTGAGGAAGGATTTTGAAGCGGCACGGGAATTCTCCCGTGAGGCGGATCGCTACCCTTTCGTGGCCGTCGAGGGCGACGGCGTGCACGAGATTCCGGTAGGGCCGGTCCACGCGGGCACCATCGAGCCGGGCCACTTCCGCTTCTCCATCGTCGGCGAGCGCGTGCTGCGGCTGGAAGAGCGCCTCGGCTACAAGCACAAGGGCATCGAGAAGCGCTTCGAGTCGATGACGCTCGCCGAGGGCGCGCGGCTCGCCGGCCGCGTGTCCGGCGACAGCACCGTCGCCTACGCCTGGGCCTACGCGATGGCGCTGGAGGGCATGGCGGGCGTGCAGCCGGGCGGCCGCGCGCTGCGCCTGCGCGCGCTCCTGCTCGAGCGCGAGCGGATCGCCAACCACCTGGGCGACCTCGGATTCATCGGCAACGACGGCGGCCTCGCCGTCGGCCTCGCGCAGTTCTCGCGGCTGAAGGAGGACCTGCTGCGCACCAACGCCGCGCTGTTCGGCCACCGCTACCTGATGGACCGCGTGGTCCCGGGCGGCGTCGCGATCGACCTGGACGCGCGCGGCGGCGAAGCGATCCTGGAGGAGTGCACGCGGCTGCGCGCGGAGCTGCGCACGTTGCGCGCCATCTACTATGACCACGCCGGGCTGCAGGACCGCTGCATCAGCTGCGGCCGCCTGACGCCGCAGACGGCCGCCAGGCTCGGAGTGGTCGGCCTCGCAGCGCGCGCGAGCGGCCACGCGATGGACGCGCGCGTGTTCCCGGGCTTCGCGCCCTACGAGGAATTCGCGCCGAAGCTCGCTTCGCACCGCAACGGCGACGTCGCCGCGCGCATCGTGGTGCGCTTCGAGGAAGCGTTCGAGTCGATCGAGCTGCTGCGCAGGATCGTGCGCAGCCTGCCCCCGGGCGAATTGCGCGCGGCGCTGCCGGAGCCTGCCGCGGGCGCGCGCGGCCTGGGCTGGGTCGAGGGATGGCGCGGCGAGGTCCTGGTCGCGCTGCAGGCCGGCGCCGCCGGCTGCATCCGCCGCTGCCACCCGCACGACCCGTCCTGGCAGAACTGGCCCGCGCTGGAGCACGCGGTGCTCGGCAACATCGTCCCGGACTTCCCGCTCATCAACAAGTCCTTCAATCTTTCCTACACGGGAGCGGACCTCTAGCATGGAAAAGATCCTGCGGCAGATCGCGCGCATCGGCATCCGCACCGAGGCGCCGCCGCGGCCGGACGAGGCGTTGCGCGCGGCCGCGCCCGCGCTGAACGCCGAGATCCTCAGGCTGCTCGGGCGCGCGCTGGCGATCCGCCACGTGGACGCGGGCTCGTGCAACGGCTGCGAGCTCGAGATCCACGCGGCCAACAACCCCTACTACAACCTGGAAGGCCTGGGCATCAAGTTCGTCGCCAGCCCCCGCCACGCCGACCTGCTGCTCGCGACCGGCCCGGTATCTCGCAACATGGAAGAAGCACTGCGCCGCACCTTCGACGCCATGCCGGACCCGAAGCTGGTGGTGGCGATCGGCGACTGCGGCTGCGACGGCGGAATCTTCGGCGAGAACTACGCGAGCCGCGGACGCATCGCCAACGTGATCCCGGTGAACGTCGCCGTGCCGGGCTGCCCGCCCGCCCCGCCCGCCATCATCCAGGGAATCCTGACTGCGGTGAGCGCAGTCAGGGACTGAAGCTCAGCCTCGTCCGCCGCAGGTCGCCGGCATGGACGCGTTCGGATAGCCGCGGCAGGTCCAGGACACCTTCCCGCCGTCCAGTTTCGGCGTGAGCGAGATTTCGATCGCGTTCTTCTCGTTCCAGCCGCGGATCGCTCCATTGGACTCCACGATCCACTTCAGCTTGCCGAATTTCGGATCGTCCTTCTCCATCGCCTTGAGGCTCGCGCCGGACCCGGTGAGATTGCCCGCTTTCTCGGCGGCCGCCGCCACCTGGGGCTTGGCGGCATCCGCACCGGCGACCAGCGCCTGCGCGGCGTCCTTCGCCTCCGAGCCCGCCATCTGCGGCAACACGAAAGCGACGGCGATGAATCCGATCAGGGCCAATCCGGCGATGACAAGCAGTGCGGCGCGCATGGCGTGCTCTCCCAGGCAGGTTTCGGCAGAACTTTACCACGGCCTCCGCCGGGCCTGAGGCGCAGCGGGAAGGCAAAATTCAGTCATGAGAATCACCCGCCACCTTCGCATCGCGGGCCGCGTCCAGGGAGTCGGCTACCGCGATGCGCTGCGCCGCGAAGCGCTGGCGCGCGGGCTCACCGGCTGGGTGCGCAACCGGCGCGACGGCACGGTAGAGGCCGTGCTGCAGGGCGAAGCGGACGCAGTGGACGAAATGATCAACTGGGCGCGGCGCGGACCAACCGCCGCGCGGGTCGACCGCGTCGATGCCGAGGATGCCGGCGGCGAAGTTGCCGGGCCCCACCAGGGCTTCGAGCGCCTGCCCACCGCCTAGCTACTGGCGGTATTGCTTCCCGCTACTCCGTGCGCCGCGGTTGCGGCGCCGCGTCCGCCGCGCGAACAATGCGCCCACCTCGAACGCAACCGGAGAACGCCATGCTCGCCACGCTGACGCTGCCCGCCGGACTGGACATTCCCGCACCCCGCCGTTCGCCGACGGTGCGCGTGCGTTCCGCGGACGAGCTGCGCACCGCCCTGCGCCAGTCGCGCGAGCAGGCCCTCACGCTGGACGCCTCGGGGCTGGACCGGGTGCTGCGCGCCGACGCCGCGCGCGGGCTGCTCGAAGTCCAGGCTGCGACCTCCTGGCGCGAGTTGGCCACGTATCTGGCGCGGCAGGGCGTGGCCCTGGACGCGTTTGCAGAATCCCGCCGGCTGCCGGCGACGATCGGCGAAGCCGTGTCGGCCGCGAGCCCCGGCCCGGACGGCCTGCCGGTGTCCGCACACGTCGTCGCCGCCACGCTCGTGACACCCGACGGGGAGCTGCGGCGCGCCGACCGCGATGCCAATCCGCAGCTGCTGCGGCTCACGCTCGGCGGCCGCGGCGTGCTGGGCGTCCTCTACAGCCTGACTCTTTCGATCGACTCGCTGCGCGGCAGCGCCGGGCAAGGCATCGAGCCGGTCGAGCTGGACCTGCCCGAGGCCGCGTCGCCGAGCGCTTCGTCCTGCGCCTGCGAGTGCCTGTTGCCGCCCGAAGCACTGGACGGATTCCTCGCCGATGCGCGCGCGCTGCTCGAGGAGCGCTGGCTGCAGCTGCTCGGCATCTCGGTGCGCCGCTACCTGCCCGAGTCGGGCTGCCGGCTGAACTGGGCGACGCGCGAGTGGGCGGGAGTGGAAATCCGCTTCGGCGTGAAGACCACGCTGGGCGCGAGCGTGGTCGCCGCGCAGGTGCGCAGGGCGCTGATCGGCGCGGCGCTCGCGCGCGGCGGCTCGTTCCCGATCGGCGATGCGCAAGACGCGACGCGCGAGCAGCTGCAGGCCTGCTACCCGATGCTCGGGGAATTCCTCGCCGAGAAGCGCCGCGCCGATCCGGCGGATCGGCTGCAAAATGAGTGGTATCGCGGCGTCTGCGCGAAGCTGCGCGCCGAGCCCTGCACCGTGCGCTGGTCGCGAGGCTAGCCCGGCGCCGCGTTACCGTATTGAAATTCGACGGCCTCGGGCGAGAGCCAGGCGCTCAGCTCGCCCAGCATCTGCTCGTCGGGCCGCACGCGCCAGGCGTCTCCCAGCGCCACGTCGCAACTCGCGCCCGCGCTCTCGCAGTGGACCAGCACCGGGCAGCCGCCCTCGCCGGCGGCGCGGTAGGGCGCGAGCAGGTCCATCAGGCGCTTGGGGTCCCGCGTCTTGTCGGTGGCGCCGTTCATCTCGATGCGCAGCCTCGCCCCCAGGCGCGCGCGCAGCGAAGCCAGGTCGAGCAGGTCGTCCGCCGTCACGCGCAGGCCGCCGCTGAATTCATCGCGCTGCACCTTGCCCTGCACCACCAGCAGCCGGTCGTCCTTCAGCTTGTCGCGGTGCTTCTCGAACTGCTCGTTGAATACCGAGATCTCCACCTGCGCCGTGCCGTCCTCGAGCACGACCGCCATCATCCGGCCGCGGCGGGTCATCTGCACTCGCGCCGACGACACCACGCCGGCGATCCAGACGCGCTCCCCGGCGGTGGCGATCTTCGAGAGCGGCGTGCGCGGAAAGCCCTTCAGCTCGCGCTCGTAGACCGAGAACAGGTGCCCCGACAGGCAGTAGCCGAGCGCCGCTTTTTCCTCGGTCAGCCGCTGGCGCAGGTCCCAGGGCCGCGTCTCGACCAGCACCAGCCCGGCCGTGTCCGCCGCCCCGGCCTCGCCAAAGAGGCTCGTCTGCGCCGCGGCGCGCTCGGCCTGCTCGGCCGCCTCGATGGCGCGTCCCGCGGATGCAAGCAGGCTCGCGCGGTTGGCGTGGACGCTGTCGAAGGCGCCCGCGCGAATCAGCGCCTCCAGGCAGCGGCGGTTGACCAGGCGCTTGTCGACGCGGCGGCAGAAATCGAACAGGTCCGTGAACGGCCCCGCCTCTCGCGCCCGCAGGATCGACTCGATCGCGGACTGGCCGGTGCCGCGCACCCCGCCCAGGCCGTAGCGCACCGTTTTCAGGTCCACGGGCACGAAGCGGAACATCGATGCGTTGATGTCCGGCGGCAGCACCGCGAGGCCGTTGGCGACGGCGTCGTCGCGGAACTGGCGCACCTTGTCCGTGTCGTCCATCACCGCGGACATGTTCGCGGCCGTGAACGCGGCGTGGTGGTGCGCCTTCATGTACGCGGTCTGGTAGGCGAGCAGCGCGTACGCGGCGGCGTGCGACTTGTTGAAGCCGTAGCCGGCGAACTTCTCCATCAGGTCGAACAGCTGCATGGCGCGCCCGCGCGCGAGGCCGCTCTGCTGCGCGCCCGCGACGAAGATGTCGCGCTGCTGCGCCATCTCCTCGGGCAGCTTCTTGCCCATCGCGCGCCGCAGGAGGTCGGCGGCGCCCAGCGAATAGCCGCCGATCACCTGCGCGATCTGCATCACCTGCTCCTGGTAGACCATGATGCCGTAGGTGGGCGCGAGGATCGGCTCCAGGCGCGGGTCCAGGTAATCGATGCGCTTGCGGCCCTGCTTGCAGGCCACGTAGTCCGGGATCAGCTCCATGGGCCCGGGCCGGTACAGGGCCACCAGCGCGATCACGTCCTCGAACCGCGCCGGCGGCGCCTGCCGGAGCAGCTCGCGCATGCCGCGCGATTCAAACTGGAACACCCCGGTGGCGTTGCCCGAGGCGAGCATGGCGTAGGCCGGCTTGTCGTCGAGCGGCAGCGCCTCGATCGAGAAGGACTTGTCGCCCATCTCCCGCACGTGGCGCTCGGCCCAGGCGAGCACGGTGAGCGTGGTCAGGCCCAGGAAGTCGAATTTCACCAGTCCCACGGCTTCGACGTCGTCCTTGTCCAGCTGCGAGATGACGTTGCTGGTGCCCTCGGCGGCGTAGAGGGGACAGAAATCGGTGAGCCTGCCCGGAGCGATCAGCACGCCGCCCGCATGCATGCCGACGTTGCGTGTGAGGCCCTCGAGCTTCTCGCCGAGCTCCAGGAGGTCGCGCACCTCCTCTTCCTTCCTCTCGCGCTCGGCCAGCAGCGGCTCCATCTCGCGCGCCTCCGCCAGCGTGATCGTCCGCCCGGGCTGCACCGGAATCAGCTTGGCGATCTGGTCGCAGAATCCGTAGCCGAGATCGAGCACGCGGCCGGTGTCGCGCACCACCGCGCGCGCCGCCATGGTGCCGAACGTGGCGATCTGCGAAACGGAATCCTCGCCGTACTTCCTGCGCACGTAGTCGATCACCCGGTCGCGGCCGTCCTGGCAGAAGTCGATGTCGAAGTCCGGCATCGACACGCGCTCCGGGTTGAGGAAGCGCTCGAACAGGAGGTCGTAGCGAAGCGGGTCGAGGTCGGTGATGCCGAGCGCGTAGGCGACGAGCGAGCCCGCGCCCGAGCCGCGGCCCGGCCCCACGGGCACGCCGTTGGTCTTCGCCCAGTTGATGAAGTCGGCGACGATCAGGAAGTAACCCGCGTAGCCCATGTGCGCGATGGTCCGGATCTCGAACTGCAGCCGCTCGCGGTAGGGCGGGATCGCCTCCTCCTTCAGCTGCAGCCGCGCGATCCGCTGCGCGAGGCCCTTCTCGGCTTCGCTGGCGAGGTAGTCGTCGAGCGAAACGCCCTTGGGCGTCGGAAACGCCGGCAGCTTGTTCTTGCCCAGCTCGATCTCCAGGCTGCAGCGCCGGGCGATCTCCACCGCGTTCTCCAGCGCCTGCGGTACGTCGGCGAACAGCTGCGCCATCTCCTCCTGCGTCTTGAAGTACTGCTCCGGCGTGAACAGCTTCGGCCGACGCTGGTCGCCGAGCGTGCTGCCCTGCGCGATGCAGACGCGCGCCTCGTGCGCCTTGAAGTCCTCGCGCGCAAGGAACTGCACCGGGTGGGTCGCCACCACCGGTAGTTTCTGCTTCGCCGCGAGCGCGAGCGTCGCCCCGACCAGCTTTTCCGTTCCCGGCGCCCCGGCGCGCTGCACTTCGAGGTAGTAGCGCCCGGGAAAGAGCCCGGCCCAGGCCGCGGCCAGCTTGCCCGCCGCCTCGGGGTTGCCGCCCGCGAGCGCGTGCCCGACGTCGCCGCCGGCAAACCCGGACAGCGCAATCAGCCCGTCGGTGCCCGCTTCCCGGAACCAGCCCAGCGATATCTCCGCCCGCGCGCGGTGCTGGTTCTTCAGCCAGGCGCGCGACAGCAGCTCGCACAGACGCAGGTAGCCCGCGCGCGTGGCGCACAGCAGCAGCGCCCGGTGCGGCTTGTCGCGGTCGGTCTCGTTCTGGATCCAGCAGTCGGCACCGACCACTGGCTTCACGCCCGCGCCGCGCGCTGCCTTGTAGAACTTGACCATGCCGAAAACGTTGCCGAGGTCGGTGAGCGCGAGCGCCGGCATGTCGTCCGCCCTCGCCTTCGCCACCGCCTCGTCGATGCGGACAATCCCGTCCGTCACCGAGTACTCGCTGTGCATCCTCAGGTGGATGAAACGCGGAGCAGGCATGTCCTCAAAAGTTTACCATCGGCCCATGCAGGGTTTGCCGCTCGCTGCGCTGTTTTCCGGCGCGGTTTTCATCGCGCTTTCGCCGATCTGGGTGCGCGTGTCGGAAGTGGGGCCGACGGCGAGCGCGTTCTGGCGCGTCATGCTTGCCGTGCCGCTCCTTTGGACCTTGTTTTTCTTTTTAAAAACAAACGAAACAAAAAAAATTCCTCTTCTTGCCGTGCTCGCGGCCGGCCTCGCATTCGCCGGGGATCTCGCGTTCTGGCACTGGTCGATCCAGTACACCTCGGTGGCCAACTCCACGCTGCTCGCCAACCTCGCGTCGATTTTCGTCACACTGGCGGCCTGGGTGCTCTGGAAGCAGCGCCCGAGCGGGCTCTTCGTTGCGGGACTCGCCGCGGCGCTTGTCGGCGTGGGCCTGCTGGTGCGCGCGAGCATCGGCTTTTCGCCCACCGCGCTGCTCGGCGATGCGCTGGGCGTGGTGACCGCGCTGTTCTACGCCTGGTACCTGATGACGGTAAAGGAGTTGCGCGACCGCGGCGCGGCCACGCTGCAGCTCATGGCCGTGACGACCACCGTTACCGCCGCGATCCTATTGCCGGTAGCGCTTGCATCAGGCGAGCCGCTCCTCCCGCAATCGGAAACGGGCTGGCTGAAGCTCCTCGGCCTCGCCTGGATCTCGCACTCGGCCGGACAGGGCCTGATCGCGTATGCTCTCGCGCACCTGCCGGCGGCGTTTTCCGCGGTCGGGTTGCTGCTGCAGCCGGTGATCGCGGCGGGCTTCGCCTGGCTCCTGCTGGCGGAACCCCTCACCACCCTGCAATGCGCGGGCGGGGCGGTGGTGCTGGCGGGAATCTACATGGCGCACAGGGGGAGAAGCGGTTCATGAAGTTCGGCGTGTTCGACCATCTGGATGCGAGCGGTGCGCCGCTTGCCGAGTTCTACGAAAACCGGCTGCGCCTCGCCGAGGCCTATGACCGCGTCGGCATCCACGCGCTGCACATCGCCGAGCACCACGCCACGCCGCTGGGCATGGCGCCTTCGCCCTCGGTGTTTCTCTCCGCGGTCGCGCAGCGCACGAAGCGCCTGCGCTTCGGGCCGCTGGTATACACGCTTGCGCTCTACCACCCGCTGCGGCTCGCCGACGAGATCTGCATGCTCGACCAGCTGAGCGGCGGACGCCTCGAGCTCGGCGTCGGCCGCGGCGTGTCGCCGATCGAGATCGAGCACTTCGGCTTCGACCCGGCCAGGTCGCAGGCGATGTACGTGGAGGCCTACCAGGTGATCCTCAAGGCGATGCGCGAGCGCGTGCTGACGTTCGAAGGCGAGTACTACCGCTTCAAGGACGTCCCGCAGCAACTCGCGCCGCTGCAGCGCCCGCATCCGCCGATCTGGTACGGCCTGTCGAACCCGGAGAGCGCCGAGTTCGCGGCCGACAACCGCTTCAACGTGGTGAGCAACGCGGCGCCCAAAGCCGTCCGCGTGATCACCGACCGCTACCGCGTCGAATGGGCGAAGAAGGGCAACGACCCGGCGCGCATCCCGTTCATGGGCATGGCGCGGCACGTGGTGATCGCCGACAGCGACGCCGAGGCGATGGCGCTCGCGCGGCGCGCATACGCGCGCTGGTGGGAGGGCTTCATCTACCTGTGGCGGATGCGCGGGGTGAAGCCGCCGTTCACGACCTACACCGAGGACTTCGACGCGGTGCTCGCGAACGGCCAGGCCATCGCCGGCTCGCCCG
>JAYRND010000317.1:0-1893 GCA_041904885.1 Burkholderiales bacterium
CTATGGAAAAACTGCAACTCATCGCCATGGTCCAGGCCTACACCGGGGTCGGCATCGGCCTGATGATCGGCCTGGGGGCGCTCGGCGCCTGCGTCGGCGTGGGCATCATGTGCAGCCGTTTTCTGGAGGCCGCCGCGCGCCAGCCGGAGCTCACCGACTCGCTGCAGGGCAAGGTGTTCCTGCTGCTGGGCCTGATCGACGCCTCGTTCATCATCGGCGTGGGCCTGGCGCTCTGGTTCGCCACCGGCAACCCGCTGCTCGCGAGGCTGGGCTGAGCGTTCCGCTTCGCGCCGGAGGACAGGCATGAACATCAACATCACGCTGTTCGCCCAGGCTGCGGTCTTCGCCGCGTTCATCTGGTTCACGGTCAAGTTCGTCTGGCCGCCGCTGCTGCGCGCGATCGAGGCGCGGCAGAAGCAGGTCGCCGACGGCCTCGCCGCCGCCGAGAAGGGCAAGCAGTCGCTGGAAGCCTCGAGCAAGCAGGCCGAGCGGGTGATCCAGGAGGCGCGCGCGCGCGCCTCCGAAATCATCGGCCAGGCCGAGAAGCGCGACGCGCAGATGATCGAGGAGGCGAAGTCCGCGGCCAAGGCCGAGGGCGACCGCGAGAAGGCCGCCGCCAAGGCCGACATCCAGCAGGAGCTCGCGCGCGCGCGCGAGCAGCTGCGCGGGCAGGTCGCCGCGCTGGCGATCGCCGGCGCGGAGAAGATCCTGCAGCGCGAGGTCGACGCCAAGGCGCACGCCGAGCTTCTCGACGGAATCAAGAAACAACTGTAATGGCAGAGCCCAGCACCATCGCGCGGCCGTACGCGGAAGCCGCCTTCCGGCTCGCCGACGCGCAGGGCAAGCTCGCCGAGTGGTCGGCGGCGCTCGCCAACCTCGCCGCGGTCGCGGGCGATGCGCGCATTCGCGTGGCGATCGCCGACCCGGGGACGCCCGCCGCCAAGGTGGCCGGGCTGTTCCTTTCGGTGCTGGCGGGCAAGCTGACCGCGGAAATCGAGAATTTCGTGCGCGTGCTGGCCGAGAACGGGCGCCTGGAGGTGCTCGGCGACATCCGCGCCCAGTTCGATGCGCTCAAGAACGACCGCGAAGGCATGGTCGAGGCCGAGATCCAGACCGCGTTCGAGCTCGACCCGGCGCAGACCGCGGACCTGGTCGCGCGCCTGGAGAAGCGCACCGGCCGCAAGGTGAAGGCGAAGGTCAGCGTGGACAGGTCGCTGATCGGCGGCGTCAAGGTAGTGATCGGCGACAAGGTGATCGATGGCTCCGCGCGCGCGCAGCTCGCGGCGCTCGGCAACGCACTCAAAGCATAAATGCGGGCATAGCAAGGACGCTCAAGGAGTAGTCATGCAACTGAACCCCTCCGAAATTTCGGAACTCATCAAGAGCCGCATCCAGAACCTGGATGCCGCGGTGCAGATGCGCACGCAGGGCATCGTCGTGTCGGTGACCGACGGCATCTGCCGCATCCACGGCCTCTCGGACGTCATGCAGGGCGAGATGCTGGAATTCCCGGACAACACCTTCGGCCTGGCGCTGAACCTGGAGCGCGACTCGGTGGGCGCGGTGATCCTGGGCTCCTACGAGCACATCACCGAGGGCGACGTCGTCAAGTGCACGGGCAAGATCCTCTCGGTGCCGATCGGCCCGGAGCTGCTCGGCCGCGTCGTCAACTCGCTGGGCGCGCCGATTGACGGCAAGGGCCCGATCAACGCCAAGCTCACCGACGTCATCGAGAAGGTGGCCCCAGGCGTGATCGCGCGCCAGTCCGTGTCGCAGCCGGTGCAGACGGGGCTCAAGGCCATCGACTCGATGGTGCCGATCGGCCGCGGCCAGCGCGAGCTCATCATCGTCGACCGCCAGACCGGCAAGACCGCGGTGGCGGTGGACACGATC
>JAYRND010000042.1:0-7034 GCA_041904885.1 Burkholderiales bacterium
TGAACAGCGGCTGCAGCAGGAAGGTGAACGCCGGCAGCACCAGCGCGAACAGCAGCAGCGCCGTGGCGGTGCTCATGGTGGCGACGTTGAGGTCCGCGTAGAACCAGGGCTGCTCGATCAGCCAGCCCAGCAGCCAGAGCAGCGCGAGGGAGGAGGCGAACAGCACCGCGATCCGCTTCCAGACGTGGTGGCGCTTGAAGTGCCCCAGCTCGTGCGCGAGCACCGCCTCGACCTCGGCCGGCGCGAGGCGCTCGAGCAGGGTGTCGAAGAAGACGATGCGCTTGGCGGCGCCGAAGCCGGTGAAGTAGGCGTTGCCGTGGCTCGAGCGCTTCGAGCCGTCCATCACGTACAGGCCGCTGGAGCGGAAGCCGCAGCGCGCGAGCAGCGACTCGATGCGCGCGGCGAGCTCCGCATCGGCGAGCGGGCTGAACTTGTTGAACAGCGGCGCGATGAAGGTCGGGTAGATGAGCAGCACCAGCAGGTTGAACCCCACCCAGGCGAGCCAGACCCAGAGCCACCAGCGCTCGCCCATGCGCGCCATCAGCCAGAGCACCAGCAGCAGCAGCGGGATGCCGAGCAGCGCGGAAACGAGCGCCTGCTTGGCGAGGTCGACGGCGAAGAGCTTCGGCGTCATGCGGTTGAAGCCGAAGCGCGCCTCGACCACGAAAGTGCGGTAGAGCGTGAGCGGCAGCTCGATCGCTGAGATCAGCACCACCACCGAGACGATGAGGGCCGCGCCGTGCGCGATGCCGAACGGCGCCAGCACCCGCGCCCAGGCGTCCGAGAGCCACTGCAGCGCGCCGCCGAAGGTGAGCGCGATCGCGATCGCCGCCGACAGGCATGCGTCTGCGACGCCCACGCCGGTCTTGGCGACGGTGTAGTCGGCGGCTTTCTGGTGCGCGGCGAGCGGAATCGCGTCCGCGAAGGAGGCGGGCACCGCCGCGCGGTGCGCGCGCACGTGGCGCACCTGGCGCGCGGCGAGCCACAGCCGCGTCGCCGTCGCGGCGACCAGCGCGGCGAGGAACGTCCAGGCGAAAGCGTGTTCCATGCCGTGAGAGAATACGGCATGGCCGCGGCTTTGAACAAACCCGACCCGAACCATCTCATCTGGATCGACATGGAGATGACGGGCCTGGTGCCCGAGAGCGACCGCATCATCGAGGTCGCGGTGCTGGTCACCGACGCGCAGCTGAACCTGGTCGCCGAGGGCCCGGTGCTGGTGGTGCGCCAGCCCGACGAGGTGCTGGAGGCGATGGATTCCTGGAACCGCTCGGTGCACGGCAAGTCGGGCCTCGTCGACAAGGTCAAGGCCTCGACGCTGGACGAGGCCTCCGCGGAGCGCCAGGCGCTCGAGTTCCTCGCGCGGCACGTGCCGGCGGGCGTCTCGCCGATGTGCGGCAACTCCATCTGCCAGGACCGGCGCTTCCTCGCGCGCTGGATGCCGAAGCTGGAATCTTTCTTCCTCTACCGCAACCTCGACGTCTCCACGCTGAAGGAGCTGGTGAAGCGCTGGAAGCCGGAGATCGTCAAGGAGATGATGAAGCTCAAGCAGGGCAAGCACGAGGCGCTTGCCGACATCTACGAATCGATCGAGGAGCTGAAGTTCTACCGCAAGGCGGTGATGACGATCTAGCTCACCTCGACGATCACTTCGATCTCGACGGGGATACCCATCGGCAGCGAGCCCATGCCGACCGCCGAGCGCGCGTGCTTGCCGGCCTCGCCCAGCACCTCGACGAAAAGGTCCGAGCAGCCGTTGATGACCTTCGGGTGGTCGGTGAACTCGGGCACGGCGTTGACCATGCCGAGCACTTTCACCACGCGCTTCACTTTGTCGAGCGAGCCCAGTTCCTGGCGCATTACGGCGAGCAGGTCGAGCCCCACCGTGCGCGCGTGCTGGTAGGCCTGCTCGGCGGTGTACTCGCGTCCGACCTTGCCGCTGGGCCGCTTGCCCGAGGCATCGGGGCGCGGGCCCTTGCCGGCAAGGAACAGCAGGTTGCCCGTGCGCACCGCATTGACGTAGTTGGCGACCGGCGCGGAAACCGTGCCGAGGTCGATGCCCAGCTTCTTGAGATTTTGTTCCGCGCTCACTGCAAAGGCACTACTTTGCCCGGGTTCATGAGTCCCTCCGGGTCGAGCAGGCGCTTGATGTCGCCCATGATCGAGACCACGTCCTCGCCCAGCTCCAGGGTCATCGAGCCGATCTTGCCCATGCCGACGCCGTGCTCGCCGGTGCAGGTGCCTTCCATCTTCAGCGCGCGCTCGACCAGGCGCTTGTTGAATTGCTTGGCGATCTCGGTCTCCTCGGGCTTGTTCGGGTCCACCAGCAGGATCAGGTGGAAGTTGCCGTCGCCGATGTGGCCGAGCAGCGGCACCGGGTTGATGTAGTTCTTCACGTCGGCCATGGTCTCGCTCACGCACTCGGCGAGGCGCGAGATCGGCACGCAGACGTCGGTGGACACGGCGCGCGTGCCCGGCCGGATCTGCAGGCAGGCGAAGTAGGCGTCGTGGCGCGCCTGCCAGAGCTGGGTGCGCTCCTCGGGCCGGGTCGCCCAGACGAAATCCATGCCGCCGTTCTCTTTCGCGATGGCCTGGACCGTCTCGGCCTGCTCCACCACCGACGTCTTCGAGCCGTGGAATTCGAAGAACACGGTGGGCGCCACGCGGTAGTTGGTCTTCTTGTACTTGTTGATCGCGTCGATGGTCACGTCGCAAACGATGTCGCAACGCGCGATCGGCACGCCCGCCTGGATGGTCTGGATGACGGTGTTGGTGCAGCCGTCCACCGTCGCGAAGGCGCAGACCGCGGCCGACATGGCCTCCTGCACCGGGTACAGGCGCACCGTGACCTCGGTGATGATGCCGAGCGTGCCCTCGGAGCCCACGAACAGGCGCGTCAGGTCGTAGCCCGCCGCCGATTTCTTCGCCCGCCGAGAGGTCTGGATGATGCGGCCGTCGGCGAGCACCACCTTCAGCGACAGCACATTCTCGCGCATCGTGCCGTAGCGCACGGCGTTGGTGCCCGAGGCGCGCGTCGCCGCCATGCCGCCCAGGGTCGCGTCCGCGCCCGGGTCCACCGGGAAGAACAGGCCCGTGTGCTTGATGTGCTCGTTCAGCTGCTTGCGGGTCACGCCCGCCTGCACCACCGCGTCGAGGTCGGATTCGTGCACGGCGAGGACCTGGTTCATCTGCGACAGGTCGATGCACACCCCGCCCTGCACGGCGAGCACGTGGCCCTCGAGCGAGGTGCCGACGCCGTAGGGGATCATCGGCACGCGGTGCCTGCGGCAGATGTTGACCACGTCCCGGACTTCTTCCGTCGTCTTCAGGAAAACGACGACGTCGGGCAGCGCGTAGGGGAAATACGACTCGTCCTTGCCGTGGTGCTCGCGCACCGCGGGCGAGGTGGAGACGCGGTCGCCGAGCAGGGCCTTCAGCTCTGCGACGATTGACTGGTCGAATTCGCGCGCCTTGTTCATGAAGTTATTTTAGTTTGATCTCGCCCTCGAAGGGCACCTTCACCCCGAGGGACGGAATCTCCAGCGTCACGCGCGCCGGCACGGCCTCGGTGCCCGCGAGCTTCTTTTGCTGCAGCGCAGCCTGCACCGCCTGCTCGATCTCGCGCTGCGAGTTGACGCCGACCATCTTGAGGAACTTGCGGATGCTGAGGTTGAACGTCTCCTGGTCCATGCGGTTTCTCCTAAAACGGCCGTTGCGCGAGCTGCTTGCCCAGTTCCACGCCCCACTGGTCGAAGCTGTTGATGTTCCAGAGCACGCCCTGGGTGAAGACCTTGTGCTCGTACAGCGCGACCAGCCGGCCGAGGTCCCGCGGCGTGAACGAGCGGAACGTCAGGATACTCGAAGGCCGGTTGCCCCGATGGCGGCGGTGCGGCGGCAGTGCGGCGTCGCCCCCGGACTGGCCCGTGCCGTAGGCGAGGGCGTCGGCCTGCGCGCGCGCGTTCGCCGACAGCGTGCCGTTGATCGAGAAATCGAGGAAGTCCGCGGGGATCTCCTCGGTTCCCTGGTGCATCAGCTGCAGGAACGCATGCTGCGCCGGGGTTCCCTCGGCGCCGAAGACGACGGGGCAGGTGGCGTAGTCCACCACGGGCCGGCCCTCGCGGTCCACGCCCTTGCCGTTGGATTCCATCTCCAGCTGCTGCAGGTAGGCGGGCAGCAGGCGCAGGCCGTGGCAATAGGGCAGCACCGCGTGCGCGTGCATGCCGAGGAAATTCACGTTCCAGACCCCTGACAACGCCAGTAGCGCCGGCACGTTGCCGGGCAGGGACTCCGCGCGGAAATGCTCGTCCATCTCGCGGCCACCGGCGAGGAATTCGGCGAACGCCTCGCCGCCGATCGCGAGCTGGCCGGCAAGGCTGGCCGCCGACCAGACCGAGTAGCGGCCGCCGACCGACACGGGAAACTCGAAGATCTCGCCGACGCCGAAGCGCCGCGCCTCGGCGGCATTCGCGGTCGCAGCTACGAAGTGCGCATAGCCGCGCCGCCTGAGCTCGGCGGCGTTGGCCATGGTTTCCTGCGTGGTGAAGGTCTTGGACGCGATGACCACCAGCGTGGCCTGCGGGTCGGTCCCGGCCGTCGCGCGCTCCAGCTCGACCGGGTCGACGTTGGCCACGAAGCGCACGTCGTGTCCTGCGAGCCCGAAGGCATCCGCGAGCAGGCGCGGCCCCAGGTCCGAGCCGCCCGTGCCGAGATTGACGATCGTGGAGTACCTGCCCCTGATCCTCAGGGAGAGCGCCTGCAACCGGGAAAGAGAATCCTTGCCGTCCGCCCTGACGGCGATGTGTCCGGCGGAGCGGTCCTCGGTCGAATTGATCTTCCCGCCCGCGAAGAGCGCCGCGCGCCACTCGTCGAATCCGCGCTCGGCGGCGAGCTGGGCCAGCAGCCGGAGCGTCAGCGTGCCCAGGCGCTGGCGCGAGTAGTCCAGGCGCACGCCCGGCGCCTCGGCCAGCATCGTGCGCGCGCGCTGCGGGTCGCCGGCGAACAGATCGCCCAGCTGCGCGGCGCGCCAGCTTTCGGCGTGCGCCTGGAGCTTGCGCCAGGCCGGGCAGGCAGTGGGCGGGGTGGTGTTCACGTCTCGGGTCAGCGGGTCTCGCCTGGGCCGTAACGATACAGCCGGAAGCGCTCGCCCTTGTCGCCGGGACGGCCGACGTCGGCGAGCTTGCTCCAGCCGGGACCGGGCGGGATCTCGGTGCGCAGCCTGCCCTGCACGACGAGGAACCGGCAGGAAGGTGCGCCAGGGGGATCCGCCGCGCGCCAGGGCTGGGTGCGTATGCCGGCATGGAAGCTGAGCGCTGCGCGCTGCGGCGAGCCCACCTCCCGCGCACCGATGCAGCCAGCGTCGGCCGGGAGCACGGCCTTCAGCTGCAGCGCAACGCCGCGGTAGCTCTTCAGATGGTCGGCCCAGGGCAGCAGCAGCGTGGCGAAACAGCCCCACAGCAGCGCCACGCCGGCGGCCCAGCGCGTCACGCCGCGCCACGGCGAGCGCGGCGCGAAGTAGAGGAGGTACAACCAGGCGAGGGTGAGCGCGGCCGCGACCAGGAACGGCAGCAGATCGAACTGCGGCGTAAAACCGGGCGCCTGCTTGGCGAGATACCGGGCGATCCGGCGCGGCCAGCCGGTCATCAGCGCGACGTAGCCCAGCCAGACCGCGGCGCTGAAGAAGGTGAAGGTCATCACGCCGAACCAGTCGAGGGAGTTCGCCGCGCCGCGCCGCAGCCGCGCGACCCCGTGGGCGCCCAGCATGGCGAGCGGCGGCACGAGCAGCATGGTGTTGATGTCCTGGCGCGGCCCGGCCCAGGCGATCGCGGGTAGCAGGAACAGCGCCGCGGCGAGCGGCACGAACACGCGCGGCGTGCGCCACTGCCTGCGCAGCACCCATGCCGACCAGAGGGCCAGCGGCCACGCCGGCCAGGCGAACCATGCGGCGGTCGTGAGGTAGTAGCCGAGGTTTTCCCAGAATTCGCCGCGCGGACCGATGGCGGTCTGCCACCATGCGGAAGCGAGCTCGGGCGAGCGAAGCTGCAGCGCGACCGGCCAGGAGGCGGCGACCAGGACGAACGCGGGCACCGCTGCGGCGAGGAACCGGACCGCGCGCGCCGCGCGCCACTCGTCGCAGACGAAGTGGGCGAGCAGCACGGCCGCCCCCACCGCCATCGGCGCCACCAGTCCCGTCGACAGGAATGCGACGCCGAGCGCCGCGCCGAACGTCAGCCCTGCGCGCAGCGGGCTTGCCCGGCCGAGGAAGGCGAGGCACAGGGCGCCGCACTCGGCGGCGAGGGTCGCGATGTCGGGCACGGCTTCGTGCGCGTGCACGATGAGGCCCGTGGAGCCGAGCAGCAGAAGCATCGCCGCGGCGCCGACGCCGCGGCGCTCGGTCGTGGTGGGCTCGGCCACCGGGTTTTCGGGGTCCACCGGGCCGGCGGAGTGCCGCGCGGCCAGGTACAGCGCCCAGAGCGCGATCAGCATCGCCGCGCCGCTGGCGATGCGCGCGGCGTTATGGAAGCCGAGCAGGCCGCCGAATACCGTGCCGAAAACGAGCGCGAGCCAGTGGTAGAACGGCGGGTCTTCCACCCAGGGCTCCCCGGCGATGCGCGGCACGATCCAGTCGCCGCTGAGGTGCATCTGATGCGCCACCTCGATGGCGATGACGTCGAAGGCGCGCCATGGGTCGTGCCCGACCAGCCCCGGCGCGACGAACGCCAGGGCGATCAGGGCGAGAACTACGTGGGAAGGAGGTAAGGCGAGGCGGGGCAGCATCGACCCAGAAGGCCCGTCGGGGCCTTCTCCTTCCGGACCCCTTAGGGTCTTCCCCTTCCGGTCAGGCGGGCGGTTTCTTGCTGTAGCGCCGCTTGAACTTCTCGACCCGGCCGGCGGTGTCGACGATCTTGTGCTTGCCGGTGTAGTGCGGGTGAGACTCGGAGGAAATCTCGATCTTCACCACCGGGTATTCCTTGCCGTCGGTCCACTTCATCTTCTCGCGGCCCTTGGTGTCGATCACCGCGCGCGTGAGGAAGGAA
>JAYRND010000318.1:0-5453 GCA_041904885.1 Burkholderiales bacterium
AGGCGCGCCGTGCGCAATGATTCGTCCTCGACCAGAATGCGCTCGGCATTATAGTAGCTGTGGAATTCGCCCGCGAGCGCGCGCAGGTAGAAGGCGATTGCGTGCGGCGCGAATTCGCGGGCCGCTGCAGCCACCGTCTCCGGATATTCGCCGAGGCGCTGGGCAAGCGCGAGCTCCTTGTCGGTCTTGAGGGGTTCGAGAGATTTGCCTTGCAGCTCTTCCGGGTTGAACGGCGCCAGCTGCGAAAAAACACTGCACACCCGGGCGTGCGCGTACTGCACGTAGTAGACCGGGTTCTCCTCGCTCTTCTCGAGGGCAAGGTCCACGTCGAACGTGAATTCGGTGTCCGCCTTGCGTGACACGAGGAAAAAGCGCACCGCGTCGCGGCCGACCCAGTCGATCAGGTCGCGCACGGTGACGTAGGAGCCGGCCCGCTTGGAGATCTTGACCTCCTCGCCGCCGCGCATGACCTTCACCAGGCTGTGCAGGACGTAGTCGGGATAGCCTGCCGGGATGCCGATGCCGAGCGCCTGCAGGCCTGCGCGCACGCGCGTCACCGTGCTGTGGTGATCGGTGCCCTGGACGTTGATCACCTTTCGGAAGCCGCGCTGCCATTTGGTGACGTGGTATGCGACGTCGGGCACGAAGTAGGTGTAGCTGCCATCCGACTTGCGAACCACGCGGTCCTTGTCGTCGCCGTAGTCGGTGGTGCGCAGCCAAAGCGCGCCGTCCTTCTCGTAGGCCTTGCCGCTTGCCACCAGCCCCTTCACGACCGCGTCTACCTTGCCCTCGGTGTACAGGCTCGACTCCAGGTAGTAGACGTCGAAGCGCACGCCGAACGCTTGAAGGTCTGCATCCTGCTCGCCGCGCAGATACTCCACGGCATGCCGGCGGATGGCGTCGCGGTCGCTTGGGTCCTTGATCTCCTTCGCGATGTCCTCGATGTAGTCGCCCGCGTACCCTTCTTCCGGCCAGCCCTTGTCGCCGGGCTTCAGTCCCCTCGCGCGCGCCTGCACCGACCAGACGAGCTTGTCGATCTGCGCGCCCGCATCGTTGTAGTAGAACTCGCGCGTCACCTCATGGCCCTGCGCCTCCAGCAGCGCCGCGATCGAGTCGCCCAGCGCCGCCTGGCGGCCGTGGCCCACGTGCAGCGGCCCGGTCGGGTTTGCCGAGACGAACTCGACCTGCACTTTCTCCGGATTCCTTGGCGAAACTCGGCCGTAGTTCGGGCCTTGCCTGAGGACTTCCGCGATGGCGCTTTGCTTGATCGCGCTTTTCAGTCGAATGTTGAGAAACCCTGCGCCCGCGAGTTCCAGCGGCTCGCATAGTCCTGCCTTGGCCAAGGCCTGCTCGGTCGCCTTCCTGAGTCTCTCGGCGATCTCTCTGGGTGGTTTTCCCAGAGACTTCGCCAACTGCAGGGGCAGGGTGCTGGAAAAGTCTCCGTGCTCGGGCCTGCGCGGCTTCTCCAGCACCGCATGGATCTTGTCGAGATTCGGCGCTATCTCCCGGACGCCATCGCTAAGTATGCGTTCGATCTCGGTTTTCGGGTCTGAAGCCATCTGAAGAGGGCGCGAATTATACCGTTCGGGACCTAGTCGAATTCGATCGGATCCACGTCGATGTGCCAGCGCACGCTGCGCGGCGCGGCGGCGGGCAGGGCCACGCTCCATGCGGCGAGGAAGGCCTGCAGCGCGGGCCTCGAGCGCGACTGCACCACCAGCTGCGCGCGCTCGTAGCCGGCACGCCGGGTGATCACGTGCGGCACGGGGTCGTACACCTTCAGGCCCTCGGGCGCCGCAACCAAGCGGGCAGCCGAGTTGAGAAACGCCATGGCGGCCTTGAGTGTCCGCGCCTCGGCGCGAAGCGCGGCCTCGTGGACGAACGGTGGAAAGCCGGCACTCTCCCGCTCGGCGAGTTGCGCCTCGGCGAACCCGGCGTAGTCGTGGCGGGACAGCGCCTGGAACAGGGCGTGCCCGGGATAGCGCGTCTGGATCAGGACTTCGCCAGGCTGCTCGCGTCGTCCCGAGCGCCCGCCAACCTGCGCGATCGTCGCGAACAGGCGCTCCGCCGACCGGTAGTCCGTGGACAGCAACGCCGTGTCCGCGTTGAGCACGCACACCAGCGACAGCTTGGGAAAGTCGTGCCCCTTCGCCAGCAGCTGCGTGCCGACCAGGATGTCTCCCTCGCCGCGCTCGATGCCGGCGAGGGTGCGCGCCAGCTCGCCGCGCCTGCGGGCGCTGTCGCGGTCGATGCGAAGCACCCGCGCCGACGGGAAGAGGGCGCCGAGCGCCTCCTCGATGCGCTGGGTGCCGCGGCCGAGAGGCCGCAGGTCGACGTTGCCGCAGGCCGGGCAGGCGCGCGGCACCGCCTCCTGCCAGCCGCAGTGGTGGCAGCGCAGCCGTGCGTCGACCGCGTGCAGTACCAGCCGCGCGCTGCAGCGCGAGCAGCCTGCCGCCCAGCCGCAGGCCTCGCAGCAGAGCACAGGCGCATAGCCGCGCCGGTTGATGAAGACCAGGCTTTGCTCGCCACGCGAGAGGCGGGCGCGGATCGCACCGATCACGGACCCGGCCAGGCCGTGCTCCGTGTCCTGCGCGCGAAGATCGACGGTGCGAACGGCCGGAAGCTTCGCGCCCGGCACCGCTCGCTGCGCCAAGCTGAGCAGCTGGTAGCGGCCGGCGCGGCTGTTCTGCCAGGTTTCCAGCGACGGCGTGGCTGTGCCGAGAACGACCGGGCAGCCCGCGAGCTTGGCGCGCTGGATCGCCGCATCGCGCCCCGAGTAGCGCAGGCCTTCCTGCTGCTTGAAGGACGGATCGTGCTCTTCATCGACCACCACCAGGCCGAGCCGCGGCAGCGGCGTCAGCACCGCCAGGCGCGTGCCCAGCACGATCTGCGCGTCCCCGCGCGCGGCGTCCAGCCAGGCGTGCGTGCGTGCCCTGTCCTCGAGCGCGCTGTGCAGGACGGCAATCCGCGCGCCGGGAAATGCGCGGCGAAAGCGCTGCTCCAGCTGCGGCGTCAGGCCGATCTCCGGCACCAGCGCCAGCGCCTGCTGCCCGCGGGCGACGACTTCCGAAATGAGCCGCAGGTACACCTCGGTCTTGCCGCTGCCGGTGACGCCGTGCAGGAGGAAAGCGCGAAAGCCTCCCAGCGACGCGCCGATCCGCTCGATCGCCTGCGCCTGTGCCTCGTTCGGCGCCGGCCCGGCCACGTAGCGCGTTGGATCCGGCGCGAGCGCGCCGGCCGGCTCGCGCCTTTTCGGCAGGGGATTGACCGAGCGCAGGCGCGGGGGCAGCGCCCCGATCACCGTTTCGCCGAGCGGTCGCTGGTAGTACGCGGAAAGGAAACGCATCTGCTCGAGCCATTCGGCGGATAGGCTCGGCGCATCGCCGAGCACCCGGGCGAGCGGCTTCAGCCGACTCCTCGCGACCTCGCTGCCATCCGCGACCTCGATCACCACGCCGACGCGCTCGCGCGCACCGAACGGAACGACAACGCGATCCCCCGGGGCAGCGCCCGCTTCGGCGGCGGGCAAATAGTCGAAAAGTTTTGCGACCGGAACTTCAAGCGCGACGCGCAACACTCTCATTTGCAGGAGAAAATTGCCGTTACAGCCGCGCCTGTGGATAAAGCTGTGAGTATTCCTGCCGGCGACCTGGAAGTTGTCCACAGGAAGGCGGGAAATCCGTGCTTTCGCATTGGCAGAGTGGCGATTTCCATTCCGTAATCAGAACCTTGCGGGGCTCGCGCGCGCGCCTTCCCTCGGAGAAGGGCGATTTTTCCCTCTGGCTAGCCCGTGTGGATATGTGCCACGCCTAGGCGCGCATTGCAGTGCTGTAAGTGCGCACTTCGTCCACGAGCGCGGCTACCGCGTCGGGGTTCGCCTGGGGGGAGATGCCGTGTCCCAGATTGAAGACATGGCCCGGAGCCGGGCCGAACGCGTCCAGCACGCGACGCGCCTCCGCGCGCACGACGGCCTCGGCTTGCGTCAGTACCGCCGGATCGAGATTGCCCTGCAGCGCCACTCTGCCGCCCACGCGCCTGCGCGCTTCGCGCGGATCGACCGTCCAGTCGAGGCCGACCGCACTGCAGCCGCTTGCCGCCATGCTCTCCAGCCAGCCGCCGCCGCCCTTGGTGAAGAGGATCGCCGGCACCGGGCGCAGCGCGCCCAGGACCCTGCGCATGTAGGCCAGCGAGAATTCCTCGTAGCCGGCGGCGTCCAGGCTGCCGCCCCAGGTGTCGAACAGCATCACGATCTGCGCGCCTGCTTCGACTTGTGCATTCAGGTAGTCGGTCACGGCCCGCGCATTCACCTCGAGGATCCGGTGCAGCAGGTCCGGACGCGACCGGCGCATGTCGTGGACGCGCCGCCAGTCGTCGCTGCCCGAGCCCTCGATCATGTAGCAGGCAAGCGTGTACGGGCTGCCGGAAAATCCGATCAGCGGCACGCGCCCGGCGAGCGCGCGCCGTGTTTCGCGCACCGCATCGAGCACGTAGCCCAGCTCCGCCGCCGGATCCGGGGCGGCCAGGCGCGCGATCTGCGCCTCGTCCCGCAGCGGGCGCTCGAAGCGCGGGCCTTCGCCTTCGGCGAAATACAGCCCCAGGCCCATCGCGTCGGGCACGGTGAGGATGTCGGAAAAAAGGATCGCGGCGTCGAGCGGGTAGCGCGCGAGCGGCTGCAGGGCAACCTCGGTCGCGAGCGCCGGCGATTTCGCCAGCTTCAGGAAGCTGCCCGCCCTCGCGCGCGTGGCGTTGTACTCGGGCAGGTAGCGGCCGGCCTGGCGCATGAGCCAGATCGGCGTGTACGCCGTGGGCTGGCGGGCAAGCGCCCGCAGCAGCGTATCGTTGCTCAAAGCAGCTTCCCGCAAATGAACTTCCATTGCGACGCGGTCACCGGGGTAATCGACAGTCGATTGCCGGGGCGCAGCGTCAGCATCTGCCGGAGCGCGGGCTGCGCCTGCATTTCCGCGATGGGCATCAGGCGGGTTTTCTTCCGCGCCCGAACGTCGACGCAGAACCAGCGCGGCGCCGCGCGCGTCGCCTTGCCATCGTAGTAGTCGCTTTTCCTGTCAAACTGCGAGGGATCGACGTACGCCGCCGAGGCGACCTCGGCGATTCCCGCGATGCCCGGCTCCGGGCAGCTTGAGTGGTAGAACAGCACGCCGTCGCCGAGGCGCATCTGGTCGCGCATGTAATTGCGTGCCTGATAGTTTCGCACCCCGGTCCAGGGCGTAATGCCGCCGGGCGCGGCAAGCGCGTCGTCGATGGAGCACTCATCCGGCTCCGACTTCATCAGCCAGTAGTTCATGCAGCGGCAGAAATTGGTGTCCCCCGCTCGTGCCGGTGGGCCCTGCCTCCGAACCCTGCTTGATCAGGGTGGTCGCGTGCCGTCCACATCAGGTTCGTCCGGCGCGCCCGAAGGCGAGGGACGATCACAACAGTGGCGCTGGGCGCCGCAA
>JAYRND010000043.1:0-5951 GCA_041904885.1 Burkholderiales bacterium
GACGGCGTGCACGTGTTCAATCCGGAGGGCAGGCTGATCGGCCGCATCGACCTGCCCGAGCGCTGCGCGAACGTCTGCTTCGGCGGCGCGGAGCGCAACCGGCTGTTCATGGCCGCGAGCACCTCCCTGTACTCCCTCTACGTCAACACGCAGGGCGTGCCCTACTTTTGAGCCGGCTGTCGGCGTTCCTGCTGCTCGCGCTCGCGAATCTGTTCTGGTCGGGCAACTGGATCGCGGGCCGCGCGCTGCGCGACGCTTTCGAGCCGGCGGCGCTCAACTTCTGGCGCTGGCTGCTCGCGGTGCTGGTGCTCGCACCTTTTGCCCTGCCGCGGCTGCGCGGCAAGGTGCCGGTACTCCGCCGCCACGCCGGCATCCTGCTGGTGCTCGCGCTGACCGGCGTCGCCCTGTTCCACAGCCTCGTCTACCTTGGCCTGCGCACCACGGCGGCGGTCAACGGAGTGCTGCTCAACTCCTCGCTGCCGCTCTTCATCCTGCTGTGCTCCTGGACGATCGAGCGCGAGCGGGCAACGCTTCGGCAAATCGCCGGCATGCTGATCTCCTTCGCGGGCATCCTCGTGATCCTGTCGCGCGGAGATCCGGCTGCGCTGCTGCGGCTCCAGCTGCACGCGGGCGACGGCTGGATACTGCTGGCAATGCCGGTCTGGGGCGTGTACTCGGTGCTGCTCAAGCGCCGGCCGCCGGAGCTGGGCGGCATCGAGTTGCTGTTCGCGATCTCGCTCCTGGGCGTGCTACTGCTCGCGCCCGTCGTCGCGTTGCAGGGGATCGCGGGGGCGGGCCTTTCGCCGCTACGCTGGCCAGGTTCGACGGCAGCCCTCGGCGTCGCCTACATGGCCGTCGCCGCGTCGGTCCTCGCCTACATCTGCTGGAACCGCGGGGTGGCCGCGGTAGGGGCGAACGCGGCCGGTTTCTCCCTGCACCTGCTGCCCGCGTTCGGCACGATCCTCGCGATCCTGCTGCTCGGCGAGGTCTTCGCCGCCTATCACGCCGCCGGCATCGCCATCATCCTTGCCGGCGTGCTGCTCGCGACCTGGTCGCGAAGCAGCCGATAGCTAGAACTCGATCACGCCCTTCCCGGACGACTGGGCGTCGAACACGCGGTAGGCCTCGTCGGCCTGGTCCAGCTTCCAGCGGTGGGTGAAGATCCGGTCGAGCTTGATGCCCGAATCGGCGATGAAGCGCGCGCACTCGCCCATGCCCATGGCGCTGAAGGTCCAGGAGCCGATCAGCGTCACCTGGCGCCGCAGCAGGTCGGGCGACACTTCCAGCGACACGTCACCGCCCTCGCCGACGTAGCAGGCCGTGCCCCAGGTCTTCACCGCTCGCACCGCGGCCTGGCGCGCCGCCGGCGCGCTGCTGCACTCCAGAGTGAGATCCACGCCTTCGCCGCGCGTGAGGTCCTTCAGAGCCTTGACTACGTCCTCCTTCGAAGCATCGACGAGGTCAGCGGCACCGAACTGCTTCGCCAGCGCGAGACGCTCCTTGTTGGTCTCCACGGCGATGACGCGCGCCCCCATCTTCGCGCCGATGAGTGTCGCTGACAGCCCGACCGGACCCTGGCCGAACACCGCCAGCGTCTGCCCGCCCTGCGTATGCATCCGGCGAAGCGCGCCGAACGCGGTGCCGGTGCCGCAGGACACGGCCGCGCCTTCCGAGAAGCTCAGTTCGTCCGGCAACGGAACCATCGTGCGCGCGGGCGCCTTCAGGTACTCGGCGTGTCCGCCGTTGCCGGTAACGCCGTAAACCGTGATTCCGGCGCGGCAGAGCTGCGACCAGCCCACGCGGCAGTGGCCGCAGACACCGCAGCCGGCATAGTGGTGATTCATGACCCGCTGGCCGATCGGCGCTTCGCGCTCGGAGACGCCGGGCCCGCGCGCGGCGATCACGCCGCAGGGCTCGTGGCCGCCGATGAAGGGCTCGGCGTTGCTGCCCAGTCCCAGCGCCTTCTGCGCTTCGCCCGGCGGCGGGCGGTAGAACTTCAGGTCGCTGCCGCACATTCCCGAGGCCTTCATCTGGATCACCACTTCGCCGGGCCCGGGCGTGGGATCCGGGAAATTGCGGATTTCGATCTTGCGGTTGCCGAGGAACACTGCGCCGCGCATGCCGGGGTTTCCTTGCCGCTGGAGGGAACGCAGATATTACCTTGCCTTGCTTATCGTAAGCTAGGCAACTAATATGCCGGCATGCTGCGGGAAGACCTCTCGCGAAACTTCGGCTTCCTGCTGCACGACGTGGCGCGCCTCATGCGCACCGCCTACGACCGGCGCATCCGCAAGCTCGGGCTGACGCGCGCGCAGTGGTGGGTGCTCACGCACCTGTACCGCAGCAACGGCGTGACCCAGACCGAACTCGCCGAGACCCTGGAGATCGAGAAGCCGACGCTCGGCCGCCTGCTCGACCGCCTGGAGGCGAAGGGCTGGGTGCGTCGCGAGCACGATGCCTCGGACCGGCGCGTCTGGCGGGTGCACCTCACCGACGAGGTCGAGCCGGCCCTGCGCACGATGCGCACGATCGCCGCGGAACTGCGGCGCGATGCGCTCACCGGGATCGGCGCCGAGGAGCGCGAGCGTTTCGTCGATACGCTGCTCGCGATCAAGGAAAATCTCCGGTGAATGCGCCGCGCCGCAGGTTGCTGCGCGCGCTGCTGCTCCTCGGCGTGCCGCTCCTCGCCGCCGCGGCCGGGCTGCACTACTACGCCGAGGGCGGGCGCTACCTGGAAACCGACAACGCCTACGTCAAGGCGCACGTCGTGGCGGTCAGCGCCGAGGTCGCCGGGCGCGTCACCGAGGTGGCAGTGCGCGACAACCAGGCGGTCGCGCGCGACCAGCTGCTGTTCCGCATCGATCCGGTGCCCTTCGAGATGGCGCTCGCGCGCACCGACGCGCAGCTCGCGAGCGCGCGCACCGAGGTGGAGACGCTGCGCGCCGAGTACCGGGCGTCCCTCGCCGACGCCGTCGAGGCGGAAGAGCGCATCCGCTTCCTTTCGCTGCAGCTCGAGCGCCAGCAGCGGCTGAAGGAGAAGGGCATGGTGCGCGAGGAGGCCTATGACGAGGCGCGCCACAACCTCGAGGCGGCGCGCGCGCGGCTGGTCTCGGTCCAGGAACGCGGCGCGCGCGTGCTTTCCAGCCTCGCCGGCGATCCGAAGCTCCCGGTCGAGGGCCATCCGCGGGTGCGCGAGGCGCAGGCGGCGCGCGATGCCGCCGCGCTCGACCTCGCGCGAACGCGGGTGACCGCCCCCGCCGCGGGCACGGTCAACAACATGCGCCTGCAGCCGGGCGCCCAGGTATCGCGCGGCGTCGCGGTATTCAGCCTGGTCCTCGCGGGCAACCACTGGGTGGAAGCGAACTTCAAGGAAACGCAGCTCGCCGGCATGCGTGTCGGCCAGGCCGCGACCGTCGTCGCCGACGCCTATCCCGGCGTCGAGTGGCGGGCGCGCATCAGCACCATCGCCCCGGCGACAGGCGCGGAGTCCGCGCTGCTGCCACCGCAGAACGCGACCGGGAACTGGATCAAGATCGTGCAGCGGGTGCCCGTGCTGCTCGACATCGAGCCGGCCGGCGCCGGACAGCCCGAGTTGCGGGTCGGCATGACGGTAAGCGTGAGCATCGACACCGGGCGCAGCCGCGGCTATCCGAAGCTGCCCGGTTTCTCCGGGCGCTGAGCCGGGGCGCCGCAACCGGTGACCGCCCGCGACGTCCCGCTCGCCGAGGCGACCGGCGCCGCCGCCGAGCTCGAGCGCGCGCTCGTGCTCACGACCTGCACCGCGGTCACGTTCCTCTACGCGATGACGGTCACCATCGCCAACGTCTCGCTGCCGCAGATGCAGGGCGCGATGTCGGCGACGCCCGACCAGATCGCCTGGGTGGTGACTTCCAACCTCGTCGCCACGGCAGTGGCGACGCCGCTCGCCGGCTGGCTGATGTCGCGTTTCGGGCGGCGCAACTTGTGCGTGTTCGGCGTGGCCGCCTTCGGCCTGGCCTCGCTCGCTTGCGGCCTCGCCGACTCCCTGGGCGAGCTGGTGCTGTTCCGCATCCTGCAGGGGGCGATCGGCGCGCCGCTGGTGCCGGTTTCGCAGGCCATCATCCTCGACACCTATCCGAAGCAGCGGCTGGGCGCAGTCATCGCCATCTTCGGCATGGGCTCGGTGCTCGGGCCGGTGGTCGGACCGATGGCCGGCGGCTGGCTGGCCGAGGCCTACGACTGGCGCTGGGTGTTCTACATGATCGTGCCGTTCGCGGTGCTCGCGCTGCTGGGCACGCTGGCGTTCATCCACGACCGCGAGCCCGCGGCGGGGGCGCGCCTGGACTGGCTCGGGTTCCTCCTGCTCTCGGCCACGCTCGCCAGCGTGCAGCTGATGCTCGACCGCGGCGAGCGCGCCGACTGGTTCGATTCCGCGGAGATCGTCGCCTGGGCGGCGATCGCCGCTGTGGCGCTGTACGGCTTCATCGTGCACAGCGCCACCGCGCGCCAGCCGTTCCTCGACCGGCGCCTGCTTGCCGACCGCAACTTCGCCATCGGCGCCACCCTGGTGTTCGTGTTCGGCATGCTCAATTTCTCGCCGATGACGCTGCTGCCGCCGATGCTGCAGGGAATCAGCGGCTACCCCGACTCGGTGATCGGCTTCGTGCTGGGTGCGCGCGGCCTGGGCACGATGGTCGCCTTCTTCCTGATGATCTTCGCCAGCCGCTTCGATCCGCGCGCGATGATCGTGCTGGGATTCCTCCTGCAGGCCTACGCCGGCTGGCAGCTCGCGCAGCTCGACGTCAATCCGAGCATGGCCGACGTATTCTGGCCGATGGCGCTGCAGGGCTTCGGCGTGGGCGTGCTCTGGGTGCCGATCACCATGGTGAGCTTCGCTTCGCTCGCGCCCGAGCTGATCGCCCAGGGCTCGGCGGTGTTCCACATGGTGCGCAACGTCGGCTCGAGCATCCACATTTCGCTCAGCATCACGCTCGCGGTGCACATGACGCGTACGACTTACGCAGAGATCGCCGAGCGGGTCACCCCGTACAGCCCGGCCTTTTCCATGCCCTGGGTGACCGGAGCCTGGAACCTCGCAGAAGCGAGGGGCCTTGCCGCCCTCTCGCGCGAGATCGCGCGCCAGGCGTCGATGATCGGCTACCTGGACGCCTTCGTGTTCTTCATCGCCACTTCGCTCGTCGTGCTGCCGCTCGTGCTGCTGATTCGCGTCAAGCGTTGACGCGGCGGGCGCAGGTGCCGGACGATAGCCGCGTCGAACTTTCACCGGAGACCGTCCGCATGGCCTCGCCCGCCCTTTTCCAACCGATCGAACTGCGCGGGGTTCGCGCGAAGAACCGCGTCGTGGTCTCGCCGATGTGCCAATACAGCGCCGTGGACGGGATGGTCAATGACTGGCACCTGGTGCACCTGGGCAAGTTCGCCCAGGGCGGCGCAGGCATCGTGTTCGTCGAGGCAACCGCGGTGGAAGCCCGCGGCCGCATCACCCACGGCGACGTCGGCCTTTGGTCGGACGCGCAGATATCCGGCCTCTCCCGCATCGCGGATTTCGTGCGCGCGCAGGGCGCGGTCCCAGCGATCCAGCTTGCGCACGCGGGCCGCAAGGCGAGCATGGCGAGGCCCTGGTACGGCAACGGCCCGCTCACGGGCGACGATGCGGCCCGCGGCGACGCCGCCTGGGCCACGCTGGGCCCGACCAGCGCTCCCGTCGCCGAAGGCTGGCAACCGCCCGCGCCGGCCGCGGAGGCCGACCTGAAGGCCGTCCTCGATGCTTTCGTCGCCGCGGCGCGCCGCGCCGAACGGGCGGGATTCGACATCGTCGAGCTGCACTCGGCGCACGGCTACCTGCTGCACAGCTTCCTGTCGCCTGTCTCCAACGCGCGCAGCGACCGCTACGGCGGCAGCCTCGAGAACCGGATGCGTTTCCCGCTCGAAGTGGCCCGGGCGGTGCGCGC
>JAYRND010000319.1:0-6241 GCA_041904885.1 Burkholderiales bacterium
CACCAGCATCCGCTGCAATGCGTGATGGAGAAAACCTGACATGATCGCCCAGGAACTCGAAGTCAGCCTGCACATGGCGTTCGTCGAGGCGCGCCAGAAGCGCCACGAGTTCATCACCGTCGAGCACCTGCTGCTCGCGCTGCTCGACAACCCGACGGCGGCGGAGGTGCTGCGCTCCTGCGGCGTCAACATGGACGAGCTGCGCAAGAACCTGACGCAGCACATCAGCGAGCAGACCCCGCGCATCGCCGCCGACCGCGAGGTGGACACGCAGCCCACGCTGGGATTCCAGCGCGTCATCCAGCGCGCCATCCTGCACGTGCAGTCCTCCGGCAAGAAGGAGGTCACCGGCGCCAACGTGCTGGTCGCGATCTTCGGCGAGAAGGACTCTCACGCGGTGTATTTCCTGCAACAGCAGGGCACCACGCGTCTGGACGTGGTCAACTACATATCGCACGGCATCACCAAGGCCGCGCAGCCCCAGGGCAAGGGCGAGCAGGAGAACGAGCAGGAGGGCCAGGCCGAGGCCGCCAACAGCCCGCTCGACAACTACACGCAGAACCTGAACGCGCTCGCGCTCGCCGGCAAGATCGACCCGCTCATCGGCCGCGACAGGGAGCTCGAGCGGGTGATCCAGACGCTGTGCCGGCGCCGCAAGAACAACCCGCTGCTGGTCGGCGAGGCGGGCGTCGGCAAGACGGCGATCGCCGAGGGCCTTGCACGGCGCATCGTCGAGGGCAGCGTCCCCGAACTGCTCGAGAAGTCCACCGTGTACGCGCTGGACATGGGTGCGCTGCTCGCGGGCACCAAGTACCGCGGCGATTTCGAGCAGCGCCTGAAGGCGGTGCTGAAGCAGCTGGTGGACAACCCGAACGCGATCCTGTTCATCGACGAAATCCACACCGTGATCGGCGCGGGAGCGGCCTCCGGCGGCACGCTGGATGCGTCCAACCTGCTCAAGCCCGCGCTGTCCACCGGGCAGCTGAAGTGCATCGGCGCGACCACCTATACCGAATACCGCGGCGTGTTCGAGAAGGACCACGCGCTCTCGCGGCGTTTCCAGAAGATCGACGTGGTCGAGCCGTCGATCGACGAGACCGTCGAGATCCTGAAGGGACTGAAGTCCCGCTTCGAGGCGCATCACAGCGTCAAGTACACGGCGACCGCGCTCAGCAGCGCGGCCGAGCTTTCCGCCAAGTACATCAACGACCGGCACCTTCCGGACAAGGCGATCGACGTGATCGACGAGGCCGGCGCGGCGCAGCGCATCGCGCCCAAGGCCAAGCAGAAGAAGATCATCGGCAAGACCGAGATCGAGGACATCGTCGCCAAGATCGCGCGCATCCCGCCGCGCAGCGTGTCCACCGATGACCGCAGCGCCCTCGCCAACCTCGACCGCGACCTGCGCGCGGTGGTGTTCGGGCAGGACAAGGCGATCGAGGCGCTCGCCTCGGCCATCAAGATGGCGCGCTCCGGCCTCGGCAATCCGCAGAAGCCGATCGGCAACTTCCTCTTCAGCGGCCCCACCGGGGTCGGCAAGACCGAGCTCGCGCGCCAGCTCGCATACTGCATGGGCATCGAGCTGATCCGCTTCGACATGTCGGAGTACATGGAGCGGCATGCCGTGTCGCGCCTGATCGGCGCGCCGCCGGGCTACGTCGGCTTCGAGCAGGGCGGCCTGCTCACCGAGGCGATCACCAAGCACCCGTACTCGGTGCTGCTCCTCGACGAGATCGAGAAGGCGCATCCGGACATCTTCAACATCCTGCTGCAGGTGATGGACCACGGCACGCTGACCGACAACAACGGGCGCAAGGCCGACTTCCGCAACGTCGTCATCGTGATGACCACCAACGCCGGCGCCGAGTCGCTCGCCAAGAACGCCATGGGCTTCACGTCCTCCGCCAAGGCCGGCGACGAGATGGAAGCCATCAAGAAGATGTTCACGCCGGAGTTCCGCAACCGGCTGGACGCGGTGATCTCCTTCAGCGCGCTCGACCACGCCGTCATCCTGCGCGTGGTGGACAAGTTCCTGATGCAGCTCGAGGAGCAGCTCGCCGAGAAGAAGGTGGAAACGGTGTTCACGGCGGCGCTCAAGGAGCACCTGGCGAAGAAGGGCTTCGATCCGCAGATGGGCGCGCGCCCGATGGCGCGCCTGATCCAGGACACCATCCGCCGCGCCCTCGCCGACGAGTTGCTGTTCGGCAAGCTGGTGCACGGCGGCAAGGTCACCATCGACGTCGACGCGGCCGAGAAGATCGTGCTGCGCTTCGAAGAGCAGGCGCCGGCGGCGCCTCCCGCGGCGGCCGAGCCGGTCGCCTGAGCGTCCGCTCGGCGCGATTCCCGCATTTGCTTATGCCGGCGGCAGCCGATTCTATCGGCGCGCCCTTGACATCGTGCGCGCCCGGAGCGGAGACTCGCCGCTGACCGTCTTCTTGAGGGGAGGAATCCAGATGCGAGTGGTTCTCGTCAGCGCGATTTTGCTCGCCGCGCCGCTAGCTGCGACAGCGCAGGATTCAAACGCCGGCAGGAATCTCGCCGCCAGCTGCGCCATCTGCCATGGCACCGACGGTCGTCCCGCCGTCGCCGACAGCCCGCTGATCCCGCTCGCCGGCCTGCCGCGCGACCATATCGCCACGCAGATGCGGGCGTTCCGCGACGGCAAGCGCCCGGCGACGGTGATGCACCAGATCGCGAAGGGCTACACCGACCCGCAGATCGACGCCATCGCGGCCTGGTTCGCCGCGCAGAAGCGATAGGAGGCGCCATGAAACGCAGAGACTTCATCAAGCTCGCGGCCGCGACGGCGGGAGCAGGCTCGCTTGCGGGGCTCGCCGGCTGCGCGAGCACCGTTCCGTCGAAGGCGCGGGTGGTCGTGATCGGCGGCGGCTTCGGCGGCGCGACCGCGGCGAAGTACCTCCGCCTGTGGGACCCGTCTGTCGACGTCGTGCTCGTCGAGCGCGAGGCCGCGTTCGTTTCCTGCCCGATCTCCAACCTCGTGCTCGGGGGCTTTTCCGACATGGGGCAGATCAGCCGCGACTACGATGGGCTGCGCCGCCACGGCGTGCAGGTCGTGAGGGACGAGGCGGTCGCCATCGATGCGGCGAAGAAGACGGTGCGCCTCGCGGGCGGCGAAGAAGTTTCCTACGAGCGCCTCGTCGTCTCGCCCGGGATCGATTTCTCGTTCGGGGAGATCCAGGGCTACCAGGCGGCGATGCAGTCGGGCCGCGTGCTGCACGCCTGGAAGGCCGGCCCGCAGACCGTCGCGCTGCGGCGGCAGCTGGAGGAAATGCGCGACGGCGGCGTCGTCGTCCTGTCGATCCCGCTCGCGCCCTACCGCTGCCCGCCCGGGCCCTACGAGCGCGCGAGCATGATCGCGGCGTACCTCAAGCAGGCAAAGCCGCGCTCGAAGCTGCTGGTGCTCGACGCCAATCCGGACGTCACGTCGAAGGGCGGACTGTTCAAGGCCGCCTGGAAGGACCTCTACGCAGGCGTCCTCGAGTACCGCGGCGGCGCGAAGGCAATCGGCGTCGATGCGGGCGCGATGACGGTCAAGCTGGAAGTCGAGGACGTGAGGGGCGATGTGCTCAACGTCGTGCCGCCGCACGGCGCAGGCGAGATCGCGCGCAAGGCCGGCCTGATCACGACCAACAACCGCTGGTGCGACGTCGACTGGCGGACGATGGAGTCGAAGGCGGCTCCCGGGATCCACGTGCTGGGCGACGCAACGCTCTCCGCGCCGGGCATGCCGAAATCGGGCAGCATGGCCAACAACCACGCCAAGATCGCCGCTGCGGCGATCTTGCAGGCGCTGCAGGGACGCGGGGGCGGGCCCGATCCGACGATTCTCAACACCTGCTACAGCTTCGTCTCGCGGACCGAGGCGATCCGCGTATCCTCGGTCCACACCTGGGACGCTGGCCAGAAGACGCTCATCGCGGTCAAGGGCTCGGGCGGCGTGTCCGCCGCGCGCAGCGAGGCCGAGGGCACCTTCGCCTGGAACTGGGCCCGCACGATCTGGGCGGACTCGCTGGGCTAGCCTAGCTCTTTCCCGTCGAGCCGAAGCCGCCAGCGCCGCGCGCGCTGGCGGCGAAATCCTCGACGATGTTGAATTCGACCTGCTGGACCGGCACCACCACCAGCTGCGCGATGCGGTCCATCGGCTGGATGGTGAACGCTGCCTGGCCGCGATTCCAGACCGATACCATCAGCGGCCCCTGGTAATCGGAGTCGATCAGCCCGACCAGGTTGCCGAGCACGATGCCGTTCTTCGCGCCCAGGCCGGAGCGCGGCAGGATGACGGCGGCAAACGCGGGATCGCCGATGTGAATCGCGATTCCCGAGGGGACGAGCCGGCTCTCGCCCGGCCCCAGCGTCAGCGGCTGGTCCAGGCAGGCGCGCAGGTCGAGGCCCGCGGCGCCCGGGGTGCCGTAGTGCGGCAGCATCTCGCGGATCCTCTCGTCGAGGATCTTCACGTCGAGCGTTTTCAAGCTAGCGTTTTTTCAGCATGCCCGCGACGTGCGCCACCAGCTTGCGCGCCTGCTCGAGCTTGGGGCCCCGGCCGAGCGCGTGCCGGCCGCGCGCGTCGTACAGCGTAAGCGCGTTGTCGTCGGAGCCCAGCGCATCCTGCGCCCGGTTGGCGGCGATCAGCGGCACGCCCTTCTTCAATCGCTTGCGCTGCGCGTTCGCCCCCACGTTCTCGCTCTCGGCGGCGAAGCCGACGCAGAACGGCGGGCTCTTCTGCGCCGCCACCCACGCGAGGATGTCCGGGTTCTCCTCGAACTCGAGGACGGGCTTGCGGCCCTCTATTTTTTTGATTTTTTTGTTCGATATTTTTTTAATCTTCCAGTCCGCGACGGCGGCAACCGAGACGAATACGTCGCTGCCCTTCAGCGCGGATTTCACTGCATCGAACATCTGCTGCGCGCTGCGCACGTCGATGCGCCGCACGCCGGCGGGCGTTTCCAGCGATACCGGCCCGCTCACCAGCGTCACCTCCGCACCCGCCTCGCGTGCCGCGCGCGCGACCGCGTAGCCCATCTTGCCGGAGCTGCTGTTGGTGATGACGCGCACCGGGTCGATCTTTTCCTCGGTCGGGCCGGCGGTGACCAGCACCCGCCGCCCCGCAAGCGCCTTGGGCTGGAACCAGGCCTCGACCTCGGCGACGATGCCCGCCGGTTCCATCATCCGGCCCATGCCGGTCTCGCCGCAGGCCTGGTCGCCCGGCACCGGACCCGCGAAGCCGACGCCGTCGGCGCGCAGCCGCTCGACGTTCCTGCGCGTTGCGGGGTTCTCCCACATCTCGACGTTCATGGCCGGCGCCACCAGCAGCCCGCAGCGGCGCGCGAGCACCAGTGTGGAAAGAAGATCGTCGGCCAAGCCGTTTGCCGCCTTGGCGAGGAAATCCGCGCTCGCCGGCGCGACGACGATGAGGTCGCGGTCGCGCGAGAGCTCGATGTGCGACATGTTGTCCGGGATGCGCGGATCCCAGAGGTCGGTCCAGGCCGTCTGCCCGGTGAGCGCCTGCAGCGTGACCGGGGTGATGAAGCGGGTCGCCGCCTCTGTCATCGCCACGCGCACGTCGCAGCCGGCCCTCCCCAGCGCGCGCGCAAGCTCGGCGGCCTTGTAGGCCGCGATGCCGCCGGTGATGCCGAGCAAAATTCTCTTTCCCTTCAAGGTCATCGGGAGGGAACCCCGGGGCGTTAAGGGATGGGGATTCTAATTCATTCATATGGGCATTGCCGATTGGCCGGCTGCCGAACGGCCGCGAGAACGCCTGCTGGCGCTGGGGGCTGGGACCCTCAGCGACGCGGAGCTGCTCGCCATCCTGCTGCGTACCGGACTGCAGGGCAAAAGCGCGGTGGAGCTGGGCCGGGAGCTGCTGGCCCGCTACCAGAGCGTAGGCGGCTTGTTCGCTGCAGACCTGAGCAAGGTGAAGGGCCTCGGGCCGGCCAAGCGCGCACAGTTCGCGGCGGCTCTGGAGCTCGCGCGCCGCAGCCTGAAGGAAGAACTGCGCTCGGGGGACGCCCTTACTTCGCCCGGCGCGGTACGCGACTACCTGCGCCTCGCCATCGCCGGCCGCGAGCACGAAGTGTTCGTTTGCCTGTGGCTGGACGCGCAGCACCGCGTGGTCGCCATCGAGGAACTGTTCCGCGGCACGCTGACCCAGACCTCGGTCTACCCCCGCGAGATCGTCAAGGCCGGCCTGCGGGCAAACGCCGCTGCCGTGATCTTCGCGCAC
>JAYRND010000320.1:0-2880 GCA_041904885.1 Burkholderiales bacterium
ACTTCCTTCATGTTGTTGATCGGCCCGCAGGGCACGTTGGCGGCCTCGAGCAGCTCGATCCATTCGCGCTTGGCGCGCGTGCGCATGATTTCCGCGATCAGCGGGATCAGCTCGCCGCGGTGGACGATGCGCTGCGAGTTGGTCTTGAAGCGGGGCTCCTGCGCGAGCTCCGGGCAGCCGGCGGCCTGGCAGAAGCTTGCGAACTGGCTGTCGTTGCCCACGGCGAGGATGATGTGGCCGTCGGCGGTGGGGAAAACCTCGTAGGGGACGACCTGCGCGTGCGCGTTGCCCCAGCGGCCCGGGACCCTGCCCGAGGCGAAATAGGAGCAGATCTGGTTGGCGTTGAACGCGACGATGGTATCCAGCAGGGCCGCGTCGATGTACTGGCCTTCACCGGTGCGCTCGCGGTGGGTCAGCGCGGCGAGGATCGCAACGCTCGCGTACATGCCGGTGAGCACGTCGGTGATCGCGATACCGACTTTCTGCGGTCCCGCGCCGGGCTGGCCGTCGCGCTCGCCGGTGATGGACATCAGGCCGCCCATGCCCTGGAAGATGAAGTCGTAGCCCGGCCGCGGCGCGTACGGGCCGTCCTGGCCGAAGCCGGTGACGGAGCAGTAGATCAGGCCTGGGTTGTCTTTCTTTAAAGAATCAAAATCAAGTCCATAGCGCTTCAAAGTCCCAACCTTGTAGTTCTCGATCAACACCTGCGATCTCATCGCAAGTTCGCGCGCAATCTTCTGCCCCTCGGGCTTGGCGATGTCCAGGGTCACCGACTTCTTGTTGCGGTTCACCGAGAGGAAATAGGCCGATTCGCTGCTGTCCTTGCCCGAGCCGTCCTTCATCCAGGGCGGTCCCCAGCCGCGCGTGTCGTCGCCGGCGCCCGGGCGCTCGATCTTGATGACTTCGGCGCCGAGGTCGGCAAGGTTCTGCGCCGCCCAGGGGCCGGCGAGGACGCGCGAGAGGTCGAGGACGCGGATGTGGGAAAGGGGGCCGGCCATAGGCGGGGATGGACTCAGGAAATGCGCGCCAGGATCCGCTCGACGGCCTCCGGCGCGAGGGGCGTCTCGGGCAGCAGGGCTTCCGCGAGCGCGGACTCGGAGCCGGTGGTGACGCGGCGCAGCGGGTCGCGCGGCGCGAGGCGGTGGACGTAGGCGAGGAGGGCGATCAGTTGCCTCCGGGCATCGCCTTTTTCGGCCAGGCGCGTGCCCTCGTCCGCAAGCAGCGCCGCGGCGCAGGCGTAGTAGAGCCCCGTCGCCGCCTGGCGCGCGTGCGTCTCGTCGCGCGTGCTGGCGCTTTCGTGGGCGAACGCGGCGGCCTTGTCCAGGGAAGCGGCGAGGCGCCCCGCGAGCAACCGCGGAGCGTGCGCTATGCGCGAATCCAGCTCCGGGAGGAGCGCCTCGAGGCAGTTCTCGCGCCGGATTGCGCGCATTACGTCCAGCGCGACGATGTTGGAGGTCCCTTCCCAGATCGAGCCCAGGTGCGCGTCGCGCACGAGCCGCGGGTCGGACCATTCCTCGGTGTAGCCCACGCCCCCGCGCACCTCCATGGCGTCACCGGTCGCCCTGCGCGCGTCGCGGCAGGCGCGGAACTTGATGAGGGGCGTCAGCAGCCGTACGCGGCGCCGGGCCAACTCGTCGCCCTGATCTGCCTTTCTCAATTCTTCAGATATAAAAAACAATACAGAGCGGGCAGACTCCGCGAGCAGCATCAGCTTGAGGAGCTGGCGCTGCATCAGGGGCAGCTCGATGAGCGGCTTGCCGAAGGCCTGCCGGTGGCGCGCGACGAACAGGGCCTCGGTGAGCGCGCGCCGCATGAGCCCCGCGGCGCGCATGCCGTTGGAAAGCCTCGACATGTTGATCATGTCGGCCATCTGCTTGAAGCCCTGCTGCGGATCGCCGACCAGCCAGGCGAGCGCGCCTTCCAGCTTGATCTCGCCGCTGGGCATGGCGCGCGTGCCGAGCTTGTCCTTCAGGCGCACGATGCGGTAGCGGTTCGTGCTGCCGTCGGGAAGCGTCCTGGGCAGCAGGAACAGCGACAGCCCGCGCGTCCCGGCTGGAGCGCCTTCCGGGCGCGCCAGCACCAGCGCAAGGCCAGCGTCGGCGTTGGAGCAGAACCACTTGTCGCCGTAAAGCGCCCAGTGCTCTCCCTGCCTGACCGCCTTCGTGGACACTCCGCCCACATCGGAACCGGCCTGCTGCTCGGTCATGAACATGGCGCCCTGCACCAGCGCATCCATGTCCTGGGAAGTCAGTCCCGGAAGATAGCGGGCGACGAGGCCGGGTTCCGCGTACTTGCGGATGGTGCGCGTGAGCGAATCCGTCATCGACAGCGGGCAGCAAACGCCGAATTCCGCCTGCACGTACAGGTAGGTCAGCGCGTATTTCGCCGCCGGGGGCAGGGGCTCGGGCCAGCCCAGCACGCCGCCCCGGTGCGACATCGCAGCGAGGCCGTAGGTGCCGAAGGCGATTTCCTCGAGCTTTCGGTACGAGGAGTGCTTCTGCACGTTCTGTCCCTGCAAGACGGAAACGTTCTTGTCCGCCACCAGCGCAAGCTCGTCGATCTCGCTGCCCGCCATTGCGCCCAGGCGGGCGAAATGCGGCAGCAGGTGGGCGTTCAGCTTCGCGCCGAGATGGAGCTCGAGCAGGTCCCGGTACGAGGGATCCGCGTCGAACAGGTTCAGCCCGCGAGAATCGGGCACTCCCTCGGGCGAGCGAGGGTTCGGCATTGCAGCCATCAATCGACCCTTGCGCCCGCAGCGGTCACGATCTTGCCCCACTTGGCGCGGTCGGCAGCGACGACGCGGGTGAACTCCTCGGGCGTGCTGGTCCACAGGTCGAAGGCCTGCAGGCGAATGCGCTCGCGCATGTCGGGCGAGCGCAG
>JAYRND010000321.1:0-6342 GCA_041904885.1 Burkholderiales bacterium
ACGCCGGCATCGCGCTGACCGCGATCTACGGCATCGGACGCTCGCGTGCCTCCGCGATCTGCGCCGCAGCCGGAGTCGATCCGGCGCGCAAGATTAAGGACCTCACCGACGCCGAGATGGAGCGGTTGCGCGAAGGCATCACGCGCCTCACGGTCGAGGGCGACCTGCGCCGGGAAGTGCAGATGTCGGTCAAGCGCCTGATCGACCTGGGCTGCTATCGCGGGTCACGGCACCGCAAGGGACTGCCCGTGCGCGGGCAGCGCACGCGCACCAACGCGCGTACGCGCAAAGGGCCGCGCAAGGCCGCGATCAAGATGAACGCGCCGGCCGGAAAGATCTAACCAGGACCCCCGATCATGGCGAGCAAAACAACCCCGACGTCCCAGCAACTGCAGCAGACCGCGTCCGCGCGCGCGCGCAAGAAGGTCAAGAAGAACGTCGCCGAAGGCATCGCGCACGTGCACGCCTCGTTCAACAACACCATCGTCACGATCACCGACCGGCAAGGCAATACCCTGTCTTGGGCGACCTCGGGCAACGCCGGGTTCAAGGGCTCCCGCAAGTCGACGCCGTTCGCCGCGCAGATGGCGGCCGAGCGCGCCGGCCGCGCCGCGCAGGAATGCGGCGTCAAGAACATCGAAGTGCGCATCAAGGGCCCCGGCCCGGGCCGCGAATCTGCGGTGCGCGCGCTGAACGCACTGGGGTTGAAGATCGGCTCGATCGCCGACGTTACCCCCGTGCCGCACAACGGCTGCCGCGCTCCCAAGCGCCGGCGAGTGTAAGGAGCAAGCATGGCCAGAAATCTCGACGCGAAGTGTCGCCAGTGCCGCAGGGAGGGCGAGAAGCTTTTCCTGAAGGGCGAAAAGTGCTTCACCGACAAATGCGCCATCGAGCGGCGCGGCTACGCTCCCGGCCAGCACGGCCAGAAGAGCGGCACGCGGCTCTCGGACTATGGCAAGCAGCTGCGCGAGAAGCAGAAGACGCGCCGCATCTATGGCGTGCTTGAGCGCCAGTTCCGCAAGACCTATGCCGAGGCTGCCCGCTCCAAAGGCGTAACCGGCGAGCGCCTGCTGCAGGTCCTCGAGTCGCGCCTCGACAACGTCGCCTACCGGATGGGCTTCGGCGCCTCGCGCAGCGAGGCACGCCAGGTAGTGCGCCACAACGGCATCCTGGTGAACGGCAAGCGCGTCAACATCCCGTCCTACGCGGTCAGCCCCGGCGACGTCATCGAGGTCGCCGACAAGTCGAAGGCGCAACTGCGGCTGAAGGCCGCGTCCGAGGCTGCGGCATCTCGCGGCATCCCGGAATGGATGGAAGTGGACACCAAGGCGCTGAAAGGAAAGTTCAAGAACCTTCCGGCGCGCACCGATCTGCCCTCGACCGTGAACGAGAGCCTGATCATCGAACTGTATTCGAAGTGACAAGGTAGCCCCCATGCCCCAGACCGGATTCCTCAAGCCGCGCATCGTCGATGTGCAAAACCTCTCCCCGTCGCACGCCAAGGTCACGATGGAGCCCTTCGAGCGCGGCTACGGCCACACGCTGGGCAACGCGCTGCGCCGCGTCCTGCTCTCGTCGATGCGGGGCTATGCGCCCACCGAGGTGCAAATCGCTGGCGTCGTGCACGAGTACTCGATGCTCGACGGCGTGCGCGAGGACATCGTCGACATCCTGCTGAACCTGAAGGGCGTCGTGTTCCGGCTGCACAACCGCAACGAGGCGATCCTGACCCTCAAGAAGAAGGGCGAGGGGCCGGTCACCGCCGGCGACATCGAGCCCTCGCACGACGTCGAGGTGGTGAATCCCGACCATGTGATCGCCAACCTGTCGGCCGGCGGCAAGATCGAGCTGCAGCTCAAGGTCGAGGGGGGCCGCGGCTACCTGCCGGGCAACATGCGCTACCTCCCCGAGGAAACCAAGGGGATCGGCCGCATCGTGCTCGACGCCTCGTTCAGTCCCGTGAGGCGCGTCTCCTATGCGGTGGACTCGGCCCGCGTAGAGCAGCGCACCGACCTCGACAAGCTGGTGCTCGACATCGAGACCAACGGCGCCATCGAGCCCGAAGAGGCGGTCCGCCAGGCGGCCCGCATCCTGGTCGAGCAGCTGTCGGTGTTCGCGGACCTGGAAGGCACCGCGCTGCCCGCCGAGGAGAAGAAGGCGATCGCGGTGGACCCGATCCTGCTGCGCCCGGTCGACGACCTGGAGCTCACCGTGCGCTCCGCCAACTGCCTCAAGGCGGAGAACATCTACTACATCGGCGACCTGATCCAGCGCACCGAGACCGAGCTGCTGAAGACGCCGAACCTCGGCCGCAAGTCGCTCAACGAGATCAAGGAAGTGCTCGCCTCGCGCGGGCTCACGCTCGGGATGAGGCTGGAGAACTGGCCGCCGGCCGGACTCGAGCACCACCGCGCCTAGGAGACAGGAAGCGAAGCCATGCGCCACGGCAACGGACTCCGGAAGCTAAACAGGACCTCGAGCCATCGCACCGCCATGTTCCGCAACATGGCGGTGTCGCTGCTCACGCACGAGGAGATCAGCACCACGCTGCCGAAGGCCAAGGAGCTTCGGCGCATCGTCGAGCCGATGATCACCATCGGCAAGAAGCCGTCGCTCGCAAATCGGCGCCTCGCGTACAGCCGCCTGCGCGACCACGGCACGGTGAAGAAGCTGTTCGGAGAGCTTGGGCCGCGCTACGCGAAGCGCAACGGCGGCTACCTGCGCATCCTAAAGAGTGGCTTTCGCAAGGGCGACAATGCGCCCATGGCGCTGGTCAGCCTGCTCGACCGGCCTGAGGCCGCTGCCGAGCAGGGAGAAACGAAAAGCTCCGCCAAGAAGGAAGCGGCCGGCGCGGCCTGAGCGCCGCCATGCTGAAGCGCCGTCGCCTGCTCGGCGCTCTGGCAGCAGCGCCGCTGCTGCTCGCGCGCGCCGCGCTGGGCCAGGCTGAATCCTCGAGCGTTGCCGTCGACGGTGGTCCCTATGTGCCGACCCCGCACATGGTGGTCGAGCGCATGCTGGCGCTGGCCGACACCCGCCGCGGGGATGTTCTCTTTGACCTCGGCTCTGGAGACGGGCGGCTGGTGATCGAAGCCGCGCGCCTGGGCGCGCGCGCCGTCGGTGTGGAAAGGAATGCAGACTTGGTGCGCCGCGCGCGCGCTGCCGCGGCGGCGGCCGGAGTGGCCGATTCCGCAGAGTTCAGGCAGGGGGACCTGTTCGATGCCGACCTTCGGGCCGCGACCGTGGTGACTCTCTACCTGCTGCCGCACCTGCTGGAGCGCCTCGCTCCCAAGCTGCTGGCCGAGCTGCGGCCCGGCGCGCGCGTGGTGTCGCACGATTTCCCGGTCGGGGGCTGGACGCCGGAGCGGCTGCTCGAGTTCGACTCACCCGAGAAGGGCGAGCTGATGCTCTTTTCGGCGACCAGCCTCTACCTGTACGTGATGCCGGCGACCGCCGGCACCGTCCTCAGGTGATTAGGATTGCGCGGTAGTCGTTGACGTTGGTGCGCGTCGGCCCCGTGACCACCAGGTCGCCGAGCGCCGAGAAAATCCCGTAGCTGTCGTTGGCGGCCAGGTACTTCCTCGCGTCCAGGCCCTGGGCATGAGCTCGGGCGAGGGAGTCGGGCGAGAGCAGGGCGCCGGCGTTGTTCTCCAATCCGTCGATGCCGTCGGTATCCGCGGCGATGGCATGCACGCCCGCCATGCCGGCAAGCTCGATGCCGAGCCCGAGCAGGAATTCGGCGCAGCGGCCGCCGCGCCCGCTCGTTTTCCGGACGGTGACCGTGCACTCCCCGCCCGAGAGCAGCACGACGGGCGGCTTGAAGGGCGCGCCATGGGCGCGCACCTCGCGCGTGATCGCCGCCATGACCTTGGCGACCTCCTTCGCCTCCCCGGTGATCGAGTCCCCCAGGATCACCGGCGCTACACCGTTGTCGCGAAACACCTGCGCCGCCGCCTCCAGGGAGCGGCGCGCAGTGGCGATGACCCGGTTCTCGACGCTGGCGAACACTGGCGAGCCCGGCTTGGGCGTCTCCTCCCTTTCCCCGCGCAGGCCGGAAATCAGGTGCTTCAGCACCGCCTGCGGCGGCTTGACGTCGAAGCGGTTCAGCACGTCGACCGCATCCTGGTAGGTCGTCGGGTCGGGCGCGCAGGGGCCGGAGGCAATGTGCGTCGCGTCGTCGCCGGTCACGTCCGAGATGATCAGCGCCAGTACCGGCGCCCTGCACGCGGCCGCGAGGCGGCCGCCCTGGACCTGCGACAGGTGCTTGCGTACCGTGTTGATCTCCTGGATGGTCGCGCCGCTGAGCAGGAGGTCGCGGGTCACCGCGCGCAGGTCCGCGATCGAGATTCCCTCCACCGGCACCGACAGCAGCGCCGAGCCGCCGCCGGAGATCAGCATCAGCAGCAGGTCCACCGACTTGATGGCGCGCGCCGCACCCAGCATCTCGCGCGCGGCCTGCTCGCCGGCCTCGTCGGGCATCGGGTGCCCCGCCTCGACCCAGCGGATCCGCTCCAGGGGCAGCGCATGACCGTAGCGCGTCAACGCGATGCCGAACAGCTTCTTGTCCGCGGGCCAGTGGCGTTCCACCGCGAGCGCCATCGAGGCGGCCGCCTTTCCCGCACCCAGGACCAGGGTGCGCCCTTCGGGCGGCTTGGGCAGGTGCGCGGGGACGATCTGCAGCGGATCCGCCGCCGCTACCGCTGCCCGAAAGCTCGCCTCGAGGAGCTCCCTCGGGTTCAGCCGAACCGCTCCTTCGCGGCCTGGCTGCCCAGCCCGTAGAGAACAGGGTAGGCCTCGCGGAACACGCGCATGATCTCGGCCACCGGCACGTCAGCGTGGCTGCCGCGGTCGCGCACGTACTCCATGTGCCGGCGGTTATCCTCGTCGAAGGGGTGGAAAATGGAGTCCTCGCGCCCGTCGAATTCCAGGGGCTTGACCTTGAACCGCCGGCACAGCTCCACGTTGAACGCCGGCGTTGCTTTCACCCACATTCCCTCCAGGTAGAGCTCGGTGTAGCCGTGGTACACGAAGAGGTCGGAGCCCATGCGCGCGCGCAGCGCCGGAGTTGTCAGATGGTTCTTGACGTCGGCGAAGCCCACCCGGGCCGGGATGCCCTCGACGCGGGCGCAAGCCGCCAGCAGCGCCGCCTTGCCGACGCAGAATCCTTCCCCGGCGATGATGCAATCGGAAGCCCGGAAGCTTTCCTCCCGCGCATAGTCGAGGAAGGGGTTGTAGCGGATGCCGTCGCGCACCGCGTAGTAGAGGGCGACCGCCCGCTCCAGCTGCGTCCCGCCCCGGGCATGCTTCCTGGCGAAGTCGGCGACCGCAGGATGGCCGCTGTCGATGTAGCGACCGGGCGCGAGGTACTCTTTCATCGGTCGAGCCGCATGAGGCGGCGCGCGCCCTCGAAGAGGGCGCTGCCGGGTTCGGAGAGCCCGTCGAGCACCGAGAAATGGTGCGTGCCGGGCATCGGGATGTCCTCGGCGAGAACGCCGCTCCAGCGCTCGCCCAGCAACGCGTTCTGGCGCCGGAACTCGGAGCTTTCGTCGCCGCCCACGCAGGTCATCACAGGCGCGCGCGTAGCCGGCGGAAGGAACGCCGGAGACGCCTTCAGCGCGGCCGCCTCGTCGAGGCGAAGGTCCGCGTTCAGCCACGCTGCCTGCACGAGCGGCCGCAGGTCGTAGATGCCGCTCACCGCGAGGCCGCCCTTGAAGAGGTCTTTCGGCAGCCGCGCGTCGAACGAGGACCAGAGCGCGGCCATCATCATCGCGGTGAGATGGCCGCCGGCGGAGTGGCCGGCGACATAGAGCCGGTCTTCGTCCATGCCGAAATCGGCGGCGTGGAGCCACAGCCAGCGGGAGGCGCGAAGCATCTGGCGGACGATTTCCTCGATCGTGACCGAGGGGCAGAGATCGTAGTTGACGACCGCGAGCGAGACCCCGGCGCCGACCCAGGCCGGCGCAAGGTAGGAGAAATCTTTCTTGTCCAGCGAGCGCCAGTACCCGCCGTGGATGAACAGGAGGCAGGTGCCGTCGCCCTTGCGCGCGGGAAAGATGTCCATCGACTCGCCGGCGCTATCGCCGTAGCGCTGGTCGAGTCGGCAGGCCATCGTGGCGCGCGCGCGCTCGGAATCGGCAGTCCAGCGCTCGAACCAGCGGGCATGGTCCGGCACCAGCTCGCGGTTGTTGTACTCGCGAGAGTAGAACGCCCCATCCATCAGCCGCGCTGCTCCCTCCACAGGCCGAGCGCGAGCTGGGCCGATCGGTCCGAGTAGGAAAACAGCACGCACTCCTCGCGCGCTTCAAGGCGCAGCGGCTGCCACGAAGGCACGACGAAGGTGTCGCG
>JAYRND010000322.1:0-3924 GCA_041904885.1 Burkholderiales bacterium
GATCAGGCGCGAATAGCGCGCCATGCGGATCAGGTGGTAGCCCGTCTCCTCGTCGCGGAACTCGCCCGCGCGAGCGAGGCGCAGCAGCGTCTCCTTCTCGCGCTCGCGGATCTCGCGCGTCGCCTCGTCGACCATGCCCTCCAGCAGGCGGCGCCGGTCCTCGAGCGCAAGCTGCTGGCGCCGCAGCGTGAGCAGGTTCCGGCAGCGCGCCAGGCACTCGCGCGCATCCACCGGCTTGGTGAGGAAATCCGTGATCCCTGCGTCCAGCGCGGCGTAGCGCACCTTCTTATCGTCCTGTCCGGTGATCATCACGATCGGCACGTGCTCATAGCCGGGCAGCGATCGCAGCCGCCCGACCAGCTCGATGCCGTCCATGTCGGGCATCATGAAGTCGACCAGCACGAGATCGGCCACGTGCCTTGTCGCCCAGACCACCGCGTCCACGGGGCGCGCGAAGCCCTCGACAGTGACGCGGTCATCGAGCGTGCGCACCACCTGCTCGAGGATGGCGCGGCTGGTGGACTGGTCGTCCACCACCATCACGGTGTTGCGCGCCGCCGGCAGCACGTGGACCTGCGCCTTGGCCATCGATTCTCCCCCGGGAAAACAGCGGTGAAGCCTACGCCGCGCAGGGGGACCTGTCCAGCCAGAAGGCCCTGATTCCTGACAAAGAATGACGGCGTGGTGCCGGAAGAGAGACTCGAACTCTCATGCCCTCGCGGGCGGCGGATTTTGAGTCCGCTGCGTCTACCGATTCCGCCATTCCGGCGCGGTATCGGATTTTATAATGCGACCCGATGAAGCTCTCGGAATTCGACTATCAGCTTCCGCCAGAGCTCATAGCCCAGCATCCTGCGCCCAAGCGCTCCGCGAGCCGCTTGTTGCATCTGGACGGAACCACGGGCGCGCTGCGGGACCTCGCCTTTGCCGACCTGCCGGAACTTCTCGACGAGCGCGACGCCGTGGTCCTCAACGACACGCGGGTGCTGAAGGCGCGGCTGCGCGGAGCAAAGGAGACCGGCGGGAAGGTCGAGCTGTTCGTAGAGCGCATCACCGCCGAGCGCGAGGCGCTCGCGCTCGCGCACTCGGGCCACCCGCTCAAGGCCGGGCACCGCCTGAAGGTCGGCGACGGCGTGGCGGTCGAGGTGCTCGGCAGGCAGGAGGACCTCGTCCAGGTGCGCTTTGCCGAGCCGGTTGCGGCAGTACTTGAGCGCTGCGGCAGCGTGCCATTGCCGCCGTACATCCGCCATGCGCCCGATGCCGGGGACGCCGAGCGCTACCAGACGGTCTACGCCGACAAGCCCGGCGCCGCCGCGGCGCCGACGGCGGGGGTGCACTTCGATCAGGAAACGCTTGAAAAAATAAAGGGCAAAGGAACGAAAATTTCAAGAATTACCCTGCACGTAGGCGCGGGCACGTTCCAGCCGGTGCGCACCGAGAACATCGAGGAGCACCGCATGCACAGCGAGCGCTACGAGATCCCGCCCGAAACCATTCAGGACATCGAGGGCAGGAGGGTCCTTGCCGTCGGCACGACGAGCTTGCGAGCGCTGGAAAGCTGGGCGCGAACGAAAAGGGACTCGGGCGATACTGACCTTTTCATTTACCCCGGCTTTCAGTTCCAGCTCGTGAACCGCCTGCTCACCAATTTCCACCTTCCCCGCTCCAGCCTGCTCATGCTGGTCGCGGCCTTCGCGGGGCTGGACAACATCCGCAAGGCCTACGCGCACGCCATTGCGGAGCGCTACCGGTTCTTCTCCTACGGCGACGCCATGCTGATCGAAAGGGCGCCGTGAAATTCACTGTCACCCACCGTGACGGCGCCGCGCGCCGCGGGCGGCTGGAGCTCGCCCACGGCGCGGTGGAGACGCCGGCGTTCATGCCGGTCGGCACCTACGGCACGGTGAAGGCGATGTCGCCGCTGGAGCTGGAAGGCATGGGCGCGCAGATCGTGCTCGGCAATACCTTCCACCTCTGGCTGCGCCCGGGCACCGAGGTGATCGAGAAGCACGGCGGGCTGCACGGCTTCATGGGCTGGAAGCACCCGATCCTGACGGACTCCGGGGGGTTCCAGGTATTCAGTCTCGAAACCAAAGTGAGCGAAGAAGGCGTGCGCTTCGCGTCGCCGGTCAACGGAGACAAGCTGCTGCTCACGCCGGAAGAATCGATGCGGATCCAGAAAAGCCTGAACTCCGATGTGGTGATGGTATTCGACGAGTGCACGCCCTACCCCGCGACCGAGAAGCAGGCGAAGAAGTCCATGGAGCTCAGCATGCGCTGGGCCGAGCGCTCCAAACGCGCCCACGAGGGAAACCGGAATGCCTTGTTCGGGATTGTCCAGGGAAGCACCTTCGAGGACTTGAGGGACGCTTCCCTCGAACGGCTGCTTGAAATCGGCTTCGATGGCTACGCGATTGGCGGCCTTGCCGTCGGGGAACCCGCTTCCGATCGCTCCCGGGTCATGAACCATGTATTGAAGGCAATGCCCGCGGAACGACCCAGGTACCTCATGGGCATGGGCACGCCCGAGGATCTCATCGAGGCGGTGCAGGCCGGCGTGGACATGTTCGATTGCGTCCTGCCGACGCGCAACGCGCGAAACGGCTGGCTGTTCACGCGCTCCGGGGACGTGAAGATCCGCAACGCGAAATGGCGCGACGATCCGCGGCCGCTGGACGACGCCTGCGCCTGCTACGCCTGCCGAAACTTCTCGCGCGCCTACCTGTACCACCTGCAGAAGGCGAACGAGATCCTCGGCGCGCGCCTGAACACCACCCACAACCTGCACTATTACCTGGGCCTGATGCGGGAACTGCGCGACGCCATCGAGGCGGGCCAGCTCGCGGACACCGCCGCGCGGCTGCTGGAGCAACGCAAGCTGCTATAATTTCAAGCTTTTCCGGCATTCCCGACGAGGTTTTCCGTGTTCATCCCTTCCGCTTTCGCGCAGGCCCCGGCCGCCGGCGGCGACGCCGGGCTGATGAGCTTCCTGCCCATCATCCTGATGTTCGTGCTGCTGTATTTCCTGATGATCCGCCCGCAGATGAAGCGCGCCAAGGAGCACAAGGCCATGGTTGACGCGCTGCAGAAAGGCGACGAGGTGATCACCGCCGGGGGCGTGCTCGGGCGCATCACGAAGGTGACGGAGGCCTACGTGTCCGTGGAAATCGCCGCCAACACCGAGGTCAGCGTGCAGAAGGGGGCGGTGCAGACGCTGCTGCCCAAGGGCACGATCAAAAGCGTCCAGTAAGTGAACCGGTACCCGACCTGGCGGTACGTGCTGGTCGCCTGCGCGATCGCCGCCGCCTTCCTCTACACGCTGCCGAATTTCTTCGGCGAGTCGCCGGCTGTCCAGGTCTCCAGCGCGAAGAGCACCGTCAAGGTCGACGAGGCGCTGCTCGCGCGCGTCGAGCGCACCCTCAAGGCGGGGGCCGTGCAACCGACCGGCCTGCTGCTAGACGCCAACGGCCTGCGCGCGCGCTTCGCCGACACCGACGCGCAGCTGAAGGCGCTCGACCTGATCGAGAAGGCCCTCAACCCGGAGCACGACAACCCGTCGTACGTGGTCGCGCTCAACCTGCTCTCCTCCTCGCCCGGCTGGCTCACCGCGCTGCACGCGCTGCCGATGTACCTCGGCCTCGACCTGCGCGGCGGCGTGCACTTCCTGCTGCAGGTGGACATGCAGGCTGCGCTGCAGAAGCGCCTCGAGGCCTTCTCGGGCGAGGTGCGCTCGCTGCTGCGCGAGAAGGACCTGCGCCACGCCGGCATCGCGCGCGAGGGGCAGACCCTGCGCATCCGGTTTCGGGAGGCCGCGGTCCGCGACAAGGCGGAGCTGGCGATCTCGGCGCAGATTCCCTCCCTGGACCTCGTGCGCCGCGACGACGGCCAGGACCAGCTGCTGGTGGCCACGCTCAAGCCCGCCGC
>JAYRND010000323.1:0-6996 GCA_041904885.1 Burkholderiales bacterium
AGCGTGCTGATGATCGGGCCGCCGGGCACCGGCAAATCGATGCTCGCGGCGCGGTTCCCGGGCATCCTGCCGCCGATGTCCGAGGCAGAGGCGCTGGAAGTAGCGGCGATCCACTCGGTGTCGGCGGCGGGATTCGAGGCCGCGCGCTGGGGCGAGCGCCCCTACCGCGCGCCGCACCACAGCGCCTCGGGCGCGGCGATGGTGGGCGGCGGCCAGCTGCCCAGGCCCGGGGAGATTTCGCTAGCCCACCGCGGCGTGCTGTTCCTCGACGAGCTGCCGGAATTCGACCGTGACGTGCTGGAGTCCCTGCGCGAGCCGCTCGAATCGGGCAAGGTCTCCGTCGCGCGCGCTTCGCGGCAATCGGAGTTCCCGGCCCGCTTCCAGCTGGTGGCGGCCATGAATCCCTGCCCCTGCGGCCACTGCGGCTCGCCCGCCGGCCGCTGCCGCTGCACTCCGGACCGCATCGCGCGCTACCGCGGCCGCGTCTCGGGCCCCCTCGCCGACCGCGTCGACATCAAGCTGGAAGTGCCCGCGCCGCGCGATGCGGACCTGATGGCGCCCGGCGCCACCGAATCGAGCGAGGCGATCCGCGGGCGCGTCCTCGCCGCGTACCGTAGGCAGGCCGAGCGCCAAGGCATGCCGAACGCGATGCTCGGCACCCGGGAAATCGACCGCCACTGCCGCACCGACAAGGACGGCGATCAGCTGCTACGCCATGCGCTGGCGCGGCTGATGCTCTCGGCGCGCGCCTACCATCGGGTGCTGCGCGTCGCGCGGACCATCGCCGACCTCGCTGGCGAGGCCGCCATCAAAGCCGCACACATCGCCGAGGCCATCCAGTACCGAAGGCTCGACGCCTCGTTCTAGCGCCTGGCTGCGCCCGGTCGTGCGCCCGCGAGCCGTGCGCCGTAGGAAGGAAGGCTGCTGTAGGACGGCAGCGAGCCGTAGGGCCGGATCGGCGCGCGGTAGGGCGTGACCTGGGGGCCGAAACGCCGTGCGCCGCCCACGTAGCCCCAGCCGCCGTAGCCGTAATAGGGGGCGTACGCGGCTGCGGCATAGGCGTCGGCCGCCGCGGCGTAATTCATCTGCGTCAATTGCGCTTCCAGCATGTACCGCTGCCGCAGCGCGTAGTCGGCTTCTTCGTATTGAGCCCGGCGTGCGAGGCGCGCTTCCAGCGCGGCGGCCGCGGGCGCGTACGTCGGATCCGGCGGCATCACGGAAACGCGCTCCGCGACCACTTGCGGCTTCGCGGCAGAGGCAGGCGGCGGGGTGCTCGAGTAGTTGACCACGCCCTTCGCGTCCACCCATTTGTAGGTTTCGGCGGCGGCCGGCGCCGCGGCGAGCGCGAGCAGCAGGACGATGGCGGCCGGGCGGAGGTGCGGCATGCGCAAAGGATACTCCCGCCCAGGCGCGCCGGGAATGCGCTCGCAGGCTGGCGGGAAAGCGGCGCCCCATCCGCCGATGGAATATGTCAATACAACTGTATTGACATATGCCGAGCATGCGGTCAGGATGGCGGCATGCGCACCGCCCAGTTGCAGATCCGGGTCACGCCGGCCGAGAAGGCCGCGATCGAGCGCGCCGCGCGGCGCGCGGGGCTCGGGATGTCGGCCTTCGTGCTCGCGCGGGTGCTGCCCGCCGGGGCGGCGCGGTGGCAGGCGCTCGCGCGCGAGATCGCGCGCAGCCAAGGCGCAAGGATCGCCTTCGCGGAACTGAGCGGCTGGCTTTCCGGGCTGAGCGCGACAGAGCTGAAGGATGCGGTCGCGAACGCGCCTGCCGCGGGGCTCGCAGATCCGGATGCCAACACGGTGGCTGCAATGGTCGAGCATGCCTGCGCGGCGGCCGGCGTGGCGCCGCCGGCGTGGACCGCGGATATTGCGCCGCTCGCGCGGCCCGTCTTCGGCAGCAGCCTCGCCAGCCTGCGGCTGCACCTGCTCGCCAACTCCCCGCCCGCATTCCGCCGCCGCAACCTGTTCGTCGATACCGCGATCGGCGGCCAGGTCTGAGATGGCGGGGCTCTCGGCAAGAGAGCTGCGCCGGCTCTTCGCCCTCCTCAACGACGAACTTGCGGCGGCCGGGGTGAAGGGCGAGCTGTATCTCGTCGGCGGCGCGGTGATGTGCCTCGCGTACGCCGCGCGCCCCTCGACGGAGGACGTCGACGGCTATTTCCTTCCCGCGAAGGAAGTGCGGGAGGCAGCGGCGCGCGTGGCGGTGGCGGCGGGCACGGCGGCGGACTGGCTGAACGACGCCGTCAAGGGGTACCTGAGCGAGCGCGGCGAGTATCGGTCCTGGCTCGAGCTCGGCAATCTGCGCGTCCTGGTGGCGCAACCCGAGTACCTGCTGGCGATGAAATGCCTCGCTTTTCGCATCGGGGCGGAGTTCCACGATGAAGAGGACGTACGCTTTCTCCTGCGCCTGCTTGACATCCGGAGCTACGAAACGGCGCTCGAAATCGTGACGCGCTATTACCCGATGGAACGGTTCCCGCAGAAGACCCTCTATGCGCTGCAGGAACTGCTGCCGGGAAAATAGCGCATGGCCACCTACGCGATCGGGGACGTACAGGGCTGCTTCGACGAGCTGCAGGCCTTGCTGCGCCGCATCGGCTTCAACCCGCCGCACGACCGGCTCTGGTTCGTCGGCGACCTCGTCAACCGCGGGCCGAAATCCCTCGAAGTACTGCGCTTCGTCAGAGCATTGGAAGACAGCGCCGTGGTGGTGCTCGGCAATCACGACCTGCACCTCATCACGCAGCATGAGGGGTTCGAAAGAAAGCGCAAGGACGACACCTTCACGGACGTACTCGGCGCTCGCGACGCGAGGGAACTCGTCGATTGGCTGCGCGCGCGGCCGATGATGCACGTGGAGGGCGCCTGGGCGATGGTGCACGCCGGGCTGCTGCCGGGCTGGACGATTTCGAAAGCTTTTTCCCTGGGGAAAGAGGTCCAGGCCGCCCTCACCGCGGAGAACTACCGCGATTTTCTCGCCCACATGTACGGCAGCAAGCCAGAGCGCTGGGAGGATTCGCTCGCGGGCTGGGACCGGCTGCGGGTGATCGTCAACGCGATGACGCGCATGCGCTTCTGCGCGCCCGATGGGACCATGGAATTTCATGCCACCGGCCCCAAGGCGCCGGCGGGCTATCGCGCCTGGCACGAGGAAAGGTCGGATGAGAAGAACATCGTGTTCGGCCACTGGTCGAGCGCCGGGCTGCAGTTGAACCACAGGATCGCAGGCCTGGATACCGGCTGTGTCTGGGGCGGGCCGCTCACCGCGCTGCGGCTTGAGGACCGGTGGCTTGCGCAGGTACCCTCGCCGGGCTACCAGCCGATCAAGGAGGGACGATGACTGATTGCGTGTTCTGCAGGATCGTCGCGGGGCAGATTCCTTCGACGCGGGTGTTCGAGGACGAGCACACGCTCGCGTTCCTCGACATCGGGCATGTCAATCCAGGCCATACGCTCATCGCGGCGAAGAAGCACGCGGCGAATGTCTTCGAGCTCGAGGACGCGCAGGCCGAGGCAATCGGTCGCGCGACGGTCAGGATTTCCAGGGCCCTGAAAAAAGCATTCGGCGCGGAGGGCCTCTCGGTCTACCAGGCGAACGGCAAACCGGCCGGGCAGACGGTGTTCCACTACCACGTGCACCTGCTGCCGCGCCATGCCGGCGATGGCATGGAGCTGGTATGGCCGGTCAAGAACCCGCCGCGCGACCAGCTCGAAGCCTACGCCGCGAGGATCCGGGAAAAACTCTAGAACGGCGAAGACCCGAAGGCCTTCTTGTAGCGCTCCGCGATCTCGGCGCGCGTGAGCTTGTGATTCTGCGGCCCGCGCCGCGCAATCTTGATCGAGCCCATCAGCGAGCCGAGGCGGCCCGTGCTCTCCCAGTCCCAGCTCCGCGCTATCCCGTAGAGCAGGCCCGCCCGGTAGGCATCGCCGCAACCGGTCGGATCGACCACCGCCTCGGCCTCGACGACGGGAATCTCGATCCGCTTGCCGCCGGCGTATACCACGGAGCCGCCCGCTCCCTGCGTGGCGATGAGCGCCTTCAGCTCGCGCGCGAGATCCTCCAGGCCGCGGCCGGTCTTCTCCTCCAGCATCTTGCCCTCGTAGTCGTTCACCGCGAGGTAGTCGGCGAGCCGGACCATTTCCAGCAGCTCCTCGCCGGAGAACATCGGCAGGCCCTGCCCGGGGTCGAAAAGAAATGGAATGCCGAGCGCCGCGCACTGGCGCGAATGCTGCAGCATCCCCTCCTTGCCGTCCGGACCGATGATCGCCAGGCCCGCGCCCAGCTTCCCGCTCACCTCGTTCTCGTGCGCGTGGTTCATGGCGCCGGGATGGAAGGCGGTGATCTGGTTGTCGTCGAGGTCCGTGGTGATGAACGCCTGCGCAGTGAACTGCCCGTGGATCTGCTTGAGCAGCCCGGCGCCGATGCCGAGGCGCTCGAGCCGGTACAGGTAGGGCTGGATGTCCTCGCCCACGGTGGCCATCAGCAGCGGGTCCTCGCCGAGCAGCTTCAGGTTGTAGGCGATGTTGCCCGCGGTGCCGCCGAACTCGCGGCGCATCTCCGGGGTCAGGAAGCAGACGTTGAGGATGTGCAGCTGCTCGGGAAGCAGGTGATTGCGGAAGCGGTCCGGGAACACCATGATGGTGTCGTAGGCCATGGAGCCGGTAACCAGGATTCTCACGCCGCGCGCCTCCAACTCAGGGAAAGAAAAGGTACATGCGGTAGCCGATCGCGCGCATGCCGCTCGCTTCGATGGTGACCCGCAGCACTGCGTCGGCCCCGGCGCCGATGCCGCGCGCGATGGCCTCGGGCGCGGCGCCGCCCAGGTAATCGGCCGGCGCGAGCACGCGCCGCGCGACCGCCTCGTCGCGCTCGTCGGTGAGCGTCAGCTCGAGCGAAGGATATTCCTGCGCGAACGGCGCCTGGTTGCGCAGGACCGCGTTGAGCACGAGCACGTTCTCGGCGCGGCCGTCCGCCTGCAGGTCCGAGGACTCGATCGCCATCTGCTTGGGGCGTCGCGGCAGGCGGATCTCGCAGCCGAGCTTCGCGCAGGCCGCGGCCAGGTGCGGCCGGGATTCGGGCAGCAGCACGGCGATCTCGGTCCGGTAGTGGAACACGCCCTGCGCGGCGAGCGCGGCGAAGGCGAGGAGCGATGCGAGCAGCCAGCCGACCCGGCGCTTGCGCGGCGGCGGCTCGTCGAGGAACTCGGGCACGCGCCCGTCCTCGTTCGCCGCCTCTCCCGCGCCGGACAGCGGCGGCAGCTTTCTCGCCGCCTCGAACAGGCCGAGCTGCGGAGAGGGCTCGTTGTCGGCCTGCGCCGGGCCCGGGGCCTGCGCCGGGCCCTCGGCGACCAGCGAATGCACCCCGTCGAAAACGTGCCCGCATTTCCCGCAGCGCACCTTGCCGCCGCGCGCCGAAAGCTGCGCCGGCTGCACGCGAAAGGCGGTGCCACAACTTGGGCAGCGGGTGGTCAGGCTCATCTGCGCAGCCCCCCTACCAGCGCCCAGCCTTCCTCGGTTGCCTGCACCGAAATCTCGAAATCTTTCGTGTATGCGGCCGCCACCTCCGCCGCCTGGGATTCGAGGATTCCCGAAAGCAGCACCCGTCCGCCAGCCCGGGTGCGCGCCGCGAGCTGCGGCTCCAGCGCGATGAGGGGACCGGCGAGGATGTTGGCCAGGACCAAGTCGTAGGTTCCCGCAGGCAGCGCATCCGGCGCCGTGACGCGCAGGCTTACGCCATTGGCGCTCGCGTTCTCCTGTGCCGTCGCCAGGGCTTGCGGATCGATGTCCACCGCGGCGACGTCCACGGCTCCGAGCATCGCCGCGGCGATGGCCAATATACCTGAGCCGCACCCGTAATCCAGCACGCGGTCCCCGGCCTGGATGTTCTTCCCGAGAAAATTCAGGACCAGGCGCGTGCTTGCGTGGCTGCCGGTGCCGAACGCGAGCCCGGGATCGAGCCGCACGACGGTCGCCTGCGGATCCGGCGGCTCATGCCAGCTCGGCACGATCCACAGCGAATCGGCGACGCGGATCGGGCCGAACTGCTCTCGCGAGCGCCGCACCCAGTCCTCGTCCTCCACCGGGCTGGTGCGAAAGGCAGGCATCGGCAGCGCTGCAGAGCGGGCTGCCGATGCCACCAGCTGCGCCGCGTCGGCGCCGGCGGGTGCCAGCGCGGTGAGGCGCACGAGGGCCGTGGCGGCGTCCCCGGCCGGGTCGAGCGCCACCGACTCCACGCCCTGCTCCAGCAGCGCCTCGGACAGGGCCTCGGCCGGCGCCGGCTCCAGCTCGAGCGAGATTGCAAGCCAGGGCACCGCGCTACTTCTTCTTCTGCGACTTCTCGGCGAGCTTCTGCTCGAGGTAGTGGATGGAGGTGCCGCCGCGCAGGAAGCGCAGGTCGTGCAGCAGCTCCAGGTGCAGCGGAATGTTGGTCTGGATTCCCTCGACCACCATCTCCGAGAGCGCGATGCGCATGCGGCGGATCGCCTGCTCGCGCGTGGCGCCGTATGTAATGACCTTGCCGACCATCGAATCGTAGTTGGGCGGCACCGAATAGCCGGCATAGACGTGGCTGTCGACGCGGACGCCGGGCCCGCCCGGCGGGTGATAGGAAACGATCCTACCGGGCGAGGGCGTGAAGCGGTAGGGATCCTCGGCGTTGATCCGGCACTCGATGGCGTGGCCGCGCAGCTCGATGTCGCGCTGGCGAAACGGCAGCTTCTCGCCATCCGCGATCCGGATCTGCAGCTGCACTAGGTCCAGCCCGGTGATCATCTCCGTGACCGGGTGCTCGACCTGCAGGCGGGTGTTCATCTCGATGAAGTAGAACTCGCCGTTCTCGTACAGGAACTCGAAGGTGCCGGCGCCGCGGTAGCCGATCTTCTTGCAGGCGGCGACGCAGCGGTCGCCGATGCGTTCGATGGTCCGGCGCGGTATGCCCGGTGCCGGCGCTTCCTCGATGATCTTCTGGTGGCGGCGCTGCATCGAGCAG
>JAYRND010000324.1:0-1683 GCA_041904885.1 Burkholderiales bacterium
CAGGGAAGGCACCGGCGCGCGCGCGTTCGCCGGCGCCGCCTATACGAGCGGCGGCAAGACCGGCACGGCGCAGGTGATCGGCATGAAGCAGGGCGAGAAGTACGACGAGAAGAAGGTCGCCGAGCGTCACCGCGACCATTCGCTGTTCATCGCCTTCGCGCCCGTCGACAATCCCAGGATCGCGCTGATGGTGATCGTCGAGAACGGCGGCTTCGGCGCGCGCGCCGCGGCGCCGATCGCCCGCGCCGTGCTCGACTACTTCCTGCTCGGCAAGCTGCCCGAGGCCATGACGCGGCCCGCCGGCGACGACGACAGCGACGCCGAGAGCGACTGATGGAGCTCGCGCAGCTCGCCCCCCGCCGCCTGGGCGCCCGCCTCGCGCAGGGCATCGACGGGCCGCTCTTTGCCCTGAGCCTGGTGCTGGTGGTGCTCGGCCTGGCGACGCTGTTTTCGGCGAGCTACGAGGTCCCCGGCCGCGTCGCCGCGCAGGCCGTCAATCTTTCGGTCGCGCTGGTCGCCATGTGGATCGTCGCGCAGGTTCCGCCGCAGACATTGATGCGCTTCGCCGTGCCCGCCTACGCCCTGGGGCTCGCGCTGCTGGTCGCCGTCGCGCTCGCCGGCGACGTGGTCAACGGCGCGCGGCGCTGGCTGCACGTGGGCGTCACGCGCTTCCAGCCCTCCGAAATGATGAAGCTCGCCCTGCCGATGATGCTCGCCTGGTACTTCCACAAGAACGAGGCGACGCTGCGCCTGCGCGACTACGCGGTGGCCGCGCTTCTCCTGGCGGTGCCCGTGCTGCTGATCGCGCGCCAGCCGGACCTGGGCACCGCGGTGCTCGTCGCCGCAGCCGGGTTCTACGTCATCTTCTTCGCCGGCATCGGCTGGAAGGTGCTCGCCGCGCTCGGCGTCCTGGGCCTGGCGAGCCTCGCGCCGCTCTGGGGCATGCTCCACGACTACCAGCGCCGGCGCATCCTGACGCTGATCGACCCGACGCAGGACCCGCTGGGCGCTGGCTACCACACCATCCAGTCCACCATCGCTGTGGGCTCGGGCGGCATCACCGGCAAGGGCTGGCTGCACGGCACGCAGACGCACCTGGAGTTCATTCCCGAACGGCATACCGACTTCATCTTCGCGGTGTTCTCCGAGGAGTTCGGCCTGATCGGCAACCTGCTGCTGCTCACGCTCTACTCGCTGCTGATCGCGCGCGGGCTGATGATCGCGGCGAACGCCGCCACCTTCTTCGCCCGGCTGCTGGCCGCCTCCGTCACGCTGATGTTCTTCACCTACGCCTTCGTCAACATGGGCATGGTGTCGGGAATCCTGCCCGTGGTCGGTGTGCCGCTGCCCTTCATCTCGTACGGCGGCACCGCGCTGCTGACCCTGTTCCTCGGCATCGGCATCCTGATGAGCGTGCACAGCCACCGGCGCCTGGTGCAGACCTAGGCGGGATTTTTGCGGGGCAACAGCAATTTGAAAAATGCCTTCGCATCGTGAAATGGAATCTCCCTAAACCGCTGTAAATCCTTGTTTTAGTGCCGTTTCATGATGCGGAATGGTATTGTTGCTCTGCGTCATCAGAGTCCGTAATCTCCTTGCAGTTCAAACCCTTGCCTATGGAGAACGGATGAATCGTCAAGAAGAAGCGGCCAAGCTGCAAAAGGACTGGAACGAGAACCCGCG
>JAYRND010000325.1:0-1845 GCA_041904885.1 Burkholderiales bacterium
CGCGGGAACATCGCGTAGACCTCCGCTAGCCGCTCCTTGGCGCCAGCGCGCGCGCGCGGCAGCAGCGCGCCCATCTCCAGGTTCTCGTGCACCGTCAGCGAGGGGAACACCTGGCGACCCTCGGCGACCTGGCCGATGCCGAAATTGCAGATCGTGTGTGGCTCGAGGTTTTGAATCTTTTTCTCGTTGAAAACGATCTCTCCCGAACGCGGCCGCTCGATTCCCGCAATGGACCGAATCAAGGAAGACTTGCCGGCACCGTTCGCGCCGACAATGGCCACGATCTCGCCCCTGGGCACTTCCAGGCTCACGCCGGCGAGCGCCTGCGCATCGCCGTAGAAGAGATCGAGGTTGCGAACAGAGAGCATCAGACCTCCGTCTCCTCGCCGAGGTAGCACTCCAGCACCGCGGGGTCGCGCACCACTTCCGCGGGCGAGCCGCGGGCGATCACTTCGCCGTGGTGGAGCACCACGATTTGCTGCGCGAGCGCCATCACCGCGCGCATGACGTGCTCGATGAGCAGGATCGTCAGCCCCTCGGCGCGGTTGAGCTCGCGGAACACCTCGACGATCTGGTCGCATTCGGTGGGCCGCAGCCCGGCCATCACCTCGTCCAGGAGCAGCAGCTGCGGCCGCGTGGCGAGGGCGCGCGCGACCTCCAGGCGCTTGCGGTCGGGGAGCGTGAGCGCCGAGGCCGGCAGGTCCGCCTTCGCGTCGAGGCCGAGCTTCTTCAGGACCTGCAGCGCGACGCTCTTTGCGCCGGATTGGGTCCGTTCCTTGAGGAAGCTTCCGACCATGACATTGTCGAGGACCGACAGCCCGGCGAAGGGCTTGACGATCTGGAACGTGCGGCCGATGCCCGCGGCGCACACCTGGTCCGGGCGCAGGCTGGTGATGTTCCTGCCCTGAAAATGAATGGTTCCCGCGTCAGGCCGGAACACGCCTGCGATCACGTTGAAGCACGTGGTCTTGCCCGCGCCGTTCGGGCCGATCAGGGCGTGGATCGCGCCCTGCGGCACCTCGAAGGACGCGCCCTGCACCGCCTTCAGGCCGCGGAAGGACTTCGAGATGCCCTGGACCGCGAGCTGGCTCATCGCCGCAGCCCGAGCTTCCTCGCCAGCGGCGGCCAGACGCCGTCGGGCAGGAACATCACCACCAGCAGCAGGCAGATGCCGTAGAAGACCTGCTTCACGCCCGGTACGTCGATCCCGAGTCGCAGCATCACCTCGCGCATCCCTTCGGCGAGGCCCGTGATCACGAACGCGCCGACGATGGGCCCGGCGAGCGTGCCGATGCCGCCGATGATCGGCCCGAGGATCAGCTCGATCGAGCGCGAGATGTGGAAGATCTGCTCGGGGAACAGGTTGTTGTAGTAGAACGCGAAGATGACGCCGGCGAGCGAGGTCAGCGCCGCCGAGATCACCACCGCCGCCATCTTGTAGCGGAACAGGTTGACCCCCAGCGCCTCTGCAGCCTCGGGGCTCTCGCGGATCGCCTGCCAGTAGTAGCCCATGCGGCTGCGCAGCAGCATGTGGCACAGGACGAATGTCCCCGCTGTCATCGCCAGCATCAGGTAGTAGAACATCTTCGGGCTGCCGCGCAGGTTCCAGAGGTCGTTGGCCGAGTAATTCGCAACCGGCAGGAAGAAGCCCGAGGAGCCCTGCACCCAGCGGAAATGGTCGAAGCCGATGCGCGCGAACTCGGCGAAGGCGATGGTGAGGATGGCGAAGTACACGCCGGCGACGCCGAAGCGGAAGGCGAGGAAGCCGATCGCGGCCCCGGCCAGCATCGAGAACCCGATCGACGCGCCCAGGCCGATCCACGGGCTGACGCCGAAGTGCACGTA
>JAYRND010000326.1:0-23314 GCA_041904885.1 Burkholderiales bacterium
CGGCAGTGCGCCCGATTGCATGCTGCCCAGGCGGCCCAGCGCGCTGATCATCGGTCCGGGCGAGCCGAGCAGGCCGGCCGAGGCCGCGTCGGCGCGGAACTCGCGCTGGCGCGAGAACCAGGCCACGATCAGCGAGGCGAAGATGCCCAGCACGATCTGCGACACCATCACGGTGACGAAGAAGCCGATGCCCTGGCCGCGATCGTTCTTCAGGATGACGCGGTCCACGACGTAGCCGATGATGCGCGACAGGAAGATCACGAAGGTGTTGACCACGCCCTGGATCAGGGTGAGGGTGACCATATCGCCGTTGGCGACGTGGCCGATTTCGTGGCCGAGCACGGCCTCGACTTCCTCGCGCGACATCGACTGCAGCAGCCCGGTCGACACCGCGACCAGGGCCGAATCGCGGAAGGCGCCAGTGGCGAACGCATTCGGATCGCCCTCGTAGATGGCGACCTCGGGCATGCCGATGCCGGCCTTCTGCGCGAGCCGCTTGACCGTGTCGACCAGCCAGTACTCGGTGGTGCCCTCGGTGCCGTCGATGACGTGGGCGCCCGTGGACCACTTGGCCATCGGCTTGGAGATCAGCAGGGAGATGAAGGCGCCGCCAAAGCCGAAGATCGCCGCCATGATCATCAGCGGCACGTACTGGATGCCTTCCTGCGCGAGCGCGCGGTCGAGCCCCAGCACGCTGATGACGATCGACAGCAGGACCATCACGGCAAAGTTGGTGGCGATCAGAAGCACTATTCTTTTCATGGGTTTATGGCCCCTCCTGTGGGCCCGAGTCTAACGCAGGCTTAGATGGGGCCTCCCGGCCCAAGTTCAATGGCTGGTTCTGGCCGCTTCCAGGATCATGCGCGCGCCTTTTTCGGCGATCAGGTAGGTCGGCGCATTGGTGTTTCCGGAGGTGATGCGCGGCATGATGGAGGCGTCCACCACCCGCAGCCGGTCGACGCCGTGCACGCGCAGTGCGTCGTCCACCACCGCCATGGGGTCGGAGCCCATCTTGCAGGTGCCGACCGGGTGGAAAATGGTGGTGCCGAGTTCCCCGGCTGCCTTTTCAAGATCTTCATCGGAAGTAATGGAAGAACCGGGTCGAAACTCTTCGGGCTCATACTTCGCCAGGGCCTTGGCGGCCATGATCCGCCGGGTGAAGCGCATCCCATCCACTGCCACCTTTCGGTCTTCCGGCGTGGACAGGTAGTTCAGCTTGATCTCCGGGTAGGCCTCCGGAAGCGGCGAGCGGATGCGCACCCAGCCGCGCGACGTCGGCCGCAGGTTGCACACGCTGGGCGTGATGGCCGGGAAGGGGTGCAGCGGATCGCCGAACTTGTCCAGCGACAGCGGTTGCACGTGCCACTCGATGTTCGGCGTCGGCTGCGAGGGGTCGCTCTTCGCGAAGGCGCCCGCCTGCGAGGGCGGCATGGTGAGCGGGCCCCTGCGTCGCAGGAGGTACTCCAGCCCCATCGCCGCCTTGCCGAAGAGGCTGTTGGCCCTCTCGTTGAGAGTGGACACGTTCTTCACCTTGTACTGCATGCGGATCTGCAGGTGGTCGTGCAGGTTCTCGCCCACGCCAGGCAGGGTTTGAACGAGTTTTATTCCAAAACGACTCAACAATTCGGGAGAACCAATTCCCGACAACTGCAAGATCTGCGGCGAGCCGATGGACCCAAGAGACAGGATGGTTTCGCGATTGGCTTTTGCGAAGAACGTAGATCCGCCCTTCAGGTACTCCAGTCCCTCGGCCCTCCGGTCCGAAAATCGTATCTTTCGAACGGAGGCACCGGTCAGTACCGTGAGGTTCTTCCGGTGCAGCACTGGGCGGAGAAAGGCGTTGGTCGCGCTCCAGCGCCGGCCGCGCTTCTGGTTCATCTGGAAATAGGCGCAGCCGAAGTTGTCGCCCTGGTTGAAGCTGCGGATCGGCGGGATGCCGCACTCCGCGGCGGCCTCGCGCCAGGCGTCGATGATTTCCCAGCTCACGCGCGGGTCCTCCACGCGCAGCTCGCCGCCTGCGCCGTAGCCGTCCGCGGTGCCGTGCTCGTAGTCCTCCAGCTGCCGGAAAATCGGCAGCACCGCGTCCCAGGACCAGTCCTCGTTGCCGAGCGCAGCCCAGTGGTCGTAGTCCTCCTTCTGGCCGCGCATGTAGATCATGGCGTTGATGGAGGAGCAGCCGCCCAGCACCCGGCCGCGCGCGTAGTGGATCGAGCGGCCGGCGAGGTGCGCATCGGGCTCGGTCTTGTAGCACCAGTCGGTGCGCGCGTTGGCGATGGTGTAGAGGTAGCCGACGGGCACGTCGATCCAGAACCAGTCGTCCTTGCCGCCGGCCTCGAGCAGCAGGACCGACACGGCAGGGTCCGCCGAAAGCCTGTTCGCGAGCAGGCAGCCCGCGCTGCCCGCGCCCGCGATCACGTAGTCGTACTGCATGCCGGGGATTATCTCGCTGAAGTAGACTGATCGCATGAGTGCGACCGTCGACCTGTTCTGGTCATTTCGCAGCCCGTATTCGTACCTCGCGGTGCCGGGCGCGATCCGGCTGGAGCGGGATTTCAACGTCAAGGTGCGCTTCCGGCCCGTGCTGCCGCTCGCGGTGCGCGAGCCGTCGTTCTTCAGCCCGGACAACCTGAAGCGCGCGAGGTACATCCGCGTGGACTTCCCGCGGCGCGCCGAGATGCTGGGCTTTCCGCACGCCTGGCCCTCGCCCGACCCGATCGTGCAGGACATGACGACCTACAAGATCTCGCCGGACCAGCCTTACATCTACCGGCTCACCTACCTTGGCGTGGAAGCGGCGCGGCGCGGCCATGGCCTGCCATTCGCGCGCGAAGTGTCGGCGCTGATCTTCGGCGGCACGCGCGACTGGCACCTGGGCAGCCATCTTGCCGATGCCGCTCGCCGTGCCGGCGTGGATCTCGCCTCGATGGACGCGGCCATCGCCGACCCGGCCTCGCACCGGCAGGAGGTGGAAGAGAACCAGGCGGCGCTCGTTGCCGCCGGGCACTGGGGCGTTCCCACGTTCGTCATCGACGGAGAGCCGTTCTTTGGCGAGGATCGCGTCGACACATTGCGCTGGAGACTGGGCAAAATGGGCCTGCAACGATGAATGCTCCCGCCCCCCTGCGCCGGCTGAAAGACCTGCCCGGCCCGCGGGGAATCCCGTTGCTGGGCAACGCGCTGCAGTTCAAGCCCGCGCAGATGCACCGCAAGCTGGAGGAGTGGAGCCGGCAATACGGGCCGTACTACACCATCCGCCTCGGGCGCCGGCCGATCCTCGTCAGCGGCGACCACCAGGCGGTGGCGGCCTCGCTGCGCGACCGGCCGGACGGCTTCAGCCGCACCAAGCGCCTGGACGAGATCGGCATCGAGATGGGCATGCCGCCGGGCGTGTTCGGGTCGAACGGGGAGGCGTGGCGGCGGCAGCGACGCATGGTGATGGCCGCGTTCGATCCGGCCCACGTGAAGCGCTATTTCCCGGCAATGCAGAAGGTGGCGGGGCGCCTGGTCGGGCGCTGGCAGGCGGCCGCGCGCGAGGGGCGCGCGATCGACCTGCAGGCCGACCTGATGCGCTACACGGTGGACACGATCGCCGGCCTTGCCTTCGGGGCCGAGGTGAACACGCTGGAATCCGACGGCGACGTCATCCAGCAGCACCTGGACAAGATCTTCCCGGCGCTGTTCCGCCGCCTTTTCGCGCCCGTGGCGTACTGGCGGCTGGTGCGCCTGCCCGCGGACCGCGAGCTCGAGCGCAGCATGGTCGAGGTGCTCGAGGCGGTCGACCGCTTCGTCGCGCAGGCGCGCGAGCGCCTCGACGCCGATCCCGCGCGGCGCGAGCAGCCGCAAAACATGCTGGAAGCGATGATCGTTGCGGCGGACGCACCCGACAGCGGCATCGAGCCCGCGCAGGTGACGGGCAACGTGCTTACCATGCTGCTCGCGGGCGAGGACACGACCGCCAACACGCTCGCCTGGATGATCGACCTGCTCTGGCGCCATCCGCCGGCGCTGGCGCGCGCGGTGGAGGAGGTGCGCCGCGTGGCGGGCGACGCGCGCACGATCACGTTCGAGCAGCTCGCGCAGCTGGATTTCGTGGAGGCTTGCGCGCACGAGGCGATGCGCCTCAAGCCCGTGGCGCCGCTGCTGGTGGTGCAGGCAGACCGCGACACCACGCTCGGCGACGTGGTCGTGAAGAAAGGGACCGTCGTCATCAACCTCCTGCGCCGCGACAGCGTGAGCGAGCAGCACGTGCCGCGCTCGGCGGAGTTCGTGCCCGAGCGCTGGCTCGCCGAAGGCGGGCCGGCGCAGCAGGCAAGCGCCGCGAAGCGCATCGCCATGCCCTTCGGCGCGGGCCCGCGCCTCTGCCCGGGGCGCTACCACGCGCGGCGGGGGATCAAGCTCGCGATGGCGGCGCTGCTCGGCCGCTTCGACATCGCGGGCGTCGGCACCGACGACGGCCGGCCGGCCGAGGAATGCCTGTCGTTCACCATGATGCCGATCGGGCTTCGCATGACGCTGCGCGAGCGCGCCTAGAGCGTACTCAGGCGCTCTTCCGCGCGGGCTCTGCAGGCGGGTTGGAGAACTCCAGGACGCCGTCGTCGATCCGGCCGAAGCGCAGCATCATGATGTCGCGCGCGTAGTTCTGGTGCAGCCGCCAGGGCGTCTGCGAGCCCTGCTTTGGAAACAGGTGCAGCGAGCGCTGGATGTAGCCCGAGGAGAAGTCCACCCACGGCCGCTCGGTGACCTCGGCGCCGCTCCTGCGCGGGGTGCATTGCCGGTAGCCGTGCTTTTTCATGTGGTTGAGCAGCCGGCAGACGTACTCGCAGGTGAGGTCGCACTTCAGCGTCCACGAGGCGTTGGTGTAGCCGAAGGAGGAGGCGAGGTTGGGGACGTCGCTGTACATCAGCCCCTTGTAGTTGTAGGTCTTCGGCGGCTCGACGCGCTTGCCGTCGACCGTCAGCTCCAGGCCATTCAGCACTTCGAGGTTGAGGCCGGTGGCAGTGACGATCAGGTCCGCTTGCAGCTCCTCGCCCGACTTCAGGCGGATGCCCTTTTCCGTGAAGGTGTCGATCTCGCCCGTGACCACCGAAGCCTTCTTCTGCCGGATCGCGAAGAAGAGATCTCCGTCCGGCACCAGGCACATGCGCTGCTCCCAGGGCTTGTAGCGCGGCGTGAAGTGCGTCGCGACGTCGTAGTCCTTGCCGAGGTACGCGCGCACGCCGCCGAGCAGCAGGTGGCTCGCGCGCTCGGGCCTGCGCCGGCAAAGGTTGAAGAAATACTGCTGCAGCAGCACCTTCTTCCAGCGGGTGATCGTGTACGCGGTCATGGCGGGCAGCCAGCGCCGCAGCCAGTTGGCCAGGCCGTCCTCGGCGGGCCGCGCCACCACCCAGGTCGGCGAGCGCTGGAGCATGGTGACGTGCGCCGCCGTCTTCGCCATCTCCGGCACCAGCGTGACCGCGGTCGCGCCGCTGCCGATCACCACCACGCGCTTGCCTGCGTAGTCGATATCCCCGGTCCATTTCTGCGGGTGGACGATGCGGCCGGCGAATCGGTCCCGTCCCGGAAACTCCGGGGTGTAGCCCTCCGAATACTTGTAGTAGCCGCCGCAGAGGAAGAGGAAGCTGCAGGTGAAGCGCACGACTTCCCTGGTGTCCGCTCGCTCGGCCTCGACCGTCCAGGCGGCGTCCTGCGAGGACCAGCTCGCCCGCTTCACCGAGTGGCCGAAGCGGATCTTCCGGTCGATGCCGTGCTCCCGCGCGGTTTCGCGCACGTACTTGAGGATGGAGGGCCCGTCAGCGATGGCCTTGGCCTCCGTCCACGGCCGGAACGAGTACCCGAGCGTGTACATGTCCGAGTCCGAGCGGATGCCAGGGTAGCGGAACAGGTCCCAGGTGCCGCCGATGGCCTCGCGCCCTTCGAGGATCGTGTAAGAGCGATCCGGGCAATGCTTCTGCAGGTGGACGCCGGCGCCGATTCCCGAGAGGCCCGCGCCTACGATCAGAACGTCGACATGCTCCATCGGTCGATTATAGAGGGCGCTGAATTAGAATTCTCCGATGCGAGACCAGTCCGCGAAGGCGGCGGCATTCCGGGAACTGCACGCGCGCCCCGGGCCGTTCCTCATTCCCAACCCCTGGGACCGCGGCTCGGCGCGGATCCTCGAGAGCCTGGGCTTCGAGGCGCTGGCGACGACCAGCCTCGGTCTGTCGATTATGCAAGGGACGACCGGCGTGACATTGCAGCAGGTGCTGGACAACACGCGCCTCCTAAACGAGGCAACCAGCCTGCCGGTGAACGCCGACCTGGAGAACTGCTTTGCGGACGAGCCGCGCGAGGCCGCCAAGGCGATCCGGCTCGCGTGCGAATACGGCGCGGTGGGCGGCTCCATCGAGGACTCGACGGGCGATCCCGCGAAGCCCATCTACGACTTCAAGCTCTCGGTCGAGCGCGTGCAGGCCGCGGTGGAGGTGGCGCGCTCGCTGCCGATTCCGTTCATGCTCACGGCACGTGCGGAAAACTTTCTGCACGGCCGTAAGGACATGGACGACACCATCAAACGCCTGCAGGCCTACGAGGCCGCGGGCGCGGACGTGCTCTACGCGCCGGGGCTGCACAGCCTGGCCGAGATCCGCACCGTCTGCTCGGCGCTGAAGAAGCCCTTCAACCTTGTCATGGGCTTCGCCGATCCAACGCTCACGCTGGAGCAGCTCGGGGAGGCCGGCGTGAAGCGGGTGAGCATCGGCGGCGGGCTCAACCGCGTCGCGCTCAAGGCCTTCATGGACGCCGCGAAGGAAATGCGCGCCGGCCGCTTCGGCTTCATCCAGCGCATGGCGCCGGCGACAGACTGGCGGGACGCCTTCCGGCCTCCCGCCTGATCCTAGCCGCGGCTGACGCCGCGCGGGTAGCTGATCGCCCGCGGGTGCGCGGGCTCCGCCGCCTGCTGCTGCGGCTTGTGCTGGTGATGCCTCGGCTGGTGCTGCGGGTGGTGCGGCCTATGGTGCTGCTTGCGCGGCGACGGAGGCTGGTGTTGAACGTGGTTTCTTCCGGATTCAAACCCCGGAACGACGCGCGCCTCGACCTTGCGGTTCATGAGCCGCTCGACCGCGGCCATCAGCGGCCGGTCCTCGTGGCTCACCAGCGAGATCGCCTCGCCCGAGGAGCCCGCGCGCCCCGTGCGGCCGATGCGGTGCACGTAGTCTTCCGCCACGTGCGGCAGGTCGAAGTTGACGACGTGCGGCAGCTCGTCGATGTCGATGCCGCGCGCGGCGATGTCGGTCGCCACCAGTACCTGCAGCTCGTTGTCCTTGAAGCGCTTGAGCACCCGCGTGCGCTGCGGCTGGCTCTTGTTGCCGTGGATGGCATCCGCCTCGATGCCGCTCGCGTTGAGCTGCTTGGCGAGCCGGTTGGCGCCGTGCTTGGTGCGCGTGAAGACCAGCACCTGGAACCAGTTGTTCTCCTTCACCAGGTGCGCAAGCAGCTCGCGCTTGCGGTCCTGCGCGACCGGGTGCTGCACCTGCGCGACGAGCTCGGCCGGCGTGTTGCGGCGGGCGACCTCGACCGTGGACGGATGCTGCATGAAGCTCGCGGCCAGCTTGCGGATCTCGTCCGGGAAGGTGGCCGAGAACATCAGGTTCTGTCGCTGCTTCGGCAGCAGGCCGATGATCCGGCGGATGTCGTGGATGAAGCCCATGTCGAGCATGCGGTCGGCCTCGTCCAGCACCAGGATTTCCACGTGGCGCAGGTCGATGGTCCTCTGCTGCACGTGGTCGAGCAGCCGGCCCGGGGTGGCGACGACGATGTCCACGCCGCGGCGCAACTCCTGGATCTGCGGGTTGATGTTGACGCCGCCGAAGATCGTGGTCGAGCGTAGCGGCTTGTACTTGCCGTACACGCGCACGCTGTCCTGCACCTGCGCGGCGAGTTCGCGAGTGGGGACAAGGATCAGACAGCGAATGGTTCTCGAATTTCCACGCTGGTGTAAGAGCTGGAGCAACGGCAAAGTAAACCCGGCCGTCTTGCCTGTCCCCGTCTGCGCGGCAGCAAGAAGATCCTTGCCGGCGAGGACGACGGGGATGGCCTGCGCCTGGATGGGGGTGGGCGTGGTGTAACCCTGCTCCGCGACGGCGCGCAGCAGTTCGGGCGTGAGCCCGAGCGAATGGAACGACATGAACAATGACTCCTGAACAATCGGCCTGGGAGGGTGTTCCTCCAACCGGTTCAGGCAATTGAAAAAGCTTAGGGAACGCTAACCGGATGACGCGAAACGTGACTGCGGGCCGCATTCTACCCGAATTTCCCCGACGCCGTTGACATGAATCAAAGCGAAGGCCCGCATACCGTAAAAAATTCAATCGATGGGTGGCGCGCGCGCAGGTGATTTCTGGGGCGGGCTCGCGGCGATGCTGGTCGCGCTGCCTTCCTCGATCGCGTTCGGCGTGCTCGTCTATTCGGCGATCGGGCCGGACCACGCCGGGGACGGCGCGCTCGCGGGCATCGTAGGCGCCGCCGTGCTCGGCGTGGTGGCGCCGCTGGTCGGGCGCAACGGCGGCTTCATCACCGCGCCCTGCGCGCCGGCGGCGGCGGTGCTTGCCGCGCTCGCCGCACGCTTCGCGGGCAATCCGGATTTCACCGCCGATCGCACGCTGGCGCTGCTCGCGCTCACCGCGCTGGTCGCGGCGCTCCTGCAGTCCGCGCTCGGCGTGCTGCGCGCCGGCCGGCTGATCAAGTTCATTCCCTACCAGGTGGTGAGCGGGTACCTGTCGGGGGTCGCGCTGGTGATCGCGATCGGCCAGCTGCCGAAGTTGCTCGGGCTGCCGAAGGGCGCCGGGCTCGCCAACGGGCTGCTGTCGCCGGAACTGTGGAACTGGACCGGCATCGCGGTCGGCGCCGCGACCATCGCGGCAATGGGGCTTGCGCCGCGGATCACCGAAACGGTGCCCGCGGCGATCCTTGGCCTGCTCGCCGGGATCGCCGCCTACTTCGCGATCGCCGCGTTCCATCCGGCGCTGCTCGCGCTCGAGGGCAACGCGCTGCTCATCGGCCCGATCCACGCATCCGGGTCGCTGATCGACGCAGCCGCCGTGCGCGCATCCTCCCTCGCGGGCATCCGGCCGCCGGATGTCGCGCTCGTGTTCGGCTCGGCGCTCACCCTCGCGCTGCTGCTGTCGATCGACACGCTGAAGACCGGAGTGGTCCTCGACGCGATGACGCGCCGGCGCCACGACTCCAACCGCGAGCTGCTCGGGCAGGGCGCGGCCAACATGGCGGCGTTCTTCGCCGGCGGCATGCCGGGCGCGGGCACCATGGGCGCGACGCTGGTGAACGTCTCCAGCGGCGGGCGCAGCCCCTGGTCGGGGGTCTTCGAAGGGGTGCTCGCTCTGCTCGCCTTCCTCCTGCTGGGAGGGCTGATCGCATGGGTGCCGATCGGCGCGCTCGCCGGGCTGCTCCTCGTGGTCGCGTGGCGAATGTTCGACCGCGGCATGTTCAAGCTCGCGCTGCGCCGAGGCACGCGCGTGGATTTCCTCGTCATCGCCACGGTGGTGGTGGTGGCGCAGTTCGGCCTGATCCTCGCCTCCATGGTCGGGGTCGCCATCGCGATCCTGCTGTTCATCCGCGACCAGATCCGCAGCCCGGTGATCGCGAGCTTCGTGCACCTGGACGCCACGCACTCCAAGCGCAAGCGCCTGATCGCCGAGAAGGAGATCCTGGAGCGCGAAGGCCGCTTCGCCGCCGTGGTCGAGCTGCGCGGCAACCTCTTCTTCGGCACCGCGGACCAGCTGTTTTCTGAGCTGGAGAAGGACCTGGGCAGGCTGCGCTACCTGCTCGTCGACCTGCGCCGCGTGCACTCGATGGATTACACCGGCGGGCACCTGCTCGAGCAGATGCGCGACCGCCTGCGCGAGCGCGGCGGCGAGCTGCTGTTCTCCGGGATGCCCTCGCACCTGCCGTCGCGGCCCGACATCGAGGGCTACCTGGCCGAGCTCGGCGTGGTGCGGGGCGACGGGGTGCGCGTGTTCGAGACGCGCGACAGCGCGATCGAGTGGATGGAGGACCAGCTGCTCGCCGCGGCCGGCTGGCGGCCGCCGGACGACGAGGTCCTGCTCGACCTCGGCGGCATCGAGCTCTTCGCCGACCTCGACGCCGACTCCCTGCGCGAGCTGGCTACCGCTGTGGTGCGCCGCACGGTGCCGGCGGGAGAGAAGGTGTGCTCCCGCGGCGAGACCGGGGACGAGCTGTTCCTCATCCAGCGCGGGCGCGTGCAGGTGCTGCTGCCGCTGGAGGGCGGCAAGGTGCACCACCTGGTCACGCTCTGCCAGGGCGACTACTTCGGCGACATGGCATTCCTCGACCGCGAGCCGCGCTCGGCCGACGTCGTGGCGGCGGTGCCGACCGACCTGTACGTACTGACGCGCCAGCGCTTCGACGAGCTGGTGCTCCGCAACCCGGCGATGGGCGGGCGCGTGTTCGAGCAGCTCGCCTCGGCGTTGTCCAACCGGTTGCGCGCGACCGACGTCGAACTGCAGGCACTGGAGGCACGTTAGATGATCCCCGACACCGAAACCACGGCCACCACGGTTCCCGGCACGCCCGCGCCGATGCGCGAGCAGACGCAGCTGGCGATCCTCTTCGCCGACGTCTCGGGCAGCACCAAGCTGTACGAGACCCTCGGCGACGCGAGGGCGCGCCACCTCGTCTCGCGCTGCGTGCAGCTGATGACCGAGAGCACGGAGAAATACGGCGGCAGCCTGATCAAGACCATCGGCGACGAGGTCATGTGCCGCTTCCCGAGCGCGGACCAGGCGGCGGGCGCGGCGCTGGACATGCAGGAGCAGGTCGCGAAGGCGTCGATCTCCGAGGGCGGCTTCAACCTCGCCATCCACGTCGGCTTCCACTACGGCCCGGTCGTGATCGAGGAGAACGACGTGTTCGGCGATGCCGTGAACCTCGCCTCGCGCATGGTCAACCTCTCCAAGCGCGACCAGGTGCTCACCACGGGCCAGACCATGGCCTCGCTCTCGCAGAAGTGGCACAAGGCCTCGCGCCAGATCGACCGCGCCGCGGTGCGCGGCAAGAAGGAGGAGATCGACGTCTACGAGCTCGTCTGGCAGGAGGCGGAGGCCACGCGCATGACCGGCAAGGCCTGGGTGCTGCCGCAGGCGGGGCCGGCTGGCGTCCTGCGACTGCGGATGGGGACGCACGAGATCGAGGTCAGCGAGACCCATCCGTCGGCGACCGTGGGGCGCGCCGAGCAGAACGACTTCGTCCTCAAGGGCGACCTCATCTCCCGATTGCACGCGCGCATCGACTACCGCAACCGCCGCTTCATCCTCACCGACCAGAGCACCAACGGTTCCTGGGTGACCGACGGCAAGGAAAGCTTCGTGCGGCACGACACCCACGTCCTCACCGGCGCCGGGACTATCTCCTTCGGCCGCAAGCCGGAGCCGGGCCAGAACGACCTGCTGCATTACGCGGTGAGCTAAAGTGAGGGGTGCAAACCCGGATCGGCATTGACCTCGGCGGCACCAAGATCGAGCTCATCGCGCTCGATGCCGCCGGCGTAGAGGTGTTCCGAAGGCGCGTGCCAACCCCGCAGGGCGACTATCAAGCGACGATTCGCGCGGTCGTCGCACTGATTGAAAATGCCGAATCCGAAATCAAGGCAAGGGCGAGCGTAGGAATCGGCATGCCGGGCGCGCTGTCGCGCGCGACGGGCCTGGTGAAGAACGCGAATTCGACCTGCCTGATCGGCCGGGACCTGAAGGGGGACCTCGAGCGGCTGCTGCAGCGGGAGGTGCGGCTCGCCAACGACGCCAATTGCTTCGCGCTGTCGGAAGCGGTGGATGGCGCGGGCAAGGGCGCCGAGGTGGTGTTCGGCGTCATCCTCGGCACGGGCGTGGGCGCTGGAATCGTGGTGCGGGGCGAGGTACTGACGGGCCCCAACGCCATCGCGGGGGAGTGGGGCCACAACCCGTTGCCCTTGCCGCGCGCGGAAGACCTGCCGCTGCCCGCCTGCTACTGCGGGCGCAAGGGCTGCATCGAGGCGTACCTGTCGGGCCCCGCTTTTGCGAGGGACGGGAACAACCTGGAGAGATACGAGGAACGCTTGGCCCGGTCGCTGGCAGGGGTCATCAACATCCTCGACCCGGATGTCATTGTCCTGGGTTGGGGAATATCCAACATAGAATCGCTGTATACGAAGGTGCCGGAGTTGTGGCGTCCACACGTTTTTTCGGACGAAGTTCGCACCCGGCTGGCGCGGCCCGCGCACGGCGACTCCAGCGGGGTGCGCGGCGCGGCCTGGCTCTGGGGACGCTGACCAAAGGAGAGGGAGATCCCATGAACAGAAGGCTGATCGGAATATCCGCTGCTCTGGCGCTCGCGCCGGCCATGCAGGCTGCCGCCCAGATGGGCGATCCGGCCGCCGGCAAGGCGAAGGTCGAGGAGGTCTGCGCGGCCTGCCACGGGGTCAACGGCGTGAGCGTGAGCGACACCATTCCCAACCTCGCGGCGCAGCGCTCGGCCTACATCCAGGCGCAGCTGCGGGCCTTCCGCGAAGGCGCGCGCAAGGCGCCGAACGCAACGAGCACCATCGCCACCATGGCCGCGATCGCCAATCAGCTCAGCCAGGCCGACATCGTGAACGTGGCGGCGTACTACGCCTCGCTGCCGGGACCGGCGACCGGCGCGAAGTCCGACCAGCTGCCCAGCGTCGCCAAGACCAACCTGACGTTCCCCGAGAATTTCAAGGACACGTACAGGAAGTACCACACCATCAATTTCCCGGCGACCAAGCAGGTGCGCCACTACTACGGCAATCCCGCCGCGGTAGAGGCGGCAAAAGCGGGCAGGCCGCTGCCTGACGGCTCGTACCTGATCGCCGAGGTCTTCGCCGCCAAGCTGGACGCCGAGCAGAAGCCGGTGATGGGCAGCGACGGGTTCTACGTTCCGGACAAGCCGCTTTTCTACACCGCGATGGCTACGGGGGCGGGCTGGGGCAAGGACATCCCGGAGATGCTGCGCAACGGCAACTGGAACTACGCCGTTTTCTCGCTCGACAAGAAGCACCGGCCCATCAACCAGGCCGAGTGTCTGGCCTGCCACAAGCCGCTCGACAAGATGAGCTATACCTTCACCATCAAGGAACTCGCAGGCGCGAAGTAGCGCGACCGCTCAGATTCCCTTGCGTCCCTGCAGGACGATGCGCGCGTTGCGCTGGAAGGTCCAGTAGGCCCAGGCCCAGTCGATCAGCACCATGATCCGGTTGCGAAACCCGATCAGAAAGAAGATGTGGGCCAGCAGCCAGAGCAGCCAGGCCGGATAGCCGGATAGGTGCATCCGGCCGAGCACCGCCACCGCCGAGTTGTGGCCGATGGTCGCGAGCATGCCGACATCCTTGTACCTGAAGGATTTTCGTTTTTGTTCTTTCAAGTCACTCAGGATATTCAAGGCGGCAAAACGCCCCATTTGCTTTGCCGCGGGCGCCGTGCCGGGCACGGGCGGCGAATGCCAGGGCAGGGCGGCGAGGTCGCCGATCACCATGACTTCCGGATGGCCGGGCACCGAGAGGTCCTCGCCGACAATCACGCGCCCGGATCCGTCGAGCGGTGCGCCGAGCGTGGCGCCCAACGGCGAGGCGGCGATTCCCGCCGCCCAGACCACGGTCTTCGCTGCGAGCCGGTCGGAGCCCATCTGCACTCCCTCGGCGTCGATGCCCGTCACGCGCCGGCCCAGCCACACGGTCACGCCCAAGCGCTCCAGCTGCCGGCGCGCACGCTCGGAGAGGTCCGGCGGGTAGGTCGGCAGCACGCGCTCGCCACCCTCGACCAGCACGACGCGCGCGTTGCGCGGGTCGATGCGGCGGAATTCGCCCTGCAGCGTGTGGCGCGCGATCTCGGCGAAGGCGCCGGCCAGCTCCCCGCCGGTGGCGCCCGCGCCGATCACCACGAAAGTGAGCAGCGCGGCGCGCCTGCCGGCGTCGGCCTCGCGCTCGGCCTGCTCGAATGCGAGCAGGACACGGCTGCGGATCTCGTAGGCGTCCTCCAGCGTCTTCAGGCTGGGCGCGTGCGCCGCCCAGGCGTCGTTGCCGAAGTAGTTGTTGGCTGCCCCCGTGGCGACGACCAGGCGGTCGTAGCCGATCTCGTCGCCGCCGTCGAGGACCACCACCCGGCGCGCCGTGTCGATGCGCGAGACCTCGCCGTAGATCACGGTGGCGTTCTCCTGGCCTGCCAGAATGTGCCGGATGGGCGCCGCCACCGCCGGCGCCGAGAGGCTGGCGGTCGCCACCTGGTAGAGCAGGGGCTGGAACAGGTGGTGGTTGGTGCGGTCCACCACGGTGACCCGGACCGGCGCGCCCGCAAGCGCGCGGGCGGCAAAAAGTCCGCCAAAACCGCAGCCCAGGATCACCACATGTGCAGTCATGGGTAACAGAGTGTAACGGGGCCTTGATTTCCGGCGGGTTTGGATAAGAATCGAATCATGAAGCGAATCGCCCTTGCCGTTCTCACCGCGCTCTGCATGCCGGCGCTGGCGCAGCAGCCGGCGGGAAAGGTCCGCAAGCACGAGTGGCGTTGCGAGGACGCGGGCGAGCGCGAGCGCTGGAACGACCGCTATTCCGACCGCGGCGTGAAGGCAGGCGCGCCGAAAGCCTGCCCGCCCAAGCCGCAGGCTACTCGGCCCGGCGATCCCAATCCGTATGCGACGCGGGCAGGCGACCCGAACCCGTACGCCACGCGCGCCGGCGATCCGAACCCCTACGCTACGAAGGCCGGCACACCGAATCCGTACGCGACGAAGGCGGGCGCGCCGAGACCCTGAGTCGGCTACACTCCGCCGGGAGCAATGGATCTTCCGGCAACGCTGCGGCCCGGACTGAGCGGGCGCGCGGAACTCCTCGTAGGCGAAGAGCATACCGCCCCGCGCGTGGGCAGCGGCCTCGTGCACGTGCTCGCCACGCCGGTGATGATCAACCTGTTCGAGGCGGCGGCGCTGGACGCGGTGGACAAGCACCTCCCGGCCGGCTACCAGAGCCTGGGCACCGTGCTCAACGTGCGCCACATCGCGGCGACCCCGGTTGGAATGCGGGTGCGTTCGACGGCCGAGATCGTGAAGATCGAAGGCAGGACCGTATTTTTGAAGGTGAAGGCGGAAGACGAAAAGGAATTGATCGGCGACGGCACGCACGAGCGCGTCGTCGTCAATGTCGAGAAATTCTCCCTGAGGGTCGCGAAGAAAAATGCGCGTTGACGCGGTCGTCCTTGGCGCCGGCATGGTCGGCATCAGCGTCGCGGCGCACCTGCAGGCGCGCGGCCGCACGACGGTCCTCGTCGACCGGCGCGGGGCCGCCGAGGAGACCTCCTTCGGCAACGCGGGACTCATCCAGCGCGAGGGCGTCTATCCCTACGGCTTCCCGCACGATTTCGGCGCGCTGCTGCGCTACGGCCTGAACCGCACCATCGACGCCTACTACCACCCGACGGCGCTGCCGCAACTCGCGCCCTTCCTGTGGAAGTACTGGAACCATTCGCGGCGCCAGCGCCACGCGCAGATCGCGCGCCTGTACTCGCGCCTGATCGAGCATTGCGTAACGGAGCACGAGGCGCTCGCGGCGCAGGCGGGCGCCGAGCCGCTGCTGCGGCGCAAGGGCTGGATGCGCGCGTTCCGCACCGAGCGCGAGCGCGACCTGCGCTTTGCCGAAGCGGAACGTTGGCGGGAAGAATTTGGAATCCGATTTGCCGCGTTGGGAAAGAAGGAAATACGGGAAAAAGAACCCCATCTGGCGCCCGTCCTCGCGGGCGCGCTGCACTGGACCGATCCGGTGAGCGTCATCGATCCGCAAGGCCTCGCGCTGGCCTACCTGAAGCTCTTCGAGAGCAGGGGAGGCCGGTTCCTGCAGGGCAATGCCGCGTCGCTCGAGCAGGGGTGGTCCGTTCAGACCGTGGAAGGAAAGCTCCAGGCCAGGGATGTCGTCATCGCGCTCGGGCCCTGGGCGGACGTCGTCACGCGGGCGCTGGGGTACGACCTGCCGCTCGCCGTGAAGCGCGGCTATCACATGCACTACCGCGCTGCCGGCACGGCGATGCTCAACCACCCGGTGCTGGATACCGAGCGCGGCTACATGCTCGCGCCGATGCAGCGCGGCATCCGCCTCACCACCGGCGCGGAGTTCGCGCTGCGCGACGCCATCCGCACGCCGGTGCAACTGGGCCGGGCCGAGCCCGTCGCGCGCGAGCTTTTCCCGCTCGCCGAGCGCCTCGACGCCGAGCCCTGGATGGGCTCGCGCCCCTGCACGCCGGACATGATGCCGGTGATCGGCCCAGCGCCCCGGCACCCGAACCTCTGGTTCGCGTTCGGCCACGCGCACCACGGCTTCACGCTGGGCCCGGTGACCGGGCGCATGATCGCCGAGATGGTCGTGGGCGAGGCGCCGTTCATCGACCCGGATCCCTACCGCGCCGACCGATTCCAAGGAGGAACATGACCGCCGCGCTGCTGATCATCGACATCCAGAACGACTACTTTCCCGGCGGCGCGATGGCGCTGCACCAGCCGGATGCTGCCGCGACGAACGCCGCGAAGCTGATCGCCGCGTTCCGGCAGAAAGGCCGGCCGGTGATCCATGTGCAGCACGTTTCCACCCGTCCCGGCGCGACCTTCTTCCTGCCGGACAGCCCGGGCGTGGAGATCCACGCCTCGGTGCGCCCGCTGCCGGGGGAGACGGTGATGCAGAAGCATTTCCCGAACTGCTTCCGCGAGACGAAGCTGCTCGAGCACCTGCGCGGCGCGGGCATCGACTCGCTCACGATCGCCGGCATGATGACGCACATGTGCGTGGACACGACCACGCGCGCCGCCGCCGACCTGGGCTTCGCCTGCTCGCTCGCGCACGACGCCTGCGCGACGCGCGAGCTCGCGTTTGGCGGCACGAAGGTGCCGGCCGAGCAGGTGCAGATCGCCTACATGGCCGGGCTGAACGGGCTGTTCGCCAAGGTCCAGTCCGCCGAGGAGTTGTGCCGATGACGCAAAAGGAGAAAGCGGAACGCTTCCGGGCGCTCCATCAGGGGCCGCGCGCTTTCGTGATTCCGAATCCCTGGGACGGCGGCTCGGCGCGCGTCCTCGAGGGCCTGGGCTTCCAGGCGCTCGCGACTTCGAGCGGCGCCTGCGCGGGCACCTTCGGGCGGCGCGACGGCAGGGTGACGCGCGATGAGGCCCTCGCGCACGCGCAGCTGATCTGCGCCTCGGTGGACCTGCCGGTCGCCGCGGACCTGGAAAAGGGCTTCGGCGACGCGCCGAAGGACGCCGCGGAAACGATCCGCCTTGCGGCCGGCGCAGGGCTCGTCGGCGGCTCGATCGAGGACGCCACCGGAAACAAGGACAAGCCGCTCTTCGACTTCGATCTGGCCGTCGAGCGCGTCGGCGCCGCGGTGGAAGCCGCGCGCCGGCACCCGTTTCCCTTCACGCTGACCGCGCGCACGGAGAACTTCCTGCGCGGCAACCCGGACCTCGACGACACCATCAAGCGGCTGCAGGCCTTCGAGAAGGCGGGCGCAGACGTGCTCTTCTCCCCGGGACTGCCCGACCTCGCAGCCGTGAAGAGGGTCTGCTCGGCGCTCAAGAAGCCCTTCAACTTCATGGTCGGCATCCGCGGCAGGTCGTTCAGCGTGGCGGAGCTCGAGGCGGCCGGCGTGCGACGCATCAGCCTCGCCACCTCGCTCTATCGCGTAGCGATGGCGAGCTTGGTGGGCGCCGCGGCCGAGGTGAAGGAGCAGGGGACCTTCGGCTACCTCGAGCGCACGGTCACGACGCCGGACTTCTACACCTACCTGAAGGGGTAGTTCAGTACGGCCGCAGCCCGAATATCGAGGAGTGGAACCAGAACACCAGGCCGTAGAGCAGGAGGCCGATCACGGGGTTGCGCCAGCCGATTTCGGCCAGGTCGAGGCGGTTGCGGCCCTGCGCGATGGCGAGGAAAGGGAAGTAGGAGGTCACCGCGGCAAAGCGCTTCCAGTCCTCGCCCAGCGTCTGTTCCTTGCGCCGGTCGATGAGCAGCGCGCCCAGCGCGGCGAGCACGAGGAAGGCGCCGAAGAACACTGTGGCTTTCGTCTCCCCGCGCGCGAGGATGTGCGCGATCGCCCAGAGGATGAAGCCCCACATCACCGGGTGCCGCGTGACGCGGATGATGCCGCGCGCGGGCTCGGCCGAGGCCATCGCCTTCGCCTGGCCGACGGCGGTCGGGTTGCGCGAGAACAGGCCGCAGGCGAAGAGGATGAAGGAGAAGGGCATCAGGATCGCGGGCGCGAGCCGCAGGCCCGGCCACAGCGGCTCCACCGGCGCGCGGTTGAAGGCCCAGATCATCCAGCCCAGTGTCGCGAAGGCGAGCAGCGAGTAGGCGACGATGTAGCCTCGTTCGCCGATCGCCTGCGCCAGCAGCGGCCGCAGCGGCGTGCTGGAAATGAAGTGGGTGGCGAGGAAGGCGATCGCCGCGGCGTAGAGGATGTAGGGGTCCATGGTCAGGCCAGCGCCTTGGTGACGATCTCGGCCACGTCCTTCGACAGTCCCTGGCGGTCGCGGATGCGTTCCAGCTGCGCCTTCGCCTTCATTTTCCTCGCCTCGTCGAATTTCTTCCACCGGTCGAACCCGCGCGCCATCCGCGCGGCGACCTGCGGGTTCAGCGTGTCGAGCGCCAGCACCTGGTCGGCGAGCAGGGCGTAGCCTTCGCCCGAGGCGGCGTGGAAGCGGACGTGGTTGGCGGCGAAGGTGCGCACGAGCGCGTACACCTTGTTCGGCACCTTGAGGTCGAACGCCGGATGCGCGAGCAGCTCGCGCACGCGCGCGGGCGTCCCGGGCAGGCGCGAGCCCGCCTGCACCGCGAGCCACTTGTCCACGATGAGCGGCTCGCCTTTCCAGCGGTCGTAGAACGAATCGAGCGCGATCGCGCGTTGCGTGGCCTTGCTGTTGGCGAGGCAGGCGAGCGCCGCGAACTGGTCGGTCATGTTGGCCAGCCTCGCGTCCTGCTGGCCGAACTGCTCGTAGCACAGCGCCACGATGTCCGTCGTCTCCAGCTCCATCAGGTAGGAGAGCGCGAGGTTCCGCAGCGCGCGCTTGCCCGCCGATGCGGCATCGGGGGAATAGCTGGCCTGGATTTCGTTTTCCCTGTAAATGCGCAGGAACTCATCCTTGAACCGCGATGCCAATGCGAGCCGCAACGCGTTGCGCGAAGCGTGCAGGGTGTCCGGGTCGACCACGTCCATCTGCTCGGCAAGGAAGGTCTCCGAGGGCAGGGAAAGGGTTTCGGCGACGAAGGCCGGATCCTTCTCCTTCAGGAGAAATCCAATCGAATCCAGGAAGGCAGCCGTCGGCTGTCCCTTGCGCTTGAGGATGGTTTCCGCCGCGAGACGCTGCGCCGCCTCCCAGCGGTTGAACGGGTCGTCGTCGTGCGCGAGCAGGTGCAGCAGGTCCGCCTCGCTGTAGGGGTAGTTCAGGATCACCGGGGCCGAGAAGCCGCGCAGCAGAGAGGGAACTGGGCGGGAAGAGAGCCCTTCGAATCTGAAGGTTTGCTCTCTCTCTTTTACCGAAAGAACTTTCTCGTGATGCCCGATCTTGACCGCCAGCGGGATGTGAAACGGCGGGGACATCGACTGCTTCACCTTCAATTCAAAAGCATTTTTTTCGAAAGAACCCGAACAGTCGAGGACCGGTGTGCCCGCCACGTCGTACCAGCGGCGGAATTGCGCGAGGTCGATACCGGAAGCATCCTGCATGGCCTGCACGAAGTCGTCGCAGGTTACCGCCTGGCCGTCGTGGCGCTGGAAGTAGAGTTGCATTCCCTTCTGGAACTTCTCCTCGCCGAGCAGGGTGTGCTGCATGCGTACGACCTCCGCGCCCTTCTCGTACACGGTCATCGTGTAGAAGTTGCGGATCTCGAGGTACGACTGCGGCCGCACCGGGTGCGCCATGGGGCCCGCGTCCTCCGGGAACTGCGCGGCACGCAGGTGGCGGACCTCCTGGATGCGCGTCACGGCGCGCGAGTAGGTGTCGGCGCCGTACTCCTGGTCGCGGAACACGGTCAGGCCTTCCTTCAGCGAGAGCTGGAACCAGTCGCGGCAGGTGACGCGGTCGCCGGTCCAGTTGTGGAAGTACTCGTGCGCGACCACGCGGTCGATGTTCAGGTAGTCGGTGTCGGTGGCGGTGTCGGGCCGCGCGAGGATGTACTTGGCGTTGAAGATGTTGAGGCCCTTGTTCTCCATTGCGCCGGAGTTGAAGTCGCCCACCGCGACGATCTTGTACTCGTCGAGGTCGAGCTCGAGGCCGAAGCGCCGCTCGTCCCAGGCGATGGCGCGCTTCAGGCAGTCCATGGACCAGCCCGCCTGGTCCTTTTTGCCGGGCTCTACATAGATGTAGAGCTTTTTGTCCTTGTATCTGTCCTCCAGCACTTCCAGATTGGCAGCGACCAGGGCAAAGAGATAGGAGGGCTTCGGAAAAGGATCCTCGAACTTCGCCCAGCCCTTCCCGGAGGCGACGAGGTTGCCGTTGGAAAGCAGGACCGGAAACTTCGTTGGGTCGGCGCGCACGGTGGTCGTGTACACGGCGAGGTTGTCCGGCCGGTCGATGAACCAGGTGATTCGCCGGAAGCCCTGTGCCTCGCACTGCGTGACGAAGCCGCTGCGGGTCGCGTAGAGCCCCTCGAGCTTGGTGTTCTTCTGCGGGACGATCCGCGTGACCGTCTCCAGCATGAAAGCGTCGGGCACGCCATGCAGGGTCAGGGTTTCGCTTTTCGCTTCGTGAAGGAATTCTTTTCCATCAAGCAAAAGAGAAACCAGTTCAAGCTCATCCCCGTCCAGCACCAGCGGCTCCTGGTGCTTGCCATTGCGCTTTACGTTGAGCGTGGCCTTGACGAGGGCGTCCTCGGCGCGGATGTCGATGTCGAGCACCACCCGGTCCACGAGGAAAGGCGGCGGGGCGTAGTCCTTGAGTCGGATTTCCTTCGGTTGTGATTCGCGCATCGGGCTATGATACCGCCGGGAGAAAAGGGGGACGCCATGATTCGATGGTTCGCTGCGGCTTTCGTTGCCATCGCCGCCGCGCCGAGCGCGGCTTTCGGCCAGGCATCGCCCGATGCGCTCGTGGACGAAGTCGAAGCGCGCGTCATCACCTGGCGCCGGCACATCCACCAGTATCCGGAGCTTTCGTACCAGGAAGTGAAGACGGCGGCCTACGTCGCCGAGGCGCTGCGTGCCATGCCGGGAATCGAGATCCGCACCGGCATCGCGAAGACCGGGATCAAGGCGGTGCTGAAGGGCGGGCGCCCGGGCCCCGTGGTGGCGCTGCGCGCCGACATGGACGCGCTGCCGGTGGAGGAGCGCAACGACCTGCCGTTCCGCTCGCAGGCGAAGGCGATGTGGCAGGGCAAGGAGACCGGCGTGATGCACGCCTGCGGGCATGACGCGCACGTGGCGATGCTGCTGGGCGCGGCCGAGGTCCTGTCGCGCATGCGGGCGGAGCTTCCCGGGACGGTGGTGTTTCTCTTCCAGCCCGCCGAGGAAGGGGGCGGCGGCGCCTTCCAGATGGTGAAGGAAGGCGTCATGAACGATCCGAAGGTGGACGCGGTGTTCGGCCAGCACATCGGTTCGCGCGCGCCGGGCGGCCTGATCGCCTACCGCCGCGGTGGGACCATGGCCAGCTCGGATTCGTTCCACATCACGGTGAAGGGCGTGGGCGGCCACGGCGGCATGCCCTGGAGCACCAAGGACCCGATCGTCACGGCGGCGCAGATCGTCCTCGCGCTGCAGACCATCGTCAGCCGCCAAGCCGACCTCTCGCAGGGAGCGGCGGTGGTGACGGTGGGTCAGATTGCCGGCGGCAACCGCACCAACATCATTCCGGAAGAAGCGGCACTCTCGGGAACCATCCGCACGCTGAACGAGCCCACGCGCGTGCAGGTGCACGAGGCGATCGCGCGCATCGCGGAGAAGACGGCGGAGGCGGCAGGCCTCACGGCCGAGGTGAAGGTCGTGCGCGGCTACCCGGTGCTCAGCAACGACCCGCCGCTCACCACGCGCATGCTTGCGTCGCTGGAGCGCGCGACGGGCCAGGGGCGCGTGGTGGAGATCCCGCCCGTCCTGGGCGCCGAGGATTTCGGCGCCTACACGCAATCCGCGCCCGGGTTCTTCTGGTTCCTGAACGCGCCCGTGCAGAACGACCGTTCCGGCGCGCCCAACCACTCGCCGCTGTTCGCGATCGGCGAGCAGCACATGAAGACCGGCGTCAAGGCGCTGGTCTGGGTCACGCTCGACTACCTGCGCAATCCGCCCGCGCGCTAGCTAGCCCGCGGCGGCAAGGGGGCAGGCCTCGGTACTTTGACGCTGGCTGGACGAGGCATCGTAGCTGGTTATAGTGCGGGCATGGAGAGTCTGGCCGACCTGCTCGCGCTCGCCGGAGTGGCGCCGCTGCCGGTGAGCATCGAGGGCGCGGATCCGGTGTTTCCGACTCCGTACCGGGTCGGCGAGGCGGGTGCCACGGCGCTGGCTGCGGTGGGTACTGCGGCGTCGCGGCTATGGTTCCTGAAAACCAAGCGGATTCAGGAGGTTCGCATCGGCGTGCGGCCTGCCGCCGTGGCGCTGCGCAGCGCGCGCTACCTGCGGATCAACGGTAAGGTGCCGAAGGAGATCTGGGACCCGTTCAGCGGCTACTACCCGGTGAAGGATGGCCGCTGGGTCAGCATCCACTGCAACTTCGCGAACCACCGCGACGCGGCGATGGGCGTGCTCGGCAACCCGGCCGACCGGGCGGCGGCAGAGGCGGCCAGCAGCACGTGGGACGGACTCGCGCTGGAAGAGGCGATCCACGCGGCGAAGGGTTGCGCGGGCCTTGCGCGCACCGCGGAGGAATGGGCAGGTCACCCGCACTCGGCTGCCGTCGCGCTCCAGCCCTTGATCGAAATTCAAAAAATCTCCGATTCAAAGCCGGAGCCCTTGCCCGCCGGTCCGCGCCCGCTCTCCGGCATCCGGGTGCTCGACCTCACGCGCGTGCTCGCCGGCCCGACCTGCGCGAAGACGCTCGCGGAACACGGCGCGGATGTGCTGAAGATCAGCGGTGCGCACCTGCCCGATTCGGGCGCCGTTGAATTCGACACCGGCATCGGCAAGCTCCAGACCCACCTGGATCTTCGCTCTGCTTCCGGGATACAGGTCCTGAAGGAACTGGTGGGAAGCGCCGACGTATTTTCGCAGTCGTATCGCCCCGGCACCCTTGCCGCGCGTGGGTTCTCGCCCGAGGAGGTGGTCAAGCTGCGCCCCGGCATCATCTACGCGACGCTGAG
>JAYRND010000327.1:0-1987 GCA_041904885.1 Burkholderiales bacterium
CATGGAGAGCGTCGACAAGTTCGTCCACGAGCCGCACAACCGCAAGGTGATCGCGGCGCTGGTCGATCCTGCGCGCGGAATCCGGCTGAAGAGCACCGGGACAGTCCGCGCGGCGGCCGGCGGCAGCAAGACCTTCGTCCTGACTGGTACTCTTGCGGGCATGAGCCGGGACGAGGCCCGCGCGCGGATCGAGGCCGCGGGCCACAGGGTTTCCGGCTCGGTGTCGAAGAAGACGGACTACGTGGTGGCGGGCGAGGAGGCGGGCAGCAAGCTTGCCCAGGCGCGCGCGCTGGGGATCAAGGTGCTGGACGAAGACGAACTGCTGGAACTTCTCGGGAAACGCTGACGCATGAGCAGGAAGATCACCAAGGCGGTATTTCCGGTCGCGGGCCTGGGCAGCAGGTTCCTGCCGGCGACCAAGGCGAGCCCCAAGGAAATGCTGCCGATCGTGGACAAGCCGCTCATCCAGTACGCCGTGGAGGAAGCCGCCGCCGCGGGGATCACCGACATGATCTTCGTCACCGGCCGCAACAAGCGGGCGATCGAGGACCATTTCGACCTCAACCCGGAGCTGGAGAATTCGCTGGGCGGCAAGCCCGAGCTGCTCGCCACCGCGCGCGGGGGGCAGCCGGCGGGCTGCCGCTGCATCTACATCCGGCAGGCCGAGCCGCTCGGCCTGGGCCACGCCGTGCTCTGCGCGCGCCCGGTGGTGGGCGAGGAGCCGTTCGCGGTGCTGCTGGCCGACGACCTGATCGACGCCAATCCGCCGACACTTGCCCGCATGGCGAAGCGATTCGAGTCCGAAGGCTGCTCCGTGCTCGGCGTGGAGGAAATCCCTCGCGAGCAGACCGGCAGCTACGGCATCGTCAGCGCCGACGACGCCCGCGCGGAGGTAACGCAGGTGCGCGGCATCGTGGAAAAGCCCGCGCCGAAGGACGCGCCTTCCACGCTCGCTGTGGTCGGACGCTACATCCTGACGGCGGGGATTTTCGATCTCCTCGCGGCGGGGAAGCCCGGGCGCGGGGGCGAGATCCAGCTCACCGACGCCATCGCCGGCCTGCTCGCGCGCGAGCGCGTGCTCGCCATGCAGGTGGGCGGCGTTCGCTACGACTGCGGCAGCAAGCTGGGCTACCTCAAGGCGACAGTCCAGTACGGCCTGCGCCATCCCGAGACCGGCGCGGGTTTCGGCGAGTTCCTGCGCCAGCGCTCGCGCTGACATGCCGGACGCGCGGGCAGCGTGGACGTTCCTTGAGGAATCCGACCTGATCGCCGGCGCCGGCGAGGTGCGCTCCGCGGTCGACCGCCTTGCGGGCGAGATCGAGCGCGAAATGAAGGACCGCTACCCGCTGGTGCTCGTCGTCATGGGCGGCGCAGTGGTGTTCGCCGGCCAGCTCCTGCCCCTGCTGCGCATGCCACTGGACGTGGACTACATCCACATCACCCGCTACGGAGCAGCGACGACGGGCGGCGGCATCGAGTGGCGCGTCGAGCCGCCGCGCGGCGTCCGCGGACGCGAGGTCCTGGTGCTGGACGACATCCTCGATGGCGGCCACACCATGTTCGCGATCCGCGACCGGCTGCTGGCGGGCGGGGCGGCGAGCTTTCATTGCGCGGTGCTGGTGGAGAAGAACCTGCCCGGGGTGAAGCCCCTCGTTCCCGACTTCGTCGGCCTGCGGATCCCGGACCGGTTCGTGTTCGGCTGCGGCATGGACGCCAAGGGGTACTGGCGCAACCTCCCGGAAATCCGCGCCATGCGGGAATCCTGATGCTGGCGATCCTGGGCGGCAGCGGCCTCGCGCGCATCGCGTCCCTCACGGAAACGCGCAGCATCTCGGCGCGGACCGAGTACGGCGAGCCCTCGTCCCCGCTCACGCTCGGCCGGCTCGGCGGGCGCGAGGTCCTGTTCCTTGCGCGCCACGGCGAGGCGCACAGCATCCCTCCGCACCAGGTGAACTACCGCGCCAACATCCGCGCGCTCAAGGATGCG
>JAYRND010000328.1:0-11782 GCA_041904885.1 Burkholderiales bacterium
CGAATGGTCGCGGTGGCGCTCCGCGACCTTCTTCTCGTCGTATTTCTCGCCCTGCTTCATGCCGATCACCTGCGCCGTGCCGGTCTTGCCGCCGCTCGTATAGGCGGCGCCGGCGAACGCGCGCGCGCCGGTGCCTTCCCTGTTGACGCCGGCCATCGCCTGCTTGACGAACTCCACGTGCTCGGGCTTGAGCGCTACGCGCTGATGCAGGACGGGCTCGATGTGCCGCCGCTCGCCGGTGCGCAGGTTGTCGATGTGGGAGACGAGGCGCGGCCGGTACATGTCGCCATTGGCGGCGAGCGTGGCCATGGCGAGGGCGAGCTGCACCGGGGTATAGGCGTTGTAGCCCTGGCCGATGCCGATCGACACGGTCTCGCCGGCGTACCACTTCTGCTGCTCGGGCCTGCGGAAGCGCTTCTGCTTCCACTCCGGCGAAGGCAGTACTCCGGTGGCCTCGCCTTCCAGGTCGATGCCGCTCCTTGCCCCCAGGCCCAGCTTGCCCATGAACCCGGCGATGGCCTCGATGCCCATATCGTTGGCGAGCTGGTAGTAGAACGTATCCGAGGAAACCACGATCGACTTGTACAGGTCGACGTAGCCGTGGCCACCGGGCTTGGAGTCGCGGAAGCGCCTGCCGCCGAACTCGAAGTAGCCCGGGTCGTGGATCGCGCTCTTCGGCGTGCGCTTGCCCAGCTCCAGCGCCGCCATCGCCATGAACGGCTTGAAGGTGGAGCCGGGCGGGTATACGCCCGCGATGGCGCGGTTGTTGAGCGGCCGGTCCGGCGAATTGTTCAGCTCCGCCCAGCTCTGCGGGTCGATGCCGTCGACGAACAGGTTCGGGTCGAAGCCGGGCTTGGAGACGAGCGCCAGCACCTCCCCCGAGGCGGGCTCGATCGCGACCAGCGCGCCGCGGCGCTCGCCGAACGCGACCTCGGCCACTTCCTGCAGCTTGATGTCCAGCGTCAGCGTGATGTTGTTTCCGGCCTGCGCGGGCGTGCGCGCGAGCGTGCGGATGCCGCGGCCGCCGGCGTCGATCTCGACCTGCTCCATGCCGGTGGTGCCGTGCAGCTCCTGCTGGTAGCTCGCTTCCAGCCCCGCCTTGCCGATGAAATCGGTGCCCCGGTAGTTCGCGTCCACTTCCAGCTCGACGAGCCGCTCCTGGTCCTTCTGGTTGATGCGGCCGATGTAGCCGATGACGTGCGAGGCGAGCTCGCCGTGCGGGTACTGGCGGAACAGGCGCGCCTTGATTTCGACGCCGGGGAAGCGGTAGCGGTTGGCGGCGAAGCGCGCTACCTCTTCGTCGGTGAGGCGCGTGCGGATCGGCAGGCTCTCCGCGTTGCGCACCTCGGCGTAGAGCTTGCGGAAGCGGCTGCGGTCCTTGGCCTGGACCTCGACCACCTCGCTCAGCTCCTGGATAGTGCGCTCGACGTCCTTCACCTTCGCCGGGAAGATCTCCAGCGTGTAGGCCGAGTAATTGCGCGCGAGCACGACTCCGTTCCTGTCGAGGATCAGCCCGCGGTTGGGCGCGATGGGCACGATGGAGATGCGGTTGTCCTCCGCCTTGGAGGCGTAGGTGTCGTGCTGCAGGACCTGCAGGTGGACGAAGCGGGCGAGCAGCAGCGCGAAGGCGAGCAGCACCGCGGCGCCGGCGAAGCCCACGCGCAGCTGGAAGAAGTAGAGCTCCTTCTCGTGGTTCTTGAGCTCCGCGAGCCTCATATCGCGCGCGTCTCGTCGATTTCGACCGGGCGGCGCTGCGGCATCAGCAGCAGCGTGGTCACGAGCGGCCAGAGCAAAGCGCCGAAGAGCGGCCCGATGGCCACCGTCCAGCCGGGGAACTCGGCGCCCGCGGCGAGCCGCACCAGCGCGGCGATCGCCTGCGCGAAGAGCAGCAGCGCGGCGACGTGCAGCGCCTGCCCCCAGAGCGGGAACCAGAGGATCCGCCGCGACAGGCTGATCGAGGCGAAGGCGAGCATCGAGTAGGCGAGGGCATGCTGCCCGAGCAGCACGCCGTTGCCGACGTCGATCAGCAGGCCGAGCAGCCAGCCCGCGCCCAGGCCGATCAGGCGCGGCTGCTGCACGCACCAGAAGACGAGCACCAGCGCGACGAAATCGGGCGCGAGCAGCACGTTCTTCCAAGGCAGGAAGTTGGCGAGCAGGGCGAGCGCGAACGAGCCGAGGATGGTGCTTGCGCGCACCGGCAGCAGGATGCGTTGCGCTACGGGCGAATCGCTAAGCTGCATTGCCGTCCCTATGGAGCCGCATCGCCGTCCCTCCTTCGCGGCTTGCGGACCCTGCCCGGGCGCTTGTCGGCCGGCGCGCCGGCTTCCTCCGGCGGCTGCGCCTGGCGCTGCTCGTTCTCGATCACGAGCACGTAGCGGCCGCGCTCGACCCCGGCGGCGGGCTGGCAGACGATGCGCGCGAAGGCGTAAGCGGCGTCGCGCTCGATGCGGGCAACCGTCGCCACCGGGATGCCGGGCGGGTACGTACCGTCGATCCCCGAGGTGACCAGGCGGTCGCCGTTCTGGATCTCGGCGTTCGAGGCCATGAACCGCAGCTCCAGCATGCCGCTCGACCCCGCCCCGTAGGCGACCGCGCGCAAGCCGTTGCGCACGACCTGCACCGGGATCGCCTGGTCCTTGTCGGTGAGGAGGGTGACCTCGGCGGCGAGCGCGTGCGCGCGCGTCACCTGGCCGATCACGCCGGACTCGTCGACCACCGGCGAGCCGGCGCGAATGCCGTTCCGCGTGCCCTTGTCGATCACTACTTTCCTCGAGTAAGGATCGCGGCCGTTGTAGAGAATCTCCGCCGGCGTCGACTTGACCGGCAAGCGCTCGGCGGCGCCGACCAGGCGGCGCAGCTGCCCGGCCTCGGCCTGTGCGGCTTCGTAGCGCTGCGCAGCCTGCGAGGTCTCCAGGAGCTTGGCGCGCAACTCGGCGTTCTCCTCGCGCAGCTGCGCCTGGCTGGCGAAGTAGGCGGACATGCGCTCGCCAAGCGCCGCGGGCAGCGTGGCCAGGGTCTGCAGGGGATAGACCGCCAGTGCGATGACGCTGCGCAGGCCCTCGGCGTAGCGAAAGCGCGCGTCAAGAACGAGCAGCGCGAGGGACAGTGATGCGAAGAAAGCTAGGCGGACAAGCGGCGCCGGGCCGCGATTGAAGAACGGTGGGGGAGTGTGATCCATCCCCCATCACTTATTCATTCGTGAAGATCGCCCCGAAGTGCTCCATCTTCTCGAGCGCCTTGCCCGACCCGCGCACCACGCAGGTCAGCGGATCCTCGGCGACGATCACGGGCAGTCCGGTTTCCTCCATGAGGAGCCGGTCGAGGTCGCGCAGCAGCGCGCCGCCGCCGGTGAGTACCATGCCCTTCTCGGCGATGTCCGCGCCGAGCTCGGGCGGGGTCTGTTCCAGCGCGCTCTTCACCGCGCTGACGATCTGGTTCAAGGGCTCGGTGAGCGCCTCGAGGATCTCGTTCGAGGAGATCGTGAAGCTGCGCGGGATGCCCTCGGCGAGATTGCGCCCCTTCACTTCCATCTCGCGCACCTCGCTGCCCGGGAAGGCGGAGCCGATCGTCTTCTTCACGAGCTCCGCGGTCGTCTCGCCGACCAGCATGCCGTAGTTGCGGCGGATGTAGTTGATGATCGCCTCGTCGAACTTGTCGCCACCCACGCGCACCGAGCCTTTGTGCACCGCGCCGCCGAGCGAGATCACGCCCACCTCGGTGGTGCCGCCGCCGACGTCCACCACCATCGAGCCGGTGGCCTCCGCCACGGGCAGGTCGGCGCCGATGGCCGCCGCCATCGGTTCTTCGATCAGGAAGACCTGGCCCGCGCCCGCGCCGATCGCGCTCTCGCGGATCGCGCGCCGCTCGACCTGAGTGGAGCCGCAGGGCACGCAGATGATGATGCGCGGGCTGGGCGAGAACAGCTTGTTGTCGTGCACCTTCTTGATGAAGTACTTCAGCATCTGCTCGGTGACGGTGAAGTTGGCGATCACGCCGTCCTTCATCGGGCGGATGGCGACGATGTTGCCGGGCGTCTTGCCGAGCATCATCTTCGCGTCTTTGCCGACCGCCTGGATCGATTTCTTCGAGTTCGGACCGGTGTCCTCGCGGATCGCGACAACCGAAGGCTCGTCCAGCACGATGCCCTTGCCGCGCACGTAAATCAGCGTGTTTGCAGTGCCAAGATCGATCGCGAGATCGTTGGAGAAGTAGCTGCGCAGAAAACCGAACATGTTCGTGATCAATCCTCTTTCATTTTGCAACGCGGCGCGAGGCTCAGACTTGCCTTAACTTTCCTCGCTAACCGCACGTCCTGAAACCCAAATCCCCCGGATGGCTATGATACTCTTAAGCCGACCCCCGGCAAGCGAGGGGGTGTCCCTATCCGGCCGATTTTCCAGCATCTTTCCGGTATGTCCCTGACCTCTGACCAGCTCCGGCGCATTGCTCTCCTTGCCCGGATCGACGTGGCGCCAGGCGAGATGCAGTCCGTGGCCGAGCGGCTCAACCGCGTACTCGCCCTCGTCGACCAACTGCAGGCGGTCGATACCGCGGGCATCGAGCCGATGTCGCACGCCCTGGATGTCGTTCAACGGCTGAGGCCCGACGAGGTCACCGAAACCGACCACCGTGAGGCCTACCAGCAGCCCGCCCCGGCGGTGGAGCAGGGCCTGTACCTCGTGCCGAAGGTCCTTGAATAAGTGCTGAATTCCACCCTTTCGGAGCTCGGCGCTGCGCTCGCCGCGAAGAAGGTTTCGTCGGTAGAGCTGACGCAGGTTTTCTTCGCCCGAATTGAGGCGCTGAATGGCAGCCTGAACGCCTTCCTGGATCGCGACCGCGACCTAAGCCTCGCCCAGGCGCGCGTCGCCGACGAGCGACGGGCGCGCGGGGACGCCGGCCCGCTGACCGGCATCCCGATCGCCCACAAGGACATCTTCTGCACCCGGGACCTGCGCACCACCTGCGGTTCGCGGATGCTGGCCAATTTCACCAGCCCGTACGACGCGCACGTGATCGAGCGCTTCCGCGAGGCCGGCGCCGTGATGCTGGGCAAGACCAACATGGACGAATTCGCGATGGGATCGTCGAACGAGACCTCGCATTTCGGCCCCGTGCGCAATCCCTGGGACCTCGAGCGCGTGCCCGGCGGCTCCTCGGGCGGCTCTGCGGCGGCGGTGGCCGCGCGGATGGCGCCCGCCGCCACCGGCACCGACACGGGCGGCTCGATCCGCCAGCCCGCGGCGCTGACCGGGGTGTCGGGGCTGAAGCCCACCTACGGGGTGGTGTCGCGCTACGGCATGATTGCCTTCGCCTCGTCGCTCGACCAGGGCGGCCCCATCGGCAAGTGTGCCGCCGACCTCGCGCTGCTGATGAACGCCATGGCCGGCTTCGATGCGCGCGACTCGACCAGCCTGGAGCGGCCCGCCGAGGATTACACGCGCTGCCTGAACGACTCGCTGCAGGGCCTGCGGATCGGCTTGCCGAAGGAATACCTGTCGGCGGGCGTGGACGAAGACGTGCTCGCGCGCGTGCGCGAGGCGGTGCGCTGGTTCGAGTCGCAGGGCGCAACCGTGGCGGAGATCACGCTGCCCAACACTGCGCTCGCCGTGCCGGTCTACTACGTGCTCGCGCCGGCGGAAGCGTCCTCGAACCTGTCGCGCTTCGACGGCGTGCGCTACGGCCACCGCGCGCGCGACTACGCGGACCTGGGCGAGATGTACCGGCGCACACGCGCCGAGGGCTTCGGCACCGAGGTGAAGCGGCGCATCCTCATCGGCACCTACGTCCTCTCGCACGGTTACTACGACGCTTACTACCTCAAGGCGCAAAAGGTGCGGCGCCTCATCGCGAAGGACTTCGCCGACGCGTTCGCGCGCTGTGACCTGGTCATGGGCCCGACCTCGCCCTCGACCGCGTTCCCACTCGGCGCCAAGTCCGACGACCCGGTGCAGATGTACCTGAACGACATTTTCACGATCCCGGCACCCCTCGCCGGCCTGCCGGGGATGTCGATCCCCTGCGGCTTCGACCGCAGGGGCCTGCCCGTGGGCCTGCAGATCATGGGAAACTACTTTTCCGAGGCGAAGATGCTCGGCGTCGCGCACCGCTACCAGCAGGCAACAGACTGGCACCTGCGCATGCCACCCGAGGCGGCGGCATGAGGTGGCTCGCCCTGTGCGCGGGCCTGCTCGCGCTGCCGGCCCTCGCCCAGGAGGCGAGCGAAAACCGCGAACTGATCGGGCAGCTGGGCGGGCGGCCCGCGCTGCTCAACCTGTACTCGTCCGTGCTGCCGGACGGCTCCGCGCGCGTGACGGGGGACTACCTGATGCTGCCGACGCAGCAGCAGCGCTTCCTGGAAGGCGAGCGCAGCAAGCAGTTGGGAGTCACGGTGCTCCGCGAAGGGCAGACGCCGATCCTGTACGGCCGGCCGGCGATGGGAACCCTGCAGGGAACCTGGTCAGGCGGCGTGTTCAAGGGCGTGCGCTACGGGCCGGAAGGGCAGGAGCGGGAGCGGTTCGAATTCAGCGAAACCTTTCCCTCGATGGAGGCCTACAGCACGAGCCTGCGCTGCGAGGTGTCGGACGCGCGCTACGCGTCGACGCTCGCGCTTGCGGTCGAGAACGGCAAGCTGAAGAACGCCGACTGGCGTTCCCGGGTCTCTCCCGGCGAGCACCCGTGCACGGTCACGGGGCTGGAGCAGCGCCCGTTCGCGGGCGGGCTGCGCTTTGGCGCCGGGCGCTGCAGCGTCACGCTGCGCAGCCTGGGCGATTACGTGCGCGTCACGGCCGAGGGCTGCGCGGCGATGTGCGGCTCGCAGGCGTATCTCGAGCCGATGCTCGTCGACCGCAGGGGCAACTGCCAACTGCTGCGCCCGCAGGCACGCTAGGCCCCGGGACCGCGCCATGGCCTGGGAAATCGTCGTCGGCATCGAGACTCACGCGCAGCTGCTGACCAGGAGCAAGATCTTCTCGGGCGCCGCGACCGCATTCGGCGCCGCGCCCAACACGCAGGCCTCGGCGGTGGACATCGCGCTGCCCGGCGTGCTGCCGGTGCTGAACAAGGGTGCCGTCGAGCTGGCGATCCGCTTCGGACTTGCCGTCGGCGGGCCCGAGGCCATCAGCCGCCGTTCCGTCTTCGCGCGCAAGAACTACTTCTACCCCGACTTGCCGAAGGGCTACCAGATCAGCCAATTCGAGCTTCCGGTCGTGAAGGGCGGATCGATTCAGATTGAAACGGAGTCCGGCAAGAAGACCATTCGCCTGACGCGTGCCCACCTCGAAGAAGACGCCGGAAAATCCCTGCACGAGGATTTTCACGGCATGTCGGGGATCGACCTCAACCGCGCAGGCACGCCGCTGCTAGAGATCGTCACCGAGCCGGACCTGCGCGGTGCTAAGGAAGCTAGCGCCTACGCCAAGAAGCTTCACGAGCTGGTGACGTCGCTCGAAATCTGCGACGGCAACATGCAGGAAGGCTCGTTCCGGTGCGACGCCAACGTCTCGGTGCGCCGCGCGGGTGACGCCAAGCTCGGCACGCGATGCGAGATCAAGAACCTGAATTCGTTCCGCTTCATGGAGCAAGCAATCGAGTTCGAGGCGCGGCGCCAGATCGAGTTGATCGAGGATGGAAAATCGATCGTCCAGGAAACACGCCTTTACGATCCCGAACGAAACGAGACGCGTGCAATGCGCTCGAAGGAAGACGCGCAGGACTACCGCTACTTCCCCGACCCTGACCTGCTTCCTTTGGTGATCACGGAGGAAGACATTGCGCGCGTGCGCGCGCAGATGCCGAAGGGCTTGGACGAAATTCGCGAGGAATTGAAGACCGCCTACCCATCGATATCGCCGGCAACCTTGGCTGTTATCGCGGGCTCGGCTGCCATGGCGAACTATTCATCGCAGGCTCTGAAGAATACGTCGGGCGACGTATCGAGCGTAGTCGCGAACCTTGTTGCCGGTCCGCTTTCCTCCCGGCTCAACCACGAGAATCTGGATATTTCGCAGAGCAGGGTATCGCCGGACCTGATTCGAAAACTTGCGGAGAGAATCTCGGACGGGACAATTTCCAACAGCGCAGCAGTGTCTACCGTGTTGCCGGCGATGTGGGCGGGCGAGGGCGCTCCCGATGAAATCATCGAGAAGAAAAGCCTGAAACAAATCTCGGACTCGGGCGCGATCGAGAAGATCGTCGACGAGGTGATGGCGGCGGGCGCGCAGCTGGTCGAGGACTACCGCGCGGGCAAGGAGAAGGCCTTCAACGCGCTCGTCGGGCAGGTGATGAAGGCGAGCAAGGGCAAAGCCAACCCGGCGCAGGTGAACGAGATCCTGCGCCGCAAGCTGAAGGGCTAGGCTACTTCGTGCCGCCCTTGGTCAGCTCGTTGTAGCGCTTCTTGTCCTCGTCGAAGCGCGCGTTGATCTGGTCGACTTCCTTGCGCTTGGTCGCGAGCGAGTCTTCCTGGGTCTTGAGGTCGAACTCCGCGTTCTTCATGTCCTGCTCGAGCTTGGCGGGCACCTTGCCGCCCTTGCTGCTGTCGGCCTCTTTCTTCAGCTCGACCTGGCGCTTCTTGATCCCGGCGATGCGCCCCTCGATATCCTTGACCGCGCCCTCGTTGTCCTTGAGCGCGCGGGCGCGCGCCTGCTCGATTTCCTTCTCGCTGGTGTAGGTGGAAAGCAGCGCCCGGTTGCGCCGTCCTTCCTCCTTGGAAACCGCCTCGCGCTTCTTGCGCTCTTCGTCCTCGTGCGCCTTCTTCTCGCGCTCGGCGGCGGAAGCGGCGGCATCAAAGCGCTTCACGACCATGCCCTGGGAATTTAGCTGCTCGACCGGCTGGCCTAGGCACTGGGTCGGGACCACTGAGCCATAGTACTTCTTGCCATCCTTGCCCACGCAGCGATAGGAGACGGCCTGCGCGCCCACCGCCAGCGGCAGCAGCGCGAGCAGGGCGGCGAGGACTGCGGACTTCAGCTTCATGGCTTCCCCCGATTAATCGCTTATCACCCGCATTTTAACGCGCGCGGCCGCCGCGGGTTGACCTGCTAGAATGCGCCCGCCATGCACTCCGCGGACCGCGCATTCATCGCCGAGACCACCGCGAAGATGCTGCTGGAAGTGAAGGCGGTGCTGTTCTCGGAGGGCAAGCCGTTCATCTTCACCTCCGGCTGGGCGAGCCCGGTCTACATCGACTGCCGCAAGCTCATCTTCTATCCGCGCATCCGCAGCCAGCTCATCGATTTCGCCGTCGCCACGCTCGCGCGCGACGCGGGTTTCGAGCAGTTCGACGTGATTGCGGGCGGCGAAACGGCGGGCATTCCCTACGCCGCGTGGATGGCAGACCGGCTCGGCCTGCCGATGCAGTACATCCGCAAGAAGCCCAAGGGATTCGGCCGCAACGCGCAGATCGAGGGCGACATCCGCGAGGGCGCGCGCACGCTGCTGGTGGAGGACCTCACCACCGACGGGCGCTCCAAGATTAATTTCTGCAAGGCGCTGCGCGAGGCGGGCGCGCTGGTCGAGCACGTGTTCGTCAACTTCTACTACGACATCTTCCCCGAGTCGAAGAAGGTGATGCAGGACCTCGGCGTGCGGCTGCACTACCTCGCGAGCTGGTGGGACGTGCTGGCCGTCGTGAAGCAGGGCAATTACCTGGCCGCCGCGCAGGTGGCCGAGGTCGAGAAATTCCTCCATGGCCCGGCCGAATGGTCGGCCGCCCACGGCGGGGTCTCCAGCTTCCCCTCGTCTTGAAGATCATCAGCCTCAACGTCAACGGCCTGCGCTCGGCGGCCGCGAAGGGCCTGTTTCGCTGGCTGGCGGCGCAGAAGGCGGACGTGGTCTGCTTGCAGGAGATCAAGGCGCACGAAGCTGACCTCGACGGGCACGCGGCCGACCTCGCGGGCTTCGAGCGGCACCTGTACCCGGCGGAGAAGAAGGGATACGCGGGCGTCGCGCTCTACAGCCGAGCGAAGCCCGACCGCGTCATCCGCGGCTTCGGCGTGAAGGAGTTCGACGCCGAGGGGCGCTACCTCGAGGCGCAATACGGCAAGCTTTCCGTGGTCTCGGTGTACCTGCCCTCGGGCTCGGCGGGTCCGCACCGGCAGGCGTCGAAATTCCGGTTCCTGAAGGCCTTCCTTCCCCACCTGGAGCGGCTCCGCGCCCGGAATTCCGAGACCATCCTCTGCGGCGACTGGAACATCGCGCACAAGGAGATCGACCTGCGCAACTGGCGCTCGAATCAGAAGAACTCGGGCTTCCTGCCCGAAGAGCGCGCCTGGCTCAGCCGCGTGCTGGACGAGGTGGGATTCGTCGACGTGTTCCGGCGCCTGAACGACAAGCCGGACCAGTACACGTGGTGGTCGAACCGCGGCCAGGCCTGGGCGAAGAACGTGGGCTGGCGCATCGACTACCAGATCGCCACCCCGGGCGCGGCGCGCTCGGCGAAGCGCGAGTCGATCTACCTGCGGCGGCGCTTCAGCGACCACGCGCCGCTGACCATCGAATACGGGGTCAGGTCACCACGTTGACGATGCGCCGGTTGCGCCGGCGGTCCAGCCACCAGGCGAGCACCGGCAGCACGGCGAAGCCGCCGGGCATGATCAGGATCACGAGGTAGGGGGAAAGCTTCGAGAGCCGGCGCAGGTGCGCGCGGATCTCGGCGAGGTCCTCGGGCGTCCATTTCTGCTTGTTGCGCCGCTTCATCAGCACCGGCATCAGGCCCTTCACCTGCACCAGCTCCGATAGCAGGAACTTGCGCTCGCGCTCGGCGAGCTCGAACGCGTGCCGTACGACGGCGGGAATGCGCAGGGGCATCAGCGGCCCGCGGCGGTGGGCGCGGCCGGCGCGGCGCTGAGCCGTTGCCACAGCCGCTGCGCCGCGCGGTAGCTGCGCCAGAGCGACCAGCCCTTCAATCCCCAGCGGATCGCCCAGCCAAATGCCAGCCGCGGGCGCAGGGCGACCAGCACGGCCACGCCGGCAGCGACGAGCAGCGGCCGCTCGCGCAGCTCGCCGAGGGCGCGCTGCGCGAACGCCAGCGCTACGTCGATCCTGCGCGCGGCGGCGTCCCCGCGCGCGGCCAGCGCGGCGAGCGAATCGCGCTCGGCGGCGGCCTGTGCGCTCAGGCGCGCGCGGCGCTCGGCAAGCGCCAGCAGGCGGGCGCGCATCATTGTCCAGCGATCCTTTCGCGGTCCTGCTTCAGCTCCGCGAGCGTGGCGGCGAGGAGCTTCGGGCGCTCGCGCAGGCGGGTGCGCGCGGCAAGCGTCGCGAACGCCGCGATGCCGGAGAAGAGCGCAGCCAGCAATCCGGCGGCAAGCACCCGGTTGGAATCCCAGAACAGGAGGACGATCAGAATCGCGACGAACACGACCGTGATCGCGAAGAAGAACAGCGCCGTCGCGGCCCAGATCAGGATCTCGGCCAGCCGGGCGGCCTGCTCCTCGAGCTCGGTTGCGGCGAGGCGCGCCCGCGTCTCGGCGAACGAGAGCAGCGTGCGGGCAAGCTCTCTCACCGATCCGAGCATGGGAACGCGCGCCCCGTCCGCGACGGGCGTGGCGCTAGCGGCGGCTGATCAGGACGCCCAGCAGCAGGCCGGCGACCGCGGCGATGCCGACGGCTTGCCACGGATTGTCCTGCACGTACTCGTCGGTCGCTTTTGCCGCCTTCTTGGCCTGCTCGACCCCGGCGCGGGGGGGGGGGGGCCCCTGCCACAAACGGGGGGGGGGCGGCCCCCCCCGGGGACCGCGCCCCCCCCCCCGAGAAGGCCACCCCCCCCCCCCCCCCGCCCCCCCCCCCC
>JAYRND010000329.1:0-19566 GCA_041904885.1 Burkholderiales bacterium
GGATCCGTCGGCTCGATTGAAGACATGAAAACGCTGCTCATCGTCTACCACACCGGCGGCGTGAAGACCGCGCAGATGGCCGAGGCGGTGGCGCGCGGCGCGCGCGCCGCAGTTTCCGACACGGGCGGCGTCAACGTCGTCGTCAAGCGCTGCGCCGAGGCGGGGCCGGAGGACGTGCTCGCCGCCGACGGGCTGATCCTCGGCACGCCGGAGAATTTCGGCTACATGTCCGGGATGATGAAGGACTTCCTCGAGCGCGTGTTCTACGCCTGCGAGGGCAAGGTCAACGGCCGGCCCTGGGCACTTTTCGTCGGCGCGGGCCAGGACGGCGCTGGCGCGGTGAGCTCGGTGGAGCGGATCGTCGCCGGCCTGCGGCTGGAAAAGCGGGCCGAGCCCGTGATCGGCCTGAAGGAGCTGACTCCGGAGGTCCTCGCAAAATGCGAGGAGCTGGGCGCGGGCATCGCCGCCGGGCTCGCGCTCGGCGTCTTCTAGAGGACCAGGTTCGAGCCCTCGGCGGGCGCCTCGCAGACGACCGAAGAGCCCAGGCGCGCGAGCTCGGCGCGCATCTCCTGCAGCTTGAGGTCGATCAGCTCGTCGGTCTGGTCCGGGTCGTGGTGGAAGAGGTGCAGGCGCTTTACCTCCGCGCGCGCGGCAAGGTCGGCGACCTGGCTCACGCAGGAATGGCCCCAGTCCACCTTGGAGGGGTACTCGTGGTCGCGGTAGGTGGTGTCGGTGATCAGCAGGTCGGCGCCGCGCACGAAATCCGCGAGCCGCTGCACGTAGCGCGCCTCGTGGCGCGGGTGGGTCGGCAGGTAGAGCTCGTTGTCGGTGATGTAGCAGACGACGCGGCCGCGGCAGCTCAGCTTGTAGCCCAGGCAGTAGCCGGGATGGCGCAGCAGCATGGTGTCGACCCGCACCGGCCCGAACTGCAGCGTTTCCTCGCGCAGGTCGCGGAACACCAGGCGCGCGCCGAACTCGCGAATCGTCACCGGGAAGTACACGCTCTCCATCTGCGCGCTGATCGCGGCTTCGATGGTCAGGTCGCCCTGGTAGGGACCGAAGATCTCGATCTGGTTTCCGCGCGCGTACAGCGGCGCGAAGAACGGCACCGTGTTGATGTGGTCCCAGTGCGTGTGCGAGATGAAAATGCGCCCGGAGAACCGCTCGCTGCTTCCCTGCATGATGCGATCCGAGAGCTGCTTGATGCCCGAACCGCAGTCGAAGATGGTCAGCGGCTCGCCGCCGATCTCGACGCTGACGCAGGGCGTGTTGCCGCCATAGCGCGTGTAGGCCGGCCCGGGCGCGGGCAGCGTGCCGTGCACGCCCCAGTAATGCACCGAGATCCGCTCGGAGACGACCTCGTAGAGCGACTGCAGGAACGTGTCGCGGTTGATCGGCTTGGTGATGTAGCCGTCTGCGCCCATCTCTCGCGCGCGCCGGCGGTCGAAGTCGTAACTCTTGGCCGATACAATCACGATCTTGGTATTTTTCAATTCGGGCTTCGCGCGCAGCGTGCGCGTCAGCTCGAAGCCGTCCATGCCCGGCATCATCACGTCAGTGATCACGCAGTCGGGCAGCGCCTCGGGAATGTCGCGGACCGCGCCGGAGCTCGAGGCGCGCACCATGACCTCGTGCCCCGCCTCGGTGAGCAACCGGGAAACCAGCGACAGCGTGTCGGGATCGTCGTCGACGATGAAGAATTTCATCTGCGACGCGATTTTATCAGCCCGCCCCCGCCGTCCGGCGGATATGATTCGCGCATGAAGGACGACGTTCTCGATCCGGCCGTGGGGAGCTGGTCGCGCACGATGCCGGTGCGCGCCGCGGATCTCGCCGCGGACAAGCTTGCCTTCGGCGAATTCTGGCGGCGTGCCGAGGAGCTGCTGGCCCGATTACCCGCGAAGCCGAGGCGCAGCGCCGCGGAGGCCGCGGCCGCCACAGCGATCCTCGCCCGCGCGCGCGAGGCGCGAGCCGTTTTCGCACGCGCGCATGCTCGCGCGGTCTACGACTCCCTGACTGCAGGCCGCAGCCGGTTCCTCCGCCTGGACGAGCTTTGCGCGCGCGCCGCGCTGGAAGTTCCCGGGCTCGTGCCGGGCGCGCAGGAACTCGCCCGCGAGGCCGGCCTCGCGCAGGCGGAAAAGGACGGCGTCGAGGTCGACCAGGGGCTGTTCCTCGCGCAGGTGTTCGCCGACCCCCAGGCGGGAACGCACCTCTGCCACGCGATGCTGCTGCCGCTGGAGGAGTCGCGCCGTCGGCTGCCGGAGTTCCTCGCCGCGGGCAGGATCGAGCTGCAGGGTGCGCGCCTGGAGCGCCGCGGCAAGGCGGTGCTGCTGACCATGTGCAATCCGAGGTTCCTCAACGCCGAGGACGAATCGACGCTCGCCGGGCTGGAGATGGCGGTGGACCTCGCGCTGCTCGACCCGCACAGCGAGGTCTGCGTCCTGCGCGGCGGCTCGGTCGAGCACCCGAAATACGCGGGCCGGCGCCTGTTCGGCGCGGGCATCAACCTCACGCACCTGTACCAGGGCAGGATCCGCTTCCTCTGGTACCTGATCCGCGACCTGGGCTTCGTCAACAAGTTCTACCGCGGCCTCGCGCTGCCCGGGGTCTCGCCCGAGGAGGAATCGATCGAGAAGCTGTGGATCGCCGCGGTGGAGGGATTCGCCATCGGCGGCCATTGCCAGATCCTGCTCACCATGGACCAGGTGATCGCCGCGGAGGACGCCTACATGACGCTGCCGGCGCGCAAGGAGGGCATCATCCCGGGCGCCGCCAACCTGCGCCTTGCCCGGCACGTCGGCGCCCGCATCGCGCGGCAGGCGATCCTCGCCGAGCGGCGCCTGGAATGCGCGAGCCCCGAAGGCCGGCTGATCTGCGACACCATCGTGAAGCCTGAGGCCATGGACAAGGAGATCGACCGACTGGTGGCGCGCCTCACCGGCTCGGGGATGGTCAGCGCCGCCGGCAACCGTCGCGCCTTCCGCGCCGGCGAGGAGCCGCTCGACGCTTTCCGGCGCTACTTCGCCGCCTACACGCGCGAGCAGGCCTACTGCCACTTCAGCCCGGCGCTGATCGCCAACCTGGAAAAGAATTGGGACGCGGCCAACCGCCGCGGCTAGCCTCTCCTAGGGATAGCAGCCTCCGCCGGGCGACTGGAACTCGACCGGCCACAGGTATTCGAACGCGCCGCGCGCGCAGGCCTCGGGGCAGTCGGTAGCGGCGAGCGTCACGCGGTCGCCCTGCTGCCACATGCGCAGCGCGCAGGCGGAGTTGGTCCGCGACAGCAGCTCGACGACCGGCGCCTGCTGCGTCTGGCGGTAGCCGGCGAGCTGGAAGCGGCAGCTGCCGCGGTTCGGGATGTCGATGCGCGCGTCGAGCGCACTCACCTTGCCGCCCGCCACCGTCACGCGGACGTTCTCGGCATACCCGGTTTCCTCCTTGCCTACGCAGTTGCCGTTCAGGCTCAGGCCGGCCGCGGCCGCCGCGGGCATCTCGGAGACAGCGGGCGGCGCGGGCGGCGGCGGCGCAGGTTCCCGGCCGCGCAGCTTGCGCAGATAGTCGTGGACCTTTCGCAGATCCTCCTCCAGCTCGGCGCAACCGCCCAGCAGGACGAGCAGCCCGAGCAGGGCCGCAAGCAAACCAAATCCATGTCTACTTTTCATCGTTCTCTCTCCCTTATGCAAGCAGAAAATCCCTGACCAGCCGGATCTGGTCCTCGTGCATGAGCGTCGGCGCATGGCCGACGCCGGCGATCTCCACCACCTTCGCCTTGGGCCCTCGCTGCTTCATCTGCTCGCAGTGCGCGGGAAGCAGCAGATCGGACTGCGCGCCGCGCAGGACCAGCACCGGGCAGCGGATCGCGTCCCAGAGCGGCCACAGCTCGAGGTCCTTGTCCGGCAGCGTGGCGCGGAACGGCTCGGCGATCTTCGGGTCGTAGTGCATGCGAAATGTGCCGTCCGCGTTCCTGCGCACCACCACCTCGGTGAGGAAGCGCCACTCCGCATCCGAGTGCGGGCCAAAGGTCGCGACGGTGGCGCGGACGTACTGCTCGGCCGCGGAGAAATCCGCGAACGCCGGCGCGAGCCCGATGTAGCTTGCGATGCGATCGAGCGCCGCCTTGCCCACCACCGGGCCGACGTCGTTGACGACGAGCCGCGCGACCGGCGTGCCGGGCTGCACCGCGAGCGACATGCCGATGAGTCCGCCCATCGAGGTGCCGACCCAGTGCACCTGCTCGACGTCGAGCCGCGCGATCAACGTAACCACGTCGGCAACATACTGCGGAATCGCGTAGAGCATCGGATCGGGCAGCCAGTCCGAGTCTCCGCGCCCGGCCATGTCAGGGCAGATGACGCGGTAACGGTCGCTCAGCGCCGCAGCCAGCGAATCGAAATCGCGCGCGCAGCGCGTGATGCCGTGCACGCAGACCAGCACGCTCGGGTTGCGCGGGTCGCCCCACTCCCGGTAGGCGATGCGGTGCAGCCCCTTCGGCGAGGCGCACTGCACCTGGCGCTGCCTGACCGCCGCCACCTCGCCCCCTATTCCAGGTACTTCGCGTTGCAGCGCTCGAACAGCGCGTACGCTGCCGCCTTCATCGCGTAGCGGTCGGGGTAGTCCTTCGGGTCCATCGGTTCGTACACGTAGTAGTTGGCGCGGTTGTTCACCGCGCACAGGATATGCCGGATCTTGTCGGGCAGCGAGTAGGGAGGCTGCCACTCGAAATCGTCCTGCGCCTCGTAGTGCAGGAACACCGGCAGGATCGGCACCCCGGTGCGGAACGAGACCTCGAACGCCCCTGTCTTGAACTCATTGTAAAGCCGCCGTCCCTTGCAGCCGCCCTCCGGGTAGAGAGCGATGTTCTGCCCCGCCTCCACCGCCTTCACCATCTCCTGGATGACCTGCTTCCGCGAATCCGGGTTGTCGCGGTCGACGAACAGCGTGCCCGCCGCCCGCGCAATGCGCCCGGCGATAAACCAGTCCTTCACCTGGAGCTTGGCAACCGACACCACGTCGAACATCGCCGGGATGCCGATGTCCTCGAACGCCGAAGGATGGTTCGCGATCAGGATATAGCGGCTGGGCAGGTGCTGGCGGCGGAATTTCTGGTGCACCCGGATGTCCACGTCGAGTGCGCGCGCAAACGCGCGGCACCAGGTGTGAAACAGTCGCGCCACGGGGTGCTTGCCCGGCCAGGGCAGCCAGGCAAGCAGGTACACCGCGACGCAGACGACGAGAAAATCCGCCCAGCCGAGAATCCGGCGAATCAGGCGCAGCAACAGCAGCATTCAGGCTGCGCCGCCCAGAAACCGGCTCAGGCGCTGCTGTACTTGAACGACAGCGACAACCGGGTGCGGAACTGCGTGATCTTGCCATTCTCGACCTTGACGTCGAGCTTGGTGACTTCGGCGATGCGCAGGTCGCGCAGCGATTTGGAGGCCGTCTTCACCGCGGCGCGCGCGGCGTCTTCCCAGGAAACGGCGCTCGTGCCGATGACATCGGTGACTCGATAGACCGCATTGCCGCCTTTTGCCATGATCCATCCTCCTCGAGAGTGACGGAGAAGCCCGGGGGGCTTCCCACTCAGGCATTTGGCCTTACCGCGGCGCGTCCTGTCAACGCCCCCGGTGCGCTCAGCGAGCCTTCTTGCGCACAGTCGCGCGGCGCGCGTAGAACGTGACCGGCTTGGACTCGATCAGCGTCGCGCCGTTGGCATCGACGATGGCGACCTGCAGCGTGTGCAGGTCCACCGACGTGGCAGCCGTCTGCCAGTCGTCGGCGCTGACGTTCACCGCGCCGCTCGAGTACCGCTTCGCGATCGCATTGCCATCCAGCGTCACCTTGATGCGGTCGCCGGCCGCCGCGCGCAGCGACGGCACGCTGCGCACGAGGACCTGGAACTCGCCCGTGTTGGTGTGCACGGTGCCTTCATTTTCCAGCGACGAGATCGAGAGGGACGTATAGCCCGGGGCCGCCGCAGCCGGCCCGGGCGCGCGCTTGGGGATCGGCGGCGACTGGATGACGTTCGGCGGCTGCAGCTCCACGGGCTTCGCCCCGGGCGTCGGCCGGTCCGAGAACACGGTCGCCCCGGACTTGTCCTTCGATTCGTAGACGGTCTGCGCCCAGCATTGGGAGGACATCGCGAGCGCTGCGGACAGCAGGAGAATTGCGAGCCTTTGCGCTTTCATGATGTTCGCTTCCTGCGTCGCTCAGGGAATCGGCACCACGCGGTAATACACGCCGTTCGGACCGAATGCCGGCTGAAACCACGTACTGCCGCTGACATAGTAGTCGACGCCGTTGGTGTTGATCATCTTCGCGTCGGGCGGCAGGATCCCGTAGTTCACGCCCATCACGTAGTTGACTTTCGGGGCAGCAGCGGCACCCGTCGCCAGCGCGGCGCCGGTGGCGACACCCGCGTTGTATGCGCTGGTCGTGTTCGCCGTGTTGGCGCTGCCCGCGGCATAGCCCGATGAGTACGCACTCGAACTGGCTGCAGCATTGCTGGAGGAAGCGATGACCGCACCCGCGGTCATGCCGAGCACCGCGCCGGCGGCAACGCCGCCACCATCCCAGCAGCAGCCGCCACCGCCGTAGTAGGCGCCACCGTAATAGTGGTCTGCCGCGTTGTTGACGGTATTCGCCCGCGTGTTCTGCATCGAGGTCGCCGTGGACTGCCGGTTGCTCTCGTTCTGGCTGACGCTGCTCTGACGCTGGCTCTGGTTCGCGCTGACGTTGCTTTCGCGCTGGCCGCCGCCCTGCGCGGAAGACCCGCCGCCGCGCTCGCCGCCACCAAATCCCCCGCGCTCGCCGCCGCCAAACCCCCCGCCCTCGCCGCCGTGTGAGAACCCGCCGCCCGATGCGGATCCGCCGCGGGAAAAGCCGCCTCCTTCATGGCCGCCGAATCCACCGCCGCCACGCTCGCCACCGCCGCCGCGGAACCCACCACCGCCGCCGCGACCACCGCCACCGCCAAAACCTCGCCCTTCTGCCTCACCGATGGAGCCGACAGTGAACATGCCCGCAACGACTGCCGTTCCGAAAACACTCCACAATTTGACGTTCATTTCTTGGCTCCTTTCTCTGCCGCAGGCTTGCGCGCCGCCGACTTGGCCGGAAGCTGGGTTACGAACGCGATCTTGACCGCGCCTGCCGGCGGCTTCGCCGAAAAGGTCGAATCCGTGATCGCGGGCGCGAAGTTCCAGTCGGAAAACTGCGCCCAGAACTGCGGCTGGCCTTTGTCCCTCTTGTAGGTAATCACCACCCGTTGCGGCAGCGGCTTGTCGCCGTCGGCCACCCAGACCTGGAAATCCACGGTATCGGCGCGCACCGCCAGATGATGGGCGGCGGCGCCGAAGATGCTGGTCTTTTCCACGTAATCGACCGAACGCACGCGGGCCTTCAATTCCGCCGGCAGCTCGCTTACCAGCATCATCGCGAGCGGCAGGCGCATGCCGAGGTCCCTCACGTAGTGGACGATCGTGTTGTCCAGTCCGGAGGGTTGCGGCGCCACGGCATAGGCATTGTCTGTCGTGTTGACCAGCACGATTTCCTTGCCGGTGAACACGGTGAGCGTCTTGTCCCCGTCGCTATCCTCGGCCTCGATACGCAAGCGGTCCGGGCGGCTCAGCGTGATCCTGCGCGTCTCGCCGAACTCGATCTTCTGTCCGGTCCGCTGCACCGCATCGTAGCCCGCGCGAAAATTGACGCTGAACGCCTGCGCGCCGGCAAGGTGCTCCGCCATGCGGGTTAGGATCGCGCGCGCCCGCGTCTGCGACTCGGTTTCCGTCGGCGCCTTCTTGGCCGGCGCGGATTGCTGCGCGCTTGCCTGGCCCGCCCCCAGCAATAGCGACGCAGCGATGGCGCCCCTCAGGGCAATTGCGATGGCGTTATTGCGGGCAAATCTGAACATAGGTGTCTCCGCGATTGAATTTCCAGGCACAGCGGCAAGAGCAGCACCGCGACCCTTGACTATTGTCTACCAAAATTCTTCTTATTTTCCGCTACAACGAACTAGTAATTTTCGCCCAGATCAAACCTTCAAGGCGATCAGTTTCGCGACCGACAGTCATGCCACCTCATGCTGGTGCGTCCTGCCAGTAGCGCCGCTTTTCTCGCCGCTGGCTACCGGTCGTCGACTTGCCGTTGGCCAGCCGTACCGTGACGGCCCCTTCCCGGTCTGTCCGCCACAGGTGGACTCCATCGCTGCGGTAGCGCTCTTCAACCTCCTCGCTCGGATGCCCGAAGCGATTGCGATAGCCGACGGGGATGACGGCCACAGAGGGCCGCACGGCGGCGACGAACTCCGGGGTCGACGAGGTCCGGCTGCCGTGGTGCGGCGTCAGCAGCACGTCAGATTCGAGGGCCGCGGCGTCGCGGCCGATGAGTTCGGCTTCCGCCGGCCTTTCGATGTCGCCGGTCAGCAGCATCGAGCGAGCGCCCGCGGTCACCTTCAGCACGCAACTGAGGTCGTTGCTTTTCCTCGCGCGCGCCGCCGCGCTCGCCGGGTGCAGGAGCGCGAAGCGCACCCCGTCCCACTCCCAGGATGTGCCCGCCGCGCAGCGCTGCGGCCCCGGCACGCTCGCAAGCAGCGGGTGCGCAGCCGGCAGCGAGTGCAGCAGCGTGTCGACCTCGAAGTTGCCCGCCACCGACGCGGCGCCGCCGGCGTGGTCGTTGTCGTTGTGAGTGATCATCATCGCGTCCAGGCGCTCGATGCCGATGGCGCGCAGGTAGGGTGCGATGATGCGCTCGCCGCTGTCGGATTCGCTGAATGCGGGGCCGGCATCGTAGAGCAGCGCGCGGTTCGTCGTGCGCACGAGCACCGCGAGCCCCTGCCCGACGTCCAAGGTCGTGATCCAGGCCTCGCCCGGCGCGGGCGCAGGAGGCGGCAGCGCGACCGCGGGCAGCATCAGCGCAAGGCCCATCGCCCGCCAGGGCAGCCCGCGCGGGGCGAGCAGCCAGAGGACCCCCGCCAGCGCGAGCAGCACCGACCAGAGCGGCGGCACGTGCTGCTGCCACACCGCGGCCGGCAGCGCGGCGCACCACTCGAGGAACTGCAGCAGCCATTCCAGCAGCCAGGCGGCGACCTCCAGGAGCGGGTCCCAGGGCACCACGGCCGCGAGGAGCGCGAGCGGCGTGACCAGCGCCGAAACGACCGGAATCGCGACGGCATTGGCGATCGGCCCGACGATCGAGAATTGCGAAAAGAGGAGCAGCGCCGCGGGCGCGAGACCTACGGTGATCGCCCACTGGACACGGAACCATTGTTTTAAAACCGGGCTGTTTTCGTCCGCGACAAAGAAGATGAGGGAAACCGCCCCAAAGGAAAGCCAGAAGCCGGGGGAGAGCACCGCCCAGGGGTCGAAGACGAGCACCACCGCAAGCGCGAGCGCCAGGGCGCGCGAAGGGGAAGCGATGCGCCCCGCCCAAAGTGCGAGCGCAACCACTGTCACCATCCAGAAAGTACGCTGGGCCGGAACAGCGAAGCCTGCGACGAGCGCGTAGCCAAGCGCGCCGAGGATGGCCGCTGCCGCCGCGGCCTTGCGCGCGGGCAGGCGCAGCATCAGGAACGCCGAGCGCCGCCAGAGCCAGCCCGCGAGCCACGCCGCGAGGCCCGACACCATCGTTACGTGCAGCCCTGAGATGCTCATCAGGTGCGTGACGCCGGTGCGGTTGAACAGGCGCCACTCCTCCGCGCTGATCGAGCGCTGGTCACCGACCGCGAGGGCGGCGAGGATGCCACTGGCCGGCGTCTCGCCGAGCTCCTGCTTGAAGCGGTCGCGCACCGATTCGCGGAAGATTTCGACGTGGTCGAGAAAACCGTTCCGTGCTCCGAGTTTTTCCGGAAAGGATTTTCTTCCCGGACGAACGTATCCGGTCGCTCCCACCCCCCTCTCGAGCAGCCAGGCCTCGTAGTCGAAGCCGTGCGGGTTGGCGTTGCCATGCGGCCGGCGCAAGCGCACCGTGAAGCGCCAGCGCTCGCCCGGATGCAGCGGCGCGGCGACGCCGGCCGGCTGTTCCTCGCCGGGTTCCGCGGCGATGGGACTGCGGTACCAGGAGAGCAGGATCTTTGCGGGCAGCTTTACCGGAGCGTGCTCGGGTTCGAATTCGAAGCGCAGCCCGCGCTCCATCGCGGCGGGCAGGCCGGAGACCACGCCCACTACCTCGATGTCCCGGCCTTCCAGTTCCGGCGCGAGCCGGTCGTCCATGCGTTGATGCGCCAGGAGCAACGCCCAGCAGAAACCGACCGCGAATGCCGCCGGCAGACGGAGAATCCTGAAGCTTGCAAGAAAGAGGAGCGAAGCCGTCCCCAACCAGGCCATTCCGGGCAGTTCCGGCTGCAGCTGCAGGGCGAGAACGCCGCAGGCGAACGAAACAAGCACAGGCGTCATCTACAATCGAACGCACGGGATGGCTGCGCGACGACGATGCCGAGAAAATTCTTCCGCAGGTTCCTGCCCGACGGCGACGCCGTACGCGGCCATCGCTACCTGGCCTGGTGCCGCAGCTGGCTGGATCACCCGAACCTGTGGCACCTGAACCGCGATTCGGTGGCGGGCGGCGTGGCGATCGGCCTGTTCGCGGGCCTCGTGCCCGGGCCGCTGCAGATGATCACCGCCGCCCTGCTCGCGATTCCGCTGAAGAAGAACCTGCCGGTCGCGCTGGCGACGACGCTCTACACCAACCCTTTCACCATCGCACCGCTGTATGTCCTCGCCTACGCTTACGGCCGGCTGCTGCTCGGCGCGAGCGATGCCCCCGCGGAAGTGAGCCATTTCGCGTGGGACTGGGCGCACTGGCTCGATTCGGCCGAGGCGATGGCGCTCTGGGCCTTCGCGCTGGGCAAGCCGCTCGCGGTGGGGCTGGTCGCGCTTGCGCTGACGCTCGCCGCCGCCGGACACTTCGCGGTGCAGCTCGCCTGGCGCGCGCACGTGGCGTACGCCTGGCGCGCAAGGCGCGCGCGCCGGGAAGAAAAAGCACGAAAGCCCTAGGGAAAGGAACATGGAGCACGCGAGCGGCTACCTGATCCAGGCGGTGGTGTTCTTCGCCTCGGCGGTGCTCGCCGTCGTGCTCTCGCACCGGCTCGGCCTGGGGCTGGTGGCCGGCTACCTGCTGGCGGGGATCGCCATCGGCCCCTTCGGCATGAAGCTGGTCGAGCGGCCCGACGACGTGCGGCCGATCGCGGAGCTGGGCGTGGTGTTCCTGCTCTTCGTCATCGGCCTGGAGCTGGAACCCAAGCGCCTGTGGAGCATGCGCGCGCGCCTGCTCTCGCTCGGGCTCGCGCAGGTCGCGGGCTCGATCCTGCTGATTGCCGGCGCCGCGCTGCTCGTCGGCATGGATTTCCGGATCGGCATCCTCGCCGGGATGGCGCTTGCGCTGTCCTCCACCGCGCTCGCGCTGCAGCCGCTGACCGAGCGCGGCGCGCTGCACAACAAGGGCGGGCAATCGGCGTTCGCGATCCTCCTCTTCCAGGACATCGCGGTCATCCCGATGCTCGCGCTGCTGCCCCTGCTGGGCACGACCGGCAGCGGCTCGGGCTTCTCCTGGATCAAGCTCGGCTTCGCGCTCGCGGTGGTCGCGGCCACCCTGGTCGGGGGCCACTTCCTCGCGCAGCCCGTGTTCCGCCACATCGCGCGCATCCGGCAGCGCGAGATCTTCACCGCCTTCGCGCTGCTGCTGGTGCTGGGCATCGCCTGGGGCTTCGAGTCGGCCGGGCTGTCCATGGCGCTCGGCACCTTCCTCGCCGGCGTCCTGCTCGCCGAATCGGAGTACCGCCACGAGATCGAGGCCGCGGTCGAGCCGTTCAAGGGCCTGCTGCTGGGCCTGTTCTTCATCGCGGTCGGCATGGGCGTGGACTTCAGCCTGCTGTTCCAGCGGCCGCTGCTGATCCTCGGCCTGATCGGCGGGCTGTACGTCCTGAAGGGCACGGTGCTCTGGGTGATCGCGCGCGTGGCGCGCCTGCCGGCCAGCGAGCTGCCGTTGTTCATCCTGCTGCTCGCGCAGGGTGGAGAGTTCGCGTTCGTGATCCTCACGCTCGGCGTGCAGGAGGCGGTGCTGCCGGTGCACACCGCGCAGGCGATGACCCTCGCGGTGGCGCTGTCGATGCTCTCCACGCCCTTTCTGCTCCTGTTCCACGACCGCGTGCTGGCGCCGCGGTTCTCCGACGCGGCAGCCGCCGTCCGCGCGCACGACGTGCCGGAGGCCGGCAAGGTGATCGTCGCGGGCCTGGGCCGCGTCGGCCAGGTGGTGGCGCGACTGCTGCATGCGAGCGGCCACGAGCCGACGGTCCTCGACGACGACCCGGACCACGTCGAGCAGTCGCGCAAGTTCGGCTTCCGCGTGTTCTATGGCGACGCGACGCGCCTCGACCTGCTCGAGGCCGCCGGCGCCGCGAAAGCGGGGTTCCTCATCATCGCGCTCAACGACCCGGACGCGACCACGCGTCTCGCGAGTACCGCCGTCAAGCATTTCCCCAACCTGAAGGTCATCGCCCGCGCGCGCGACATGCGCCACCTGTTCGAACTGCGCGACATCGGCGTGCACGTGATCGAGCGCGAAACCTTCGAGTCGTCGCTCGAGCTCAGTCGCGCGACCCTGGCGGAGATCACCGGCGACCCGGAGCGCGCGAAGCGCATCGTGCGCGCCTTCGCGCGCCACGACGGTGACGTGCTGGCGAAACTCTATACCGTGCACAAGAACGACCTCGCCGGGAATATTTCCGCGTCCAACGAGCTGCGCGCTCAGTTCGCGCGCACCTTGCGCGAGGACGAGGAGGCGCTTGCAGCTAGGGGGAAGGAACCAGCAAGCCGTCCTGCAGAGTGAGCCTGCGGCCGGCGCGGGCGGCCAGCGCCGCGTCGTGGGTCACCAGGACGAACGCCGTCCCACGCGACTCCGACAGCCGCACCATCGCGTCGAACACCTCGTCCGCGGTCTGCGCGTCGAGGTTGCCGGTCGGCTCATCGGCCAGCACGCAGGCGGGCTGCGTCACCATCGCGCGCGCGAACGCGCAACGCTGGCGCTCGCCGCCGGAGAGCTCGCCGGGCTGGTGCCGCAGGCGCGCGGCGAGACCGAGCTCGCCCAGCACCTGGCGCGCGCGCCCAAGGGCTTCCGTACGCGCCATGCGGCGGATCAGCAGCGGCATGGCGACGTTCTCCTCGGCGCTGAACTCGGGCAGCAGGTGGTGGAACTGGTAGACGAAGCCGAGCGCGTGGTTGCGGATGGCGCCTCTTTCTTTTTCGTTCATTTTGTTCAGGACTTTGTCTTTGATTCTGACAACTCCGTCGGAAGGAACATCCAGGCCCCCCAGCAGGTGCAGCAGCGTCGATTTGCCCGAGCCCGAACGTCCCATGATGGCGACGCTCTCGCCGGCGCGCACTTCCAGGTCCACGCCGAGCAGCACCTGGACAGGGGCAGGCCCTTGATAGGTTTTCCTGAGTTTCTCGCAACTCAAGACCTGTTCACTCATACCGCAAAGCCTCCGCCGGGTTGACCCGGCTCGCCCGCCAGCTCGGATACAGGGTCGCCAGAAACGAGAGCGCGAGCGAGACCAGCGCGATCGTCGTCACGTCGGCGAGCTGGACGTCGGAAGGCAGGTCGGAGATGTAGTAGACGTCCTTGGCGAGGAACTTGAAGCCGAGCAGGCCCTCGATGAACGGCACCACCGTGGCGACGTTGAGTCCGAGCAGCACGCCGAGGACCACGCCGGCGATGGTGCCGATGACGCCGATGAGGGCGCCCTGCACCATGAAGATCTGCACCACCGAGCCGGGCGAGGCGCCGAGCGTGCGCAGAATGGCGATGTCGGCCTGCTTGTCGGTCACCAGCATCACCAGCGTCGAGACGATGTTGAACGCCGCCACCGCCACGATCAGCGTGAGGATGATGAACATTACGCGCTTCTCGATCTCGACGGCTCGGAAGAAGTTGGCGTGGCTGCGTGTCCAGTCGGTGGCGTAGAAATCGGCGCCCAGCCTGCCCACCAGCGCGCGCGACACGCCGCGCGCGGCGAACAGGTCGTCCAGGCGCAGGCGCAGGCCCGAGACGTCGCCGCCCATCTGGAACAGCTTCTGGGCGTCCTCCAGGTGCACCAGCGCGAGGCCCGAGTCGTACTCGAACATGCCGACCTCGAAGATGCCGGCCACGGTGAACTGCTTGAGGCGCGGGATCACGCCCGCGGGGGTCACCTGCCCCTGCGGCGCGATCAGCGCCACCTTGTCGCCGAGGCGCGCGCCCAGCGCGCGCGCGAGCTCCGAGCCGAGCACGATGTTGAATTCGCCGACCTTCAGCGCGTCCAGCCGCCCGGCGCGCATGTGGCTGCCGATGTCGGCGACCTGGTCCTCGCGCGCGGGGAGCACGCCACGCACGATGCTGCCGCGCACCGCCTGCCCGGCGGAAAGGAGCCCCTGGGCATTGACGAAGGGGGCGGAGGCAAGCACCCGTGGCTCCGCGGCAGCGACCTTCGCCACCGCCTGCCAGTCGGCCAGGCGGTTGTCGGGACCAGTGACCTGCACGTGCGAGGCGACGCCGAGGATGCGCGCGCGCAGCTCCTTCTGGAAGCCGTTCATCACCGACAGCACGACGATCAGCGCGGCCACCCCCAGCGCGATGCCGGCCATCGAAGTGGCGGAGATGAAGCTGATGAAGTGGTTGCGGCGCTTGGCGCGCGTGTAGCGCAAGCCGACGAGGAGCTCGTAACGCACGGTGGGGCGAGAATACTACAATCGCATGGATGACCAGCCCGGTGGACTACGCCGCCAACCTCGCGGCACTGCTGCGCCGCGAGCGCGTCGCGCACCTCGCCACGCTGCGCCAGGGCGCGCCGATGGCCTCGATGACGCTCTACCTGCCCGACGAGCGCTTCGCGTCCTTCCATGTGCACGTCAGCCGGCTCGCCTGGCACACGCAGGACATGGCGCAGGACCCCCGCGTCGCCCTTTCGATCGCGCAGTCGGACGATGGCAGGGCGGATCCGTTCACCTTGATGAGGGTGTCCATCAGGGGAGAAGCGGCGCAGCTTTCGGGTTCACAGGATTTTCTCAAGAAAACCTGGTTACAAAAATTCCCGGAGCAGGCAATCAATTTCGAGCTGCCTGACTTCTCGTTCTGGCGCATCGTGCCGCGCGACGCGCGCTTCGTCGCCGGCTTCGGGCGCATCCACAACCTGTCGGCCGCCGACCTCGCCGCGTGCTCGAGCTCCTGATCGCGGCGGGAATCGCCGCCTTTCCCGCCGCCGAGTGCCCGGTCGCGCTCACGCGCGACGAACGCGAGCGCCTGGTGCTGGGCATGCGGCCGGCCTGCCCGATCGGCTTTCGCTCCACGCAGGGCGCGGTGCGCGCGCTGCTCGAGCGGGCGCAGGATTCACCCGCGTTCTCCCTCGATTTCGGCCGCATCGAACGCCACCCCTGGCTCTCGGAGCTGCTCGCGCGCCAGGCTTCCGCTTCGCGGCACTGGGACCTTGCCTCCGGGCGACCCTACCGAGGCTCGGACAACGCCTATGTCGCCGCGGCATTGCGCGGCATGCCCGAATTCACCGCGCTCTTCGAGCGTTGGCATATTTCGGGCGTTTCCGTGGAGAAGGTGCTTGTGCGGCCCGCGTCGGAACTGCGCCTGGCCGCCGGCGCGCCGGTCCCGCCGGATGCGAAGCTGCCCTACGACGCGATCGTCTGGGTGGCGCTGACGCGTTCACCCTGATTCCCGGCGTGGCACTGTTCCTGAAGAGCCTGCTGTTCGGATTCCTGCTCGCGGCCACGGTCGGCCCGATGTGGGTGCTGTGCTTTCGCCGCACGCTCGCTCAGGGCCCTCTCGCGGGGCTCGCCTCGGGCATGGGCATCGCGGTGGCCGACGGCCTGTACGGCGCGGTGGCCGCCTTCGGCCTGACGGCGATTTCGGGGTTCCTCCTCGCGCACGCCTACTGGATCGGATTGGCTGGCGGGGCCTTCCTGGCGTACCTCGGGGCAAAGATCTTGATTGCAAACCCCACGTTGAACGGAAGAGAAGAACAGAAAGTCAACCACGCCAAGGCCTTCCTTTCGACGCTCGGGCTGACGCTCGCCAATCCGCCCACCATCCTCGCGTTCGTCGCGATCTTCGCGGGGCTCGGGCTGGTCGCGAGCGACTACGCCACCGCGTCGCTGGTGGTGCTGGGCGTGTTTCTCGGCTCCGCCTCGTGGTGGGTGCTGCTCGCGGCCGGTGCTGGCCGGCTGCGGGCGCACGTCGGGCCGAAGCTTTTCCGCGCCATCAACGTCATTTCGGGCTGCACGATCCTCGGCTTCGCGGCGTGGCAGCTTGCCGCGGTTTTGCGGTAGATTGCGCTACTGGATATATCCACACCCCCCGGACCCATGAAGCGCATCCTCCTCGCCCTCCTGCTCGCGCTGCCGATGCAGCTGCTCGCGCAGTATCCGCAACGCGCCATCAAGATGATCGTGCCGTTCCCGCCGGCGGGCGCGACCGACGTGGTCGGCCGCATCGTCGCGCTCAAGCTGGGCGAGCAAATGGGCCAGACAGTGGTCGTGGAGAACCGCCCGGGCGCAGGCGGCACCATCGGCTCGGACCTCGTGGCCAAGAGCGCGCCCGACGGGTACACGATCCTGATGGCAACCACCAGCACGCACTCCATCGGCCCGGTGCTGCAGAAGCTGCCCTACGACCCGATCCGGGACTTTGCGGCGATCGCGCACGTCGCCAACGTGCCGAACGTGCTCGTCGTCAGCCCGAAACTGGCCATCGCCAGCGTGAAGGACCTGGTCGCCTACGCGAAGGCGAACCCCGGCAAGCTCAATTTCGCCTCCAGCGGCGTTGGCACCATCGTCCATCTGAACGGCGAGCTGTTCAAGATGATCACCGGGACGGATATCGTGCATGTGCCCTACAAGGGTACTGCGCTGGCGATTCCGGACCTCGCCTCCGGCAACGTCGGGATGCTTTTCGACAGCCTCGCCTCGGTCATGCCGCACATCAAGGCCGGCAATGCGCGCCCGCTCGCGCTGAACGCGGGCAAGCGAAGCCAACTGCTGCCCGAAGTCCCCACGTTCGGCGAGGCGGGCCTGCCCGCCTTCGACCGCTACACCTGGTTCGGCATGTTCGCGCCCGCGGGCACGCCACCGGACATCGTGCGCCGCCTGCACGCCGAGGTCGTCAAGGCGCTCCATGCCGCCGACCTGCGCGAGCGTTTCGAGGCCGTCGGCGCCGAGCCGGTCGGCAGCACCCCCGAGCAGTTCGTCGAGCGCATCAGATCCGACGCGGCGCGCTGGGCCGAGGTAATCAAGGCGGCCAACGTGAAAGTCCAGTGAACCTGCACGAGGCGCCGCTTGCGATCGTAGACCTGGAGACGACCGGCGCGCACCCGGACTGGGATCGCGTCACGGAAATCGCGGTGGTCGAAGTCGAGGGCGGCGAGGTGACCTCGGAGTGGTCCACGCTCGTGAACCCGGGTACCGGCATCCCGCCCGCGATCCAGGCGCTCACCGGCATCACCAACGCCATGGTGGCCGGCGCGCCCGCCTTCGAAGACCTCGCGCGCGATCTGCACGAGCGCCTGGACGGACGCATCTTCGTCGCGCACAACGCGCGCTTCGACTACGGCTTCCTGCGCCGGGAATTCGAGCGCGCGGGGCTGCGCTTCCAGGCGCGGACCCTGTGCACGGTGAAGCTGTCGCGCCGCCTGTACCCGGAGGAGGCTCGCCACAACCTGGACCGCCTGATCGAGCGCCACGGCCTGCATTGCGAAGCGCGGCATCGCGCGCTGGGTGATGCACGCGCCGTCTGGCATTTCCTGCGCGTCGCCGCCGGGGAGCGCGGCGCCGAGGTCATGGAAGACGCGGCGAAACTGGTGACGAAGCTGCCGGCCCTGCCCGCGCACATCGAGCGCGCGACGGTGGACGCGATTCCGGACGCGCCCGGGGTGTACCTGTTCTACGGCGAAAACGGCGCGCCGCTCTACGTGGGCAAGAGCATCGCCATGCGCAGCCGCGTGCTGCAGCATTTCTCTGGTGATCTGCGCTCGGCGCGCGAGGCGCAGATCGCGCGCCAGATCCGCAGCATCGAGTGGCGGCGCAGCTGCGGCGAGCTGGGCGCGCTGCTGCGCGAAGCGGCGCTGGTGAAGGAACTGCTGCCGATCTTCAACCGGCGGCTCAGGCGGGCAAACGAATTGTGCGCTTTTGCCTTTGACAGGAAATGCCTTCAAGTCATGAAGGCGGAACAGATCGACTCGCAATCCGTGCCCCACCTCTACGGCGTGTTCCGCTCGCAACGCGCTGCCATGGATGCGCTGCGCGCGCTCGCGGACGAGGACCGCTTGTGCCTGCGCGCGCTGGGTCTCGAGCGCGGCGGCAGGGGCGCGTGCTTTCGGCACCAGGTCGCCCGCTGCGCGGGCGCGTGCGCGGGGCGCGAGAGCCTGCACGCGCACCACGCGCGTGCCGCGCAGGCGCTGGCGCGCCTCAAATCCGCGGCCTGGCCCTGGCGCGGCCCGATCGCGATCGTGGAGGAGGACCGCGAGCGCGAAGCGGTGGAGCTGCACGTGGTGCACAACTGGTGCCTGCTCGGCACCGCACGGTCCGAGTCCGAGGCCGCCGAGCTGCTGCAAGGCGGCGCGCGTGCGCGCTTCGACCTGGACCATTACCGGATCCTCACGCGCCACCTGCGCGACGGGCGCGCGCGCGTGCTGGAGCTGGGCGGCGCGCTGCACTGATGCACGTCGAGCTGGTCGTGCCCGCCTTGTTCGACGCGCCGGCCGGCGAGCGCTCGCCGGCGCTCGAGCTGCTGCTGGCCAGGGGCCGCCGCACGGCGGGGGGGGCCGCCAGCCTCCAGGACTGGCTCGCGCGCGCGTTCGGGCTGGGCGACGGCACCTTGCCCGCCGGCGCGCTGACGGCGCTCGCCTGCGGGCTGGAGCCCGGTACGGCGCGCTGGATGCGCGCCGACCCTGTGCACCTGCGACCCGGGCGCGACGTGGTGCGCCTGTTTCACGGGGATTCGTTCCGCCTGTCCGCGGCGGAAGCCGCGGCGCTCGCCGCGGCGCTGAACATGCATTTTTCGGGGCAGTTCACGCTGCACGCGGTGCGGCCGATGGCCTGGTGCCTGCAGGGCGGGCCGGAGTGGCCGGTCGGCGCCCGGCCGCCGACCGAATTCGCCGGCCGCGGCATCGACGCGGAGCTTCCCGACAAACGCTGGCACGCGCTGCTCAACGAGATCCAGATGGCGATGTACCAGCACGCGGTGAACACGGAGCGCGACGCGCGCGGCGAGCCGGTGGCGAACGGACTCTGGCTGTGGGGGGCGGGCCGGCTCCCGGATGCCGCGTCGCTGCCGGGCCACGCCCCCTGGCATTCGCTGAGCGCCGACGATCCGGTGGCGCAAGGGCTTGCTCGCATTGCGGGCATGCGTTACCGCGCGCCCGGCGCGCTCGCCGAGGACTGGCTTTCGCGCGCGCCGGAGGACGGGCGCCACCTGCTGGTCCTCGACCCGCCCGCCGGCCTGGAAGAGCGCTGGTTCGCCCCGCTGCTCGCCGCCCTGCGCTCAGGCCGGGTCGGCATGATCAGCATCCACGTGCCCGGGGCCGGCGCATCTTTCGAA
>JAYRND010000330.1:0-3557 GCA_041904885.1 Burkholderiales bacterium
CGCGGCGCCGCCGGCGCTCGGCCAGCAGCAGGATCCGCAGCCGCCGGAAGCGAAGACCGAATCGACGGACCAGCCGCTTCACGAGCGCATCGGCGGCGCGATCCGCGGCTTCTTCCAGTCCATCTTCGGCGATACCGGCAAGGTCGAGCGCGAAGGAGACTTGCCGGACAAGCCTGATGACCCGCCGGCGCCGCCCTCGCAGCCTGCGGCCGAAGGGGCCGCACCGACGCCCGAGCCGGCCGCCGCGTCCCCAGCACCCGCACCCGCGCCGGCGGCAACGCCGCAGCCCGTCGTGGCGACGCCGTCCGCGTCGGCGACGCAGAGCCTGCATTCGGCGATCGGCAAGGGCGACTACGCGGCGGCGGTCAAGATGATCGAGGCGGGCGGCGACATCGACGCCAAGGACCCGGGCGCCGGCGCGACCGCCTTGCACTACGCGGTGATGAAGGGCGAGATGCCGCTGGTCGCGCTACTCGTGCAGCGGGGCGCCGACGTCAACAGCCGCACCCGGAGCGGCACCACGCCGCTGCACACGGCGGTGCTCTACCGGCGCACGGAAATCGCCGAGTACCTGATCCAGAAGGGCGCGCAGGTGAACGCCAAGAGCCCGAGCGGCGCGACGCCGCTGGGCCTCGCCATGGCGGCCAACTACCACACGCTCGCGAACATGCTGCGCAGCTACGGCGGTCAGTAGCCGGGGTCCTCGATCCAGGCCTTGCCGTCGGGCGTCACCAGGAACTTCCGCCAGGTCCGTCCCTGGGCGCGCACTTCCACCGGCCACCAGCAGCGCCCGGCCACGTACCTCGGCTGGTCGAGGGACAGCACGTACTTCACCACCGCGCGCTCCTGCGCCATGCGCTGCGCCCATGCGTCGATGTCCGGCAGGTAGCGGACCTTGGCGACGGCGCGCCGCCAGGGCGTGTTGCCGCCCTCGTCGGGGACGTCGCAGGCGAAGGCGGTGGTGCAGACCCCGGCGCAGAAAATGAACGCTCCGGCGCGCATCGCCGTGGTCCGATGAGCGCGGCCCGGAATCAACGAAACCCGACCGGCTTGCCGGTGGTCCGGTTTTTGAATCCGCTCACTTTGCAGGTGCCCTTCCAGGTCGGCGGCACCGAGATCCTGAGGTCGAAGCGGCCGGCACGCCCCGCCGGAAGCGGCTGCGGCGTCACGGCCCCAAAGTGATAGAGCGGCTTGAAATCCTCAATATCCGTTACCGCCGCCACCTCGAGCGAGAGCGGCTCTGTGGACATGTTCCTCACGGTCGCCGAAATCGTGCTATCGCCGGTATCGGCGCGGACACAGCGCAGGTCGGTGACCTCGACTGCCGCCTCCGGTGGCGCGCCGATGCCGGAAATCAGCGTCTCGAGCCGGTCCCTCTGCCAGTAAACGAGCAGGGCGAGGATCGCTACGACGACCACCATGCCGACTGATCCGTCCTGATGGAACCTCACGGACCGAATTCTACTTCGCTGTTCTACTCCCTGGAGCGGTCCCACAGGTTCGGCAGCGCGGCGTTGTGGTAGCCGGAGACGAATTCCTTCGGAGCGCCGGTGGCCGGGTCGAAGGTGTGCCGGCGCACCGCGCCGATGTTGGCGCCGTAGACATGGATGCTCACGGCTACTTCAGTCCCGACGTTGGAGACGACATGAATATCGCCGATGCGGGGCGACACCCGGTCGACGTCGCCGGGGCGTACCGGGTGCGCGCCGGTACGTTTGAGTTCCGTCGAATATTCCTCGCACAACTCCTCGCCGCGCATGACCCCGACCAGTCCCCAGACCGTGTGGTCGTGGATCGGCGTGCGGTGCCCGGGCATCCACACGAAGCTGACCACCGAGAAGCGCTCGAGCGGGTCGCAGTGCAGCAGGTACTGGCGGTAGGACTCGGGCGAGGGCGCCGCGAACTCGTCGGGCAGCCAGTCGTCGCGCGAGACCAGCCCGTGCAGCAGGCGCGTGCCTTCGTCCAGCATGCGCGCCTCGTCGGCGCCGTGGCGCTCGGAAAGGCGCGTCATCCCGCCGACGAATTCGCGCAGCGGCGCGATGCTCCTCATGCGCGGGTCCGCCTCAATGCAGCTTCACGTATTCGTAGTCGACGGGCATGTTGTTGATGCCGCGGTCCGGCGGCGCCACCCATCCCGCCATCTTGCCCGGCTCGGCGACGCGGTGCATCAGGGATTTCACGAAGGCCTGGTCCTGCTCGGACGGGATCCAGTCGTGAATTCGCTTTGCGTAGGTTGCAGGATCGATGAGAACCCCTTCCGGAGTCACCGGCTGGCCGGCCCAGGCGCCGATGGTGCGGCGGAAATTCGCAGCCGGCAGGCGCAGCGCGAGCGCGCCGTGCCCCGCGCGCTCGATGGCCCGGTTCCAGCGCTTCAGGCCGATCTCGCAATCCTTCAGGTACGACTCGCGCATGATCTCGTTGATGGCGTTGAGCATCGGGACGCTCTCCACGCCTTTCGGGGTTTTCAATTCAAACGATTTTTCCCTGAGAACGTGGTCGTCATACGTCGTCTCATCCGGACGGCCCTTCAGGCCGTTGGCGAAGTTGGCCGCCGAGTTCGAGGAGATCTCCGAGCCGAACAGGTCGAGGGAGGACGAGCACCAGAAGTTCAGGTACTTCTGCACCAGGCCCAGGTCCACGGCGCCGTGCGCGCGGATGCGCGCGGGGTCGTCGGTGCCCAGCTCCTTCATCACCTCCAGCGTGCGCTTGATCACGCGGCCGATGCCGGTCTCGCCGACAAACATGTGGTGCGCTTCCTCGGTGAGCATGAACCGGCACGTCCGCGACAGCGGGTCGAAGCCGGACTCGGCGAGGCTCTTCAGCTGGTACTTGCCATCGCGGTCGGTGAAGTAGGTGAAGCAGTAGAAGGACAGCCAGTCGCTGATCGGCTCGTTGAAGGTGGACAGGATGCGCGGCTTGTCGGCGTCGCCCGAGTGCCGCTGCAGGAGCTCCTCGGCTTCCTCGCGGCCATCGCGGCCGAAGTAGGCGTGCAGCAGGTAGACCATTGCCCAGAGGTGGCGTCCCTCCTCGACGTTGACCTGGAAAAGGTTGCGCAGGTCGTAGAGGGAAGGGCAGGTGTGGCCGAGCAGGCGCTGCTGCTCGACCGAGGCGGGCTCGGTGTCTCCCTGGGTCACGATCAGGCGCCGCAGCACCGAGCGGTACTCGCCGGGCACCTGCTGCCAGGCCGGCTGGCCCATGGCATCGCCGAAGCCGATGGTCCTCGCCGGCACCGGGTCCGCCAGGAAGATGCCCCAGCGGTACTGCGGCATCTTCACCGCCCCGTACTGCGCCCAGCCCTCGGCGTCCACCGAAACCGCGGTGCGCAGGTAGACGTCCGCGCCCTGGAAGTCGGTCGGGCCCATGCCCGTCCACCAGTCGATGAACTTCGGCTGCCAGTGCTCGAGCGCGCGCTGCAGCGTGCGGTCGTTGGCCAGGTTGATGTTGTTGGGGATTTTTTCGGAGTAGTTGATGCTGCTCATGTTCAAACTCTTTCCCAGTTGAATTTCGCCTTGGAACCCGTGCCGTACACCTTCAGCGCGCCCTGCTCGCCGACCGCG
>JAYRND010000331.1:0-13102 GCA_041904885.1 Burkholderiales bacterium
GCCGAGCGCGCGAAGTTCTCCGCGGTGCTCGCGTTCATCGTGCTGTGGTTCACCTTCAGCTACGCCCCGATCGCGCACATGGTCTGGTTCTGGATGGGCCCGGATGCCTACACCAACGCCAAGCTCATCGAGGAACTGACCAAGAAAGCCGGCCTCATCTGGCAGTGGGGCGCGCTCGACTTCGCGGGCGGCACGGTGGTGCACATCAACGCCGGCGTGGCTGGCCTGGTGGGCGCCTACATGGTCGGCAAGCGCATCGGCTACGGCAAGGAAGCGATGCCGGCGCACAACCTGCCGATGACCATGATCGGCGCGGCGCTGCTGTGGGTGGGCTGGTTCGGCTTCAACGCCGGCTCCGCGCTGGAGGCGAACGGCATCGCCGCGCTCGCGTTCATCAACACGTTCCTCGCGACCGCCTGCGCGGTGCTCTCCTGGACGCTGGGCGAGGCGATCTTCAAGGGCAAGCCGACCATGCTGGGCGCTGCTTCCGGCGCGGTCGCCGGCCTGGTGGCGATCACGCCTGCCGCCGGCAACGTCGGCATCTCGGGCGCCTTCGTGATCGGTCTTGCCGCGGGCCTCGTCTGCCTTTGGGGCGTCAACAGCCTGAAGAAGATGCTGGGTGCGGACGACTCGCTGGACGTGTTTGGCGTGCACGCGGTCGGCGGCATTCTCGGCGCGCTGCTCACCGGAATCTTCAACTCGCCGTCGCTCGGCGGGCCGAGCTTCCCGGTCGACTGGGTGACGGTCACCGCGACTGCGGCCAAGGACTACGACGTCTGGGGCCAGTTCCTCACGCAAGCCAAGGCGGTCGGCCTGACGGTCGTCTGGTCCGGCGTGGTCGCCGCGGCCGCGTACAAGCTGGTGGACCTGACCATCGGCCTGCGCGTGCCCGAAGAAGAAGAGCGCGAGGGCCTGGACGTCACCTCGCACGGCGAGGCCGCCTACAGAATGTAGTCCTAAGGTTTCCTCCTGGTATTTCGGGGCGCCCACAGCGCCCCTTTTTTTTGGGGCGCTCCTTCGTTGCGCCCTTTTTTTATCCGGCGATCTTGCCGAGCAGGGCGAGCAGCTGGCGCCTGTCGGTGGCCGACAACCGCGAGGCGATGCGTCGCTCGTGCCGCGCGATGGCGCGCAGCGCGCGCGCGAGCAGGTCGCGCCCGGCGCGCGTCAGCCACAGCCCGTTGGTGCGCCGGTCGTCGCCCCGCCGGCGCTCGATCAGCCCGCGCGCCTGCAACTGGTCGAGCACCCCGACCATCGTCGAGCGGTCGCGCTCGACCGCCTCCGCCAGCCGGCTCTGGGTCACGCCCGGATTCGCGTTGATGTAGATCAACAAGCCGACGCGTCCAGGCGAGAGGCCGTGCACGCTTGCTGCGAAATCCCGGAACACGGCCTGCTGCGCGAGGCGCAGCCGGTAGCCCAGCAGCCCGGGCAGCGTGCCCTGTTGCAGGCGGCGGCGTTCCTTGCGCTTCGCGGAATCAGGCACAATCTGTTTGGGCACCAAACAATCTTACCTCCGCCGTGAACGGCATCGAGCACCTGCTGGGGAACGCCGCGCTCGCCCGCCATGGCCCGCGCACGGCCCTCGTCTGCGGCGAGCAGACGCTCAGCTACGCGGCGCTCGCCGCGGAGGTTGCCCGCGCCGCCGGCGCGCTGCGACTGCTGGGCGTGGCCCCCGGCGAGCGCGTGCTGCTGCTCATGCGCGACACCCCGGAATTCGCCGCCGCCTGGATGGGCGCCGTGCACGCTGGCGCGGTCGCGATCGCGCTCAATACCCGGCTTTCCGAGGCGGATTACCGGCACGTGCTTGCCGACAGCGGCGCGCGCCTGGCGATCGTGGAGGACGTGTTCGTCCGTGCGCGGCCCGACCTGGCGGGTGAGCACCCGCAGGGTCAGCTTGCGGTCGCAGGCGATGGCGGCGCGGGCGCATTGTCCTGGCGAGCCGCGCTTGCGCGCGCCACGCCCAGTCCGCGAGCGCACCCCGCGGACGCCGAGGATCCCGCCTTCTGGCTCTATTCCTCGGGCACCACGGGCCGGCCCAAGGGCATCGTGCACCCGCACCGCAGCCTGCTACCGGCTGGCCAGGCGATGCGCGACGTGGTCGGGCTGGCCGCCGGCGAAAGAAGTTTCGCGACCTCGAAGCTTTTCTTTTCCTACTCGCTCGAGCACGGCCTGCTCGGGCCGCTCGCGACGGGCGCCACCGGCATCCTGGTGCCCGACTGGCCGGATATCGAGGCGATCCTGGCGCAGGTCGAGCGTCACCGGCCGCACGCATTCTTCAGCGTGCCCACGCTCTACCGCCAGCTGCTCGCGCTGGGCCCGGAGCGGCTAGCGCCGTTCCGCGGCGTGCGGCGCTTCGTCGCCGCCGGAGAACGGGTGCCCGCCCAGCTCATCGAGCAGTGGCGCGCCGCGACCGGGGGAGAGATCCTCGCGCTCTACGGCATGTCGGAAACCTTCTGTGCCTGCATCGTGACGCCGCCCGGGACCTCGAATGGCGTGCGCACCGGCAAGCCGCTCGCGGGCGTGGAGACGCGGCTGCTGACTACCGAGGGCCGCGAGCCCGCTGTGGGGGAGGCGGGCGAACTGTGGCTGCGCCATCCCGCGCTTGCGCTCGGCTACGCGAACCGCCCCGAGCAGACCGCTGCGCAGTTCCGCGACGGCTGGTTCTGCACGCGCGACCTGTTCGTGCGCGACCGCGAGGGTTTCCTCCTGCACCAGGGCCGCTCCGACGAGCTGGTGAAGATCGCCGGCCAATGGGTCCAGCCCGGCGAGCTGGAGGAGGCAGTCACGGGCAACCCGTCGATCGCCGAGGCCGCGTGCGTGCAGGTTACCGACGGCGAAGGATTCGAGCGCCTGGCGCTGTTCATCGCCACGCGCGGCGATGCCGACGGCGCCATCGCCGCCGCGGCCCTCGCCTGCGAGCAGAAGCTGCCGCGCTACAAGCGGCCGCGCTGGATCCGCGGCCTGGCCGAGCTGCCGCGGACCGCGACCGGCAAGGTACAGCGCTTCAAGCTGCGCGAGCTGCTCGAGACCGAGCTCGCCGGCAGGAAACCCTGAGCTACTGCGCCGCGATCAGGCTGGCCAGCCGCTCCGGATCCCGGCGCAGCGGCTCCGCCGGCCCGTCGTAGACGACGCGGCCGCGGTCCATCACGACGGTGCGCTCGCAGAAGTCGAGGGCGACGCGGCTGTTTTGCTCGACGAGGACGATGGCGAGGCTGCCCTCCTTGCGCAGCCTGGCGAGCACCTGCGTGAGCGATTGGACGATCACCGGTGCAAGGCCCTCGGTCGGCTCGTCCATCAGCAGCAGCGACGGGTTGGTCATCAGCGCACGCGCGATAGCGAGCATCTGCTGCTCGCCGCCCGAGAGCTGCGTGCCGGCGTTGCCGCGCCGGCTCTCCAGGTTCGGGAACAGCTCGTACACCCGCGCCGCGTTCCACGGTCCCGGCCGGGCGCAGATTTCCAGGTTCTCCAGCACCGAAAGCGAGGGGAAGATCTCGCGCTCCTGCGGCACGTAGCCCAGGCCGGCCAGCGCCCGCTCGTGCGGCTGCAGCGCCTCGATGCGCCGGCCCCGGAAGGAAATCGCGCCCGAATGCAGCGAGGTGTGGCCCATCACCGTTTCCAGCAGCGTCGACTTGCCGACGCCGTTGCGGCCGATGATGGAGATACTCTCGCCGCCGGCGAGCGCGAGGTCGACGTCCTCGAGGACGTGCGTCTCGCCATAGCCCGCCGAGACTCCCTTCAGGACGAGGGTCTCAGCCATTCGCGGCGCTTCCCAGATAGACCGCGCGCACCTCGCGATCGGCGGCGATCTCCGCGGGCGTGCCTTCGGCGAGGATTGCACCGCTGACCAGGACCGTGATCCGCTCCGCGAACCGGAACACCAGGTCCATGTCGTGCTCGATGATGAGCACAGCGATCTCCTTGGGCAGCGTGGCGATCGCATCGAGAAGGATATGGCTCTCGGCGCTGGGGATGCCTGCCGCCGGCTCGTCGAGCAGCAGCACGCGCGGATTCAGGCCGAGCGCGATGGCGATCTCGACCAGCCGCTGCCGGCCGTAGGGCAGCTCGCCGACGCGCCGCCCGGCGTCCTCGCTTAGCCTGAGCATGTCGATGAGCCGCGAGGCCTCGGCGATCACCTGCCGGCGCGCGCCCGCGGGCCGCAGCATCGCGCCGCCGACCCCGACGCGCTCGGAGACCGCGATGCAGACGTTCTCCTGCACCGACAGCCCGCGGAACAGTTGGTTGATCTGGAACGTTCGCGCGATGCCGCGCTTGACGCGCTTCGCCTGCGGCAGCGCGGTCACGTCCTCGCCTTCGAGCAGCACCGCACCGCTGGAGGGCGCGAGCACGCCAGTAAGCAGGTTGACGAAGGTGGTCTTGCCCGCGCCGTTGGGCCCGATCAGCGCGTGGCGCGCGCCCCGCTCGAGGCGGAAATTCAGTCGGCGCGCGACTTCGAGCGCGCCGAAGTTCTTGCACAGGTTCCGCGTCTCCAGCATCGCCGCGCCGGCCGCCCCCGTCATCGCGCGGGCCCCGATCCGAGACGCCGCCGCAGGCTGTCGATCAGGCCGATGACGCCGTTGCGCGCGAACAGCGAGACCGCGATCAGCGTGAGTCCCAGGCCCAGCTGCCAGGCAGTCGGGTAGGCCTTGGCAAGGACGTGCTCGAGGACCATGTAGGCGATGGCGCCCACGAAGGCGCCGTACAGGCGCCCGTGGCCGCCCAGGATCAGCACGATCAGCACGCCCGCGGCGCGCTCCAGTCCCAGCACCGCGAGGTTGACATAGCCGGTGGTCTGCGCGAAAAGCGCGCCGGCGACCCCGGCAAGCGCGGCAGACAAGGTGTACGCGAGGATGAGCCGGCCGCGCACCGGCGCGCCGACCGCGTGCATGCGCAGCAAGTTCTCGCGGATGCCAGTCAGGCTTTGCCCGAAAGAGGAGTAGACCAGCGTGCGCACGAGCACGAACCCGGCAAACAGCATCGCGAGCGCATACAGGTACTGCGAGCGGAAGTACAGCGTGTCGAAGGCGAACAGGCCGAGGATTTTCTGGAAGGAAAGTCCCGGCATGCCGTCGAAGCCGCCGGTCCAGGCAGCGCCCATGTTCGCCGCCTGCTCCAGGAGCGTCATCGTGCAAAGCGTCAGCATGAGCAGGGTGAGGCCGTGCGTGCGCAGCAGCACGAAGCCGCTGACGAGGCCGATCGCCCCGGCGACAGCGGCGCCGGCGAGCACGCCCGAGAGCGGCTCGTTCCACCCCGCATGCTGGGCGAGCATGCCCACGGTATAGGCGCCGGCGCCGAAGAACGCCGCGTGTCCGAGCGTGACGATCCCGGCATAGCCGAGCACGAGGTCCAGCGACAGCGCGAACAGGATCGTGATCAGCACCTGGGTGCCGAACGCGAGGTAGCTGGGAAACACGAAAAACGCCGCAATGCCCGCGGCCCAGGGCAGGATTTCCCACCACTGGAACCGGTGCCGCAGGGCGAGTTGCAGGTCCGCGCTCACGTACCTTTCTTTCCAAACAGTCCCTGGGGCCGCCACAGCAGCAGGACCAGCGTCAGCGCGTAGATGAAAATCGTGCCGCCCTTCGGAAAATAGATCTTGAGCACGAAATCCAGCACACCAATGAGCAGCGCGGCGAAAAACACGCCGCTCACCCGGCCGAGGCCGCCCACCGCGACCACGATCAGGAAGTAGACGAGGTAACGCAGCGGGTAGTTCGGGTCGAGGCCGAGGATCTCCGCGCCCAGCCCGCCGCCCGCGGCAGCGAGCCCGCTGCCCAGCGCGAAGGTGAGCGTGAACAGCCGCCCGACGTCCACTCCCATCGACTGCGCCATGCGCCGGTTGTCCACCGCGGCGCGGATCCGCGCGCCCACGCGGGTGCGCTCGAAGCCGACCCAGAGCGCGACCATCAGCGCGCAGCCGCCGACGATGAGCGCGAGACTGTAGGTCCGGTACTGCATGAAGCCGAGGTCGGTCTGCCCGCGCAGCCATTCGGGCAGCGTGATCACCTGCGTCTCGGGACCGACCCCCAGCGTCACCGCAGCGGTCATCATGAACACCAGGCCGATCGTGAACAGCACCTGGTCGAGCTCGGCGGCGCGATACAGGCGCGCGTAGAACAGGCGCTCAAGGACGACCGACAGCGCCGCCACGCCGACGAAGGCGAGCGCGAGCGCGGGAAAAAAGCCGAGCCCCCAGTGCTTCATCGCGAGCACGATGGCGTAGCCCCCCAGCATGGCGAAGCCGCCGTGCGCCAGGTTGACGAAGCCCATCAGGCCCATCGTCACCGACAGGCCGACCGAGACGATGAACAGGACCATCCCGGAGGCGAGGCCGCCCAGACGGATGCTGACCGGGTCCATAAAAAAAACCGCCGCCCCTCAGAACGCGGGCGGCGGATTGCTCGCCGTTGGCGGGGAGGCGGCGTCTACTGTGCGCAACGCCCTTCCTTCAGTTCCTTGCACATGTCCTTCACGTCCTTGATGACGCCGATGTTCTTCTGGACGAGCCGGCCGTTCTTCATTACCAGCTCGCTCAGGTATTCGTTCATGACGATGTCGCGGGTGCGCGGGTCGATCGAGATCGGGCCGCGCGGGCTGTTGAACTTCCAGCCGCGCAGCGCGTTGATGGCCGCGTCGGCGTCAATCTTGCCCTTCAGCGCGACCACCACGTGCGCGATCGCCGCCATGCCGTCGTACCCCTGCACGCCCATGAAGTCCGGCGTCGCCGTCGGGCCGTAGTCTTTCTTCCAGGTGTCGACGAACTTCTTGTTGACCGGGTTGTCCAGGTCGGCGTTGTAGTGGTGGATGGTGATCAGGCCGACCGCGGTGTCGCCCATGCTCTGCAGCTTGTGGTCGGGTGTCAGGTCGCCGGGGCCGACCAGCCGGATCCCGGCCTGCTTCATGCCGAGCGCGTTGTAGGTCTTGGTCACCGCCACGGCGTGGTCGCCGGAAGGCACGAAGACGAAGAACACGTCGGGTTTCTTGTCCTTGGCGCGCTGGAAGAACGGCGTGAAATCGGGCACCTGCCCGGGGCCGCCCATGGGAATGACGTCGATGATCTTGCCGCCGGAGCCCTCGAAGCCGCGCTTGAACGCGTCCAGGCTGTCCTTGCCGGGCGGGAAATCGGTGTAGCCGACCACCGCGGTCTTCGCCTTCAGGTTCTTCGCCGACGCTTCGCCCATCGCATGCCCGGCGTGCCACATCGAGAACGACACGCGCGAGATCATCGGCGAAAGGTTGGTGATCCAGGCGGTGCCCGCGTTCATGACGATCATCAGCTTCTTCGCCTCGGTGGCGAGGGGTGCGGAAGCGATCGCGTCGGGGGAATAGACGAAGCCGGCGAGGATGTCCACCTTCTCCTGCACGATCAGCTCCTGCACTGCGGTTTTGGCGTCCGCGCCGCTGGGAGCCTTTGAATCGCGCTTGACCAGCTCGACCTTGTACGGGCCGAAGGCGCCGGGGTTGAGCTTCATGAACGTCTGCATGCCGCGGTCGACCTGCTGGCCGAACTCCGCGCCCACGCCGGTGTAGGGCAGCACCACGCCGACTTTCACGGTCTGCGCCGCCGCGCCTGTCGCGACCGCCGCCAGCAATGCCGCGGCAAAAATTCCGATGGATCTGACTTTCATGGTCCCCCTCCTAGGGCGAATGAACAGCCTTGAAATCGTAGCACGGCGGGCGCCCGAAGGCGGACTAAAATGCCGCTTCCTTTCCTGGAGAGCATCGAATGGCACACGTAATACCGCTGTGGGACATCCCGTCGCTGGCAGTCAGGGACTCGAAGGACCGCTACCCGGTGCGGCGGATCTTCTGCGTCGGCCGCAACTACGTCGAGCACCAGAAGGAAATGGGCGGCGACGGCCGCGAGACGCCGTTCTTCTTCCTCAAGGCGGCGCATTCGCTGGTGCCCGGCGGCGGCGATGTCCACTATCCGCCGAAAACGGCGAACTACCACTACGAGACGGAGATGGTGGTCGCGATCGGCAAGGGCGGCCGGCGCATCGATGCGAGGAAAGCGAACGAGCACGTCTATGGCTACGGCATCGGGCTGGACATGACCCGGCGCGACCTGCAGCAGATCGGCAAGGACAACGGCAGGCCCTGGGACTTCGGCAAGGACTTCGACGAGTCCGCGCCGTGCAGCGCACTCGTTCCGGCGGCGAAGATCGGCCATCCTTCCCGTGGCGCAATCTGGCTCAAGGTCAACGGCAAGGAACGGCAGAAGGCCGACCTTTCGGACATGATCTGGTCGGTGCCCGAGCAGATCGCTTTCCTGTCCGAGTTCTACACGCTCGAGGCGGGCGACATCATCTACTCCGGCACGCCGGCCGGCGTCGGACCAGTCAAGGCAGGCGACGACCTGCTCGCCGGCATCGAGGGCCTGGGCGAGCTAAAGGTCAGGATCGTCCCGGCGCTCTGACGCGGCGCCCCGGGGAGTGGCTGCGCGGATGAACGCGGCGCCGGTTCGCAAGGTCCCTCTCGGTACGGCGGACGTCCGCGCCGAGCGGCGCGGCGACGGCGCGATCCTGCTGCGCTCGCCGCACGCGCTGGGCGCGTATCCGGCGCGCCTCACCGACCGGCTGCTGCACTGGGCGCGCGAGGCGCCCCAACGTGATTTCCTCGCGCAGCGTGACGAGCGCGGCGGCTGGCGCCGTCTCGGCTACGCGCAGGCGCTCGTTCGCGTGCGCGCGATCGGGCAGGCGCTGCTCGACCGGGGGCTGTCCGCGGAGCGGCCGGTCGCGATCCTATCGGACAACGACATCGAGCACGCGCTGCTCGCGCTGGCGTGCATGCACGTGGGCATCCCGTACGTACCCGTGTCCTCGGCGTACTCGCTGGTATCGGTGGACCATGCCAAGCTGAGGCAGGTCCTCGCCCTGCTCACACCGGGACTGGTGTACGCCACCGACGGCGCGCGCTTCGCCAAGGCGATCGCCGCCGCGGTGCCCGCCGGCAGCGAGGTCTTGACGGGTTCTGAATTTGATTCTTTTAAAGAAGCAAAGGTCAGCAGCCGCGTGGACGAGGCGCATGCTGCGGTGGGGCCGGACACGATCGCCAAGTTCCTGCTCACTTCCGGCTCGACCGGGCAGCCCAAGGCGGTGATCAATACCCAGCGCATGCTCTGCAGCAACCAGCAGATGCTCACGCAGGCGCTGCCTTCGCTCCTCTCGTCACCGCCAGTGCTGGTCGACTGGCTGCCCTGGAACCACACCGCCGGCGGCAACCACAACCTGGGGCTGGTGCTCAATCACGGCGGCACGCTCTACATCGACGAAGGCAAGCCGGTGCCGGGTCTGATCGAGAAGACCGTGCGCAACCTGCGCGACGTCGGGCCGACGATCTATTTCAACGTGCCGCGCGGCTACGAGGCGCTGCTGCCCTTCCTGCGCGAGGACGAGGGGCTGCGCAGGATGTTCTTCAGCCGCCTCGGCCTCCTGCAGTACGCGGCGGCCGTGCTCCCGCAGCCGATCTGGCAGGCGTACGAGGAGCTCGCGGAGCGCACCTGCGGCGAGCGCATCCTCTGGATCACCGGCTATGGCGCCACCGAGACGGCGCCCGCCGCGATGTTCACGAGCCGCGGCGCGGCGCGCGCCGGCACCGTAGGGCTGCCGGTGGACGGCGTGGAAATGAAGCTTGCTCCGGTCGGCGAGAAGCTGGAGGCGCGCTTCCGCGGACCGAGCGTCACGCCCGGCTACTGGCGCCAGCCTGAGCTCACCGCTGCTGCTTTCGACGAGGAGGGCTACTACCGGACCGGCGATGCGATGCGCTTTGTCGACCCGGCGGATCCGGGCCAGGGCTTCGAGTTCGACGGCCGCACCACCGAGGACTTCAAGCTCACCACCGGCACCTGGGTGAGTGTCGGCCCCCTGCGCGCGAAGGTGAACTCGGCCTGCTCGCCGCTCGTCCAGGACGTCGTGATCACCGGGCACGGCCGCGACCGGCTGGGCGCGCTGGTGTTCCTGAACACGGTCGTCTGCCGCGACCTCCCGGCCGGAGAGATTCGCATTTACCTGGAGCGAATCTTCCGCCAGCTGGCGGGCGCGGCGACCGGCAGCTCCACGCGCATCGTCCGCGCGCTCGTCATGACCGCGCCGCCCTCCATCGATGCGGGCGAGATCACCGACAAGGGCTCGATCAACCAGCGCGCCGTGCTCGCCAGCCGGGCCGCGCTGGTGGAACAGCTCTATGCGGAGCCGCCGGATCCGAGCATCATTGTGGCCTCGCCATGAGCATCCAGCTGAATGATCTGATTGCGATCGATGTCCACACGCACGCCGAGACCTCGACGCGCGTGCTCCCCGACGAGGCGGAGAAGGAGGCGCTGGAAGCGCGCGGGCGCTACTTCCGCTACACGGTGAAGCACCCGACCATCGCGCAGATGGCAGACTACTACCGCGAGCGCAAGATCGCCTTCGTGGTCTTCACCGTCGATCACGAGCGCGGCATGGGCATCCGGCGCATCTCCAACGAGGAGGTCGCCGAATCCGCGCACGAGCACAAGGACATCGCCATTCCGTTCGCCAGCATCGACCCGGCCCGCGGCAAGATGGGCGTGCGCGAGGCGCGGCGGCTGATCAGGGATTTCGGCGTGCGCGGCTTCAAGTTCCACCCGATCATCCAGGGCTTCTTCCCGAACGACCGCGACGTCTATCCGCTCTACGAGGCGATCGCCGAGGCGAAGCTGCCGGCGCTGTTCCACACCGGCCAGACCGGCATCGGTGCCGGCATGCCCGGCGGCGGCGGGTTGCGCATCAAGTACGCCAACCCCGTGCACCTGGACGACGTGGCGGCCGATTTTCCGGAGATGCCGATCATCATGGCGCACCCGTCCGTGCCCTGGCAGGACGAGGCGCTGTCGGTCGCCCTGCACAAGCCCAACGTCTACATCGACCTTTCGGGCTGGTCGCCGAAGTATTTCGAGCCCAAGCTCGTGCAGTACGCCAACACGCTGCTCAAGGACCGCGTTCTCTTCGGCAGCGACAACCCGGTGATCCTGCCCGACCGCTGGCTCGCGGATTTCGCCAAGCTGCCGATCAAGCCCGAGGTGCGGCCGCTGATCCTGAAAGAGAACGCGGCAAAGTTGCTGGGCCTGCGATGAAGCTGCATACCTATTTCCGCAGCTCGGCCGCGTTCCGCGTGCGCATCGCACTGAACCTGAAGGGGCTCCCCTACGAAGCGGCGTACGTGCACCTCCCCAGGGGCGAGCACCGGCAACCCGCCTACGGCGCGCTCAACCCGCAAGCGCTGCTGCCGACGCTGGAGGACGGAGGGCACCTCCTCACCCAGTCGCTCGCCATCATCGAGTACCTGGAAGAGACGCACCCGCAGCCGCCGCTGCTGCCCAAAGACCCGCCCGGCCGAGTGCGCGTGCGCTCGCTCGCACTGCTGGTCGCCTGCGAGATCCATCCGCTCAACAACCTGCGCGTGCTCCAGCACCTGAAGCGCGCGCTCGGCCAGAGCGAGGAGCAGGTGAACGCCTGGTACCGGCACTGGATCGCCGATGGCCTCGCCAGGCTGGAAGCCCAGCTGGCCGGCGCCGGCACGGGCAGGTACAGCCACGGCGATGTGCCTACGATCGCCGACTGCTGCCTCGTGCCGCAGATCTTCAATGCGCAGCGCTACCAGTGCGACACCGCGCCATACCCGGTTGCGATGCGCGTGTTCGCCGAATGCATGAAACTCGACGCCTTCGACCGCGCGCAGCCGTCCAGGCAACCCGATGCCGAATAGAGGAGAAAGCAAGATGCCGAACCCGACCCCTTACCGGCGCCCCGTCGCCGGCACGCAGCCGGACTACTTGTTCCCGCGGTACGCCTCCACGGTGAAGCGGGCGCCCACGCAGCCGCTCGTCATGCTGCCGCAGACCGAGACCGAGCTGACAGCGCCGGTGTTCGGGTTTGGCGAGGTGCAGCGCGGGGACCACGACCTCACCCGACAGCATGCAGGCGACCCGATCGGCGAGCGCATCATCGTCAGCGGCCGCGTACTGGACGAGAACGGCCGGCCGGTGCCGAACACGCTCGTCGAGATCTGGCAGGCGAACGCGGCCGGCCGCTACCCGCACCGCGTAGACCAGCACGACGCGCCCACCGACCCCAACTTCACCGGCTGCGGCCGCGCGCTTACCGACAGGCGGGGCCATTACCGATTCGTCACCATCCGGCCCGGCGAGTACCCGTGGCGCAACCACTACAACGCCTGGCGGCCGGCGCACATCCATTTTTCCCTCTTCGGACAGGCGTTTGTGCAGCGCCTGGTGACGCAGATGTATTTCCCCGGCGACCCGCTGCTGGACGAAGACCCGATGTACAACTGCGTCCCCGACGAGCGCGCGCGCAAGCGCCTTGTCTCCGCGCTCGATTGGGAAACCACGATCCCGGAGCACGCGCTCGGCTACCGCTTCGACATCGTCCTGCGCGGCCCTGAGGAAACGCCGATGGAAAACCGCAAAAAGGTGACGCCATGAGCCTGCACGCCACCACTTCACAGACCGTCGGTCCCTACCTGCACATCGGCCTGACATGGCTGATCACCGAGAGGCTCGCGCCGGCCGGCGTTCCCGGCAAGCGCGTCACCATCCGGGGACGCGTGCTCGACGGCGACGGCAAGCCGGTGAACGACGCGCTGGTCGAGATCTGGCAGGCCGACAGCCGCGGCAAGTACGGCGGCAAGCGCTTCCGCGGCTTCGGGCGCTCGGCAACCGACGACGACGGCGGATTCCGCTTCCACACCATCAAGCCGGGCCGCGTGCCCGGACCCGGCGGAAAACTGCAGGCGCCGCACATCGGCGTGCAGATCTTCATGCGCGGCCAGCTGAAGCAACTGGTCTCGCGCATCTATTTCCCGGACGAGCCCGCCAACGCGCAGGATCCCGTGCTCGCCCTGGTGCCGGCGCAGAGGCGCGGCACGCTGGTCGCCACCAAGCGCGGCCCGGCGGGGCAGCTGGAATGGAACGTCATCCTCCAGGGCAAGGGGGAAACCGTGTTCTTCGACTGCTAGAGCGGCCGGTGTCCAGGCTGCCCAGCGACGAGCGACTGCTGGTCTCGGAGATCTTCGAGGGCGAGCGCGCGCGCGGGAAGCGGCCGGACCTGGGCACGCTGCGGGAGCC
>JAYRND010000332.1:0-5380 GCA_041904885.1 Burkholderiales bacterium
CCGGGCGGGCGGGACTTTGTTTTTCGCGAAAGGCTGGCCGGGCCGCCTACTTGTTTTCCGCTTGCTCGGGCTGGGCCCTGCCCGCGCCGCGCGGGGGGGAGGCCGGGTCGCTCGGCTTGCAGTATTCGAAAATCTTGACGACCTTCTTCACGCCGCTCGTGGTGCGCGCGATCTCCACCGCGTCGTTAGCCTCGGCTTCCGTGACGATGCCGAGCAGGTAGACCACCGATGCCTCGGTGACGACCTTGACGTGCACCGCGTTGAACTTGTTCGCGTCCACGAAGCGGGCCTTCACTTTGCCCGTGATCCCGGAGTCCGTCGCCCTGGCGCTCAACGAGCTGGCCGGGCCCACCTCGAGGTCATTGGTGATGCCTCGCACGTTGGGCACGCCCCGGACGATCTTGCCGATCTCGTCCTTGGCGGCGGCATCGGGCACCTCGCCGGTCAGCAGCACATTGCGGTTATACGCGGTGATGTTGATGTGCGCCTTGTCGCCGTACTTTTCGCCGAAGCGGTTCGAAGAGACGAGCTCGATGCGCTCGTCCTCGATCTGCACCCCGGTGGTGCGCCGGTCGATCGCGGACAGCGCCGCTGAGCCCGCGCCGACGACCGCCACGCCCGCGCATCCCTGCAGGAGCAGGGGCGCCAGTATTGTCGCGAGCAGGGCCAGGACTGGATTGCGGTTCTTTTTCATTTCTTGCCTCCGAAAAGCTGCGTGTCGATGCCGTCACAGATGCAGTGCAGCGCCAGCAGGTGGACTTCCTGGATGCGCATCGTTCGCGTGTGCGGGACACAGACGTGCACATCGGTTTCGCCCAGGAGCCCGGCCATCTTGCCGCCGCCATTGCCGGTAAGAGCGACGATCGGCAGTCCAAGTTCCCGGGCCGCGCGCATCGCGGCCAGCACGTTCGCCGAATTCCCCGAGGTGGAGATCGCCAGCAGAACGTCGCCCTTCCTGCCGAGCGCGCGCAGCTGCTTCTCGAACACCTGCTCGTAGCCGTAGTCGTTGCCGATCGCGGTCAGGGCCGAGGAATCCGTGGTCAGGGCGAGGCCCGCGAGCGGGGCGCGCTCCCGCTCAAAGCGGTTGACGAGCTCTGCGGCGAAATGCTGGGCGTCGGCGGCCGAGCCGCCGTTGCCGCAGGCAAGGATCTTGCCGCCCGCCGCGAGCGCATCGCACATCTGCGCGATCGCGCGGGCGATGGGAGCTGCGAGGACCCTCGCCGATTCCTGATTGAGCCGCGCGCTGTCGGCAAAATGCGACGCAACCTGCGCTTCCATCGGCGGCATTTTACTCGATGTACACCTCGAACTCGATGCGCCGCGCCGGGTTCGGATGCGCGGTGAGGCGGCTGATGCGCGCACGCAGCGCGGCGCCTCGCTCCAGTCCCCAGGCAAGCGCCGCGTTCTGCCGCCGCGGCACGTATCCGAGCTTGCGGCCGCGCCACTCTACGCGCACCGCGTTCGCATCGTGAGCGTTGACGGGCTCGTGCACCAGCTCGAGCGCATCGCCCTCGCGCAGCAGCGGCCAGACTTCGGCGGCCTCGGCGTATCGGTAGCCGGCGAGCGGCGAGCTTTGCACGAGCAGCTGCACGCGGGGCCCGTCGGCAGGGGCGGAAAGAGGCAGGAGGAGGCAGAGCGCGCTAAGCCACGAACGCATTGCGGATCCACTGGATGCGCCCGCCCTCGAGCGCATCGAGCAGCAGCACGTCGAACCTGCAGTCCGCGTCCGGGCGCCACTTGAGGTACAGGCGCGCGGCGGCGATCAGCCGCGCCCGCTTGGCGGCAGTGACACTTTCCGCAGCGCCGCCGTAGCGCTGGTCGCGCCGGTAGCGCACCTCGGCGAACACCAGCGTGCCGCCTTCCTCGGCGACCAAGTCGATTTCCCCATGCCGGCAGCGCCAGTTGCGCGCCAGCACGCGCAGACCGGCGCCGCGCATCAGCTCCGCACACAGTTCCTCGGCTCGCGCGCCGGCCCGGTTCATGGCACCTTAACGGTCCGCCGCAACCTACGGTTGACCCGCCCCTGAAGCCGCCGCCCTCCCCCGCGTTCGGAACGCTGTACGTCGTCGCCACGCCGATCGGCAACCTCGCCGACTCCAGCCCGCGCTCGATCGAGGTCCTGCGCGCGGCGCGCATCGTCGCCTGCGAGGACACCCGTACGTCGCGCGCCCTGCTCGCGCACCACGGCATCGCGGCCCGCACGGTCGCGCTGCATGCGCACAACGAGCGGGAAATGAGCAACCGGCTGCTGGCGGCGCTGCGCGAAGGCGAAACAGTGGCGCTGGTCAGCGACGCCGGCACGCCGGGGGTCTCCGACCCGGGGGCGCTGCTGGTCGCCGCCGCGCACCGGGAGGGCCTGCGCGTGGTCCCCGTCCCGGGGCCGAGCGCGGCAATCGCCGCGTTCTCGGCAGCCGGATTCGACGCGGGCCGGTTCCTTTTCGCCGGCTTTTTGCCGGCCGGGCAGAAAAAAGCGCTGGAGGCGCTTGACGTCCCCTGGCCCGTGATCCTCTACGAAGCTCCCCACCGCGTGCTGGCGACCGCGCAGGCCCTGCTCGAGCGCTTCGGCCCGGAGCGCGAGATCGTCATCGCCCGCGAGCTGAGCAAGAAATTCGAGGAGGTCGCGCGCATGAGGCTGGCTGACGCCCCCGCCTGGCTCGCGGCGGGCGCGCACCGGCAGGCCGGCGAATTCGTGCTGGTTCTCGGGCCCGGCGCGGGGGAACAAACGGATGCTGCCGAGGGAGAGCGTGTGCGCGCCATCCTGGCGAAGGAAATGCCGCCGGGTGATGCGGCACGGCTCGCCGCAAAGATCACGGGCGTACCGCGGAACGCACTCTACAAGCCCAAGTAGAATCGCGGCCGTGGAGCGCCTCACCATCACCCGGCCGGACGACTGGCACCTGCACCTGCGCGACGGACCGGCGATGGCCTCGGTGCTGGCGCACAGCGCACGGCAGTTCGCGCGCGCCATCGTGATGCCGAACCTGAAGCCGCCGGTGCGGACAACTCAGCAGGCGCTGCACTACAGGGACCGCATCCTCGGTGCGCTGCCGGATGGCGCGGCCTTCGAGCCTCTGATGACCCTGTACCTCACCGACGACACGCCGCCGGAAGAGATCTCGCGCGCGAAGCTTTCCGGCCGCGTGCAGGGCGTGAAGCTCTACCCGGCGGGGGCGACGACGCACTCGGACGCGGGAGTGACGCGCATCTCGCGCTGCTTCGCCGCGCTGGAAAAGATGGAGCAGCTCGGCATGCCGCTGCTCATCCATGGCGAAGCGACCGATCCCGGCGTGGACGTGTTCGACCGGGAGAAGGCGTTCATCGAGGAGATCCTGGGTCCGACGGTCGAGCGGTTCTCGGGCCTGAAGATCGTGCTCGAGCACATCACCACGCGCGACGCGGTCCATTACGTGGAAGTGACCGGCCCGAACATCGCCGCCACCATCACGGCGCACCACCTGCTGCTCAACCGCAACGCGCTGTTCCTCGGCGGGATCCGCCCGCACCACTACTGCCTGCCGGTGCTCAAGAGGGAGGAGCATCGCGAGGCGCTGGTGGCGGCGGCGACCTCGGGCAACCCGAAGTTCTTCCTCGGCACCGACAGCGCGCCGCACGCCCGCGCAACCAAGGAGGCCGCTTGTGGCTGCGCGGGGATCTACACCGCCCACGCCGCGATCGAGCTCTACGCCGCCGCTTTCGAGGAGGCCGGCGCCCTCGATCGCCTCGAGGCCTTCGCCAGCCACCATGGCGCCGATTTCTACGGGTTGCCGCGCAACAAAGGCAGCATCACGCTCGTACGCGAGGAGTGGACCGTGCCGGAGACGCTGCGATTCGGCGGCGAGGAGCTGGTGCCGATGCGCGCCGGCGAGACCATCCCTTGGAAGCTCGCCTAGCCCATCCGGTTTTCGATTCCGTCAGGCCGTTCTTCGGGAGATTGCGGGAATTCACTCTCGCGGAATTGAACGCCCTTGCCGAAGAGCATTCGCTGAGGACGGAAAGCGGCAGGCCGGTTCGCTTCGTTCCCCGCGCGCCTTCCGACCCCTACTACGAAGTCCATCTGTTCGAGACCGGCCAGGTACAGACGCGACCGGAGAGCAGGCACGACCTGTTCAACGCGCTCGCCTGGCTCGCGTTCCCGAAGACCAAGGCGCGCATCAACGCCATGCACGCGGCGGAAATCCCGCGCGAAGGCGGGCGACGCGGCCGGCTGCGCGACATGCTCACCATCTTCGATGAAGGCGGCGCGATCGTCGCCGGTACCCCGGAGGCCGAATCACTCGTGCGCCAGGCGCGCTGGCGAGAGCTGTTCGTCGATCGCTGGCGGGAATTCCGCATCGTCGTGGTGGGCCACGCCGTGCTCGAGCAGGCGCTCGAGCCTCGGCCGTCGATCACCTGCAAAGTGGTGTTCTCCGGTATCGCGGAGAATCCCGACGAGTGCGCGGCGCGAGCGATCGCGCGCCTGCAGACGCCAAAGGATCTTCCCCCGTTGCCGGTGTTCGGCTATCCAGGCTGGCACCCGGGCAGCGGGCAGCCTGAGTTCTACGACGACTTGCGGCATTTTCGCCCGCTCCAGCGCTGTAAAATGGCAGCGGGAGTCGGCCAGGCAGCCGCTGTGCCGCGAGGTACAGAGGAAAGTCCGGGCTCCAGAGAGCGGGATGCGGGCTAACGGCCCGGCGCGGATAGATGCACGCGCAAGCGTGCACGAAGGCGACGAATAGGGCCACAGAGACGAGTCCTGGTTGAGGGCGCTCGCAAGGGTGCTCGAGGTCAGGGGTGAAACGCGGCAACCTCCATCCGGAGCAACACCAAATAGGCAAGCGTCCGAGGTCGGCTCGACCGAAGCTTGCGGGTAGGTGGCTTGAGCCCCTGAGTAATCAAGGGCCTAGAGGAATGGCTGCCGGGTGGTCCCCTTCGGGGGATCGCCGCACAGAACCCGGCTTACCGGCCGGCTCCCATTGTTTTTTGTCAGCTTCTGTGAGACAAAAGGATAAATTCTCTTGCCGCCCCGGTCGCCGGGCGAAGATAATTTTTGGGGGACAGTTACTACAACTAAAAAGCGATGAAACCCCGCCTCAACCAGAACGACGTCACCAACCGGGTCAATGTCGAGGACTCGGCGCAGGTGCGCGACGCGGTCGTGGCGCTGTTTGGCGCGCGCTATCCCGGCGCCGGCCGGGCGCCGCTCGCGCGCGCCTTCGACGACGTCAACCTGCTGTTCGAGGGACGCTATCCCGGGTACCTGCCCTGCGACACGCTCTATCACGACGCGCGCCATACCCTCGACATGACGCTGGCGATGGCCCGCCTCATCGAGGGACACGACCGGGTTCATCCCGGACCGGAAGCGCTCGGCGCCCGCCGCGCGGTGCTCGGCGTGGTGATC